>VBML01000119.1 GCA_005878915.1 Methanobacteriota archaeon | reverse complement strand
GACGACGACAGCGGCCCGAACGCGGGCATCCTCTCGGGGGATGGAGGCGATGACGACAACCACAAGCGGTGCCACGGTGATGATGATCACGACGGTGACCATGGCGGCTCCCCGCCGACCGTGCTGTGCCGGGGACTCTCTCCGAAGAAGTGGACGGACAGCGAGATTGCGGCCCTCGACAAGGAATGCGACCTGATCGCGAATCTCCTCGTCAAGGCCGACGAACTCCTCGCCCTGACGGCGCTGAACGACGCAAAGGAGATGCCAATCAAGAACCCGAAGTACACGAAGCAGGTGATGCACGAGATCGAGGAGTCGGAGGAGGAGCTCCAAGAGGCATACAAGGAGTGGAGCGACCTCGAATACGAAGAGGCGATCGAGGAGTTCGGGGACGCCTGGGAGCACGCCCAGCACGCGATCAAGTTCGCGAACAAGACGTGATGGAACCTATCCGTCGCTCCGCCTAGAACCGCTCCGCCACGTACGACAGGGCGGACGCGAAGATCGCGCTGCCATCGCCGAGCCCCTCCGGGCCCCCTGTCCGGGTCCAATCGGGATGGAGGTACCGGAAGAAGCACCGCTCGGGGTGGGGCTGGATCCCGAAGACGTTCCCGTCGCGGTTGCAAAGCGCCGCGATGTTGTCCACCGCCCCGCTCGGACACCACGGGTATCCGGCGTATCGGCCCCTGTCGTCGACGTAGCGGAACACGATCTGGTCGTTCCTTTTGAGTTCCTTCAGGACTCTCTTCTCGATCCCCCGCGGGAACATGATCTTGCCCTCTGCATGCGCGGAGATCACGCGGAGCATGCGACCGCGAGGGACCTGCCTCACAAACGCGCATCCCCCGCGGTTCTCCTGTCTCAGGAAGCTCGGCCGGCACTCGTAATGCCCCGAGTCGTTCATCGCGAGGACCGCCTCCGGCATTTCCGTCATCGTCCCCCCTAGGGCGGGTAGAAGCCCGAGCTCGACGAGGACCTGGAATCCGTTGCACACGCCGAACACGGGCTTTCCTGCTTCGACGAATTCCACCAGATCACGGTCGATTCTTCGCTTCATGCGCGCCGCGAAGATGGCCCCCGCCCGGATGTAATCCCCCGCAGCGAACCCTCCCGGTATCATCAGGATGTCGTAGTCCTCGAGACGTCTCCTCAGTTCGGCCGGTGCGTCCCCGGTGAGCTGCTTCAGGTGCACCTTCTCCGCGTTCGCGCCGAGATATCGGAAGTACGCGACGGACTCGTCCTCGCAGTTCGTCCCTTCGATCAGGAGGACAGCGACGCGGACCTCGGAGGTCTTCATGAGACCACCACCAGGTCCGGAATCGCCCCGCTCCATGTCCTCCGTAGTTCGGGGAGGGCGGCACGGACTGACTTAGTCCCGCGGGTGAACACGACTTCCGTCCCTCCGACGCGGCCGATTTCCCTCACCGGCACCGCCGCGAGAGTTCGGAGGAACTGCTCTTCTCGCCCACGGTGGACTTCCACAAGCCACCGACCGCTGCTCTCGGAGAACAGGGCGACATCGAAGCGAAGGTCGGACACAGGAATTCGGACGCGGGCGCCGATATCTCCGCCGAGGGCCATCTCCGACGCGGCCACGGCGAGTCCGCCATGCGAAAGGTCGTGACACGCGGCGACGTCTTTCTCTGCAATCGCGCGAAGGAGGCCACTCATCGCCGCTTTCGACGACGGGAGGTCAGCATCCGGTGGCAGTCCTCCCTCGATTCGAAGGAGCCGGTAGTACTCAGAGCCGCCGAGGTCGATCCCCGTGGAACCGACGAGATATAGGCGATCACCATTCTTCTTGAGGTCGGACGTGACACAGCTCCGGATATCGTCAACGATGCCGACGCCAAGGATGGCTGGCGTGGGCAGCACAGGACCTTCCGCGGTCTCATTATACAGGGACACGTTGCCGGAGGGGATCGCGACCCCAAGCGCGGACGCCGCGGCACCGATGCCGCGAATCGCCTCGCGCAAGGACCAGAGTCGCTCCGGTTTCTCCGGATTCCCGAAGTTCAGGCAGTTCGAGAGGGCGTGCGGGCGGGCGCCGACGGCAACGAGGTTGCGGCACACCTCCTCGACCGCATTCATCCCGCCGCGATATGGATCGAGGGCCGTGTACCCGCCCGAGGACGCGACGGATACTGCGAGTCCCCGCCACGAGTCAACGAGGGGCTTCAGGACCGCGGCGTCACCGTGCGCCTGCTTACCGATGACGCCCTGGAGAGGACGGATCACCGTGGCCGCGCGCACCTCGTGATCGTACTGGCGGATGACGTATTCCTTCGAAGCGATGTTGGGGGACTTGAGGAGCTTCATGAGGACCGCCCTCAGATCGCGCGGCTCCGGAGGAATCGCGGCGTCCTTGATTGACAGGCTTGGGGCCTTCGTGGGTCGCCGGTACTCGGGCCCGCTGACGTAGAACTCGAGGTCCATCTCGAGAACCGTCTCCCCGCGGTACCGGACACGGCAGAGCTTCTCTGGAATCACCCGCCCGATGGGCGTCGCGGGCACGTCGTACAGCTCACAGATGCGGAGGACCTTTTCGACGTTCTCGGGCGGGACGACGAGCATCATCCGCTCCTGGGACTCGCTGACCCAGATCTCCCACGGGGCGAGCCCCGTCTGCTTCAGCGGTACCCGCTCGAGGTCCACCTCGGCTCCAAATCCGCCGTTGAGCGCGAGTTCGCCCACGACACAGCTCAATCCTCCGCCACCGAGATCCTTGAGCCCATGGAGGAGTCCTGCCTGTGCGGACTCGATCACCGCGTGGATGAGCGGTTCCTTCATGATCGGATCGCCGAGCTGGACGGCCCCCGCCTCCCATCCACCGACGGCTTCCTTCGTCAGATCGACGCTCGCAAACGTGACGCCGTGGATTCCGTCTCGTCCGGTGTGACCGCCACACAAGACGAAGACATCCCCCACCTCGCGAACTCGATTTCTCTGGAGCTGGGAGCGCTTCGCGAACCCGACGCATCCGACGTTCACGACGATGTTCCCGAGGTAGCCCTCGTCGAACTCGATGCACCCCGCCACCGTCGGTATCCCCAAGCGGTTCCCATAGTCGCGGATCCCCGCCACGACGCCGCCGAAAAGGTACTTCGGGTGTTTGAGTTCCCGCGGGAGTTTGTCGTACGGATAGTCTAGCGGGCCGAAGTGGAGGGGGTCGACAAGCGCAATCGGCTGCGCACCCATGGCGAGCACGTCCCGGATGATCCCGCCAATCCCCGTCGTCGCGCCGCCGTACGGGACGACGGCGCTGGGGTGGTTGTGGCTCTCGATCCGAAGTGCATACGCGTGCTCGGCATCGAACGCCATCACTCCCGCGTCCCCCCGGTCAATCACATCGGGGGTCTGGATAGGGAAGACGAACTCCTTGAGGAAGACCTTGGAAGACTTGTAGCAGCAGTGTTCCGACCACGCTTGCCCGAGGCTCTGGAGCTCGACGTCCGTCGGATTCCGCCCCCGTTCTGTGAAATGAGTTTGAATGCGCTTCATCTCGTCGACAGAGAGGGCCAGCCCCAGATCCCTACTGACCGCGGCGAGGTCGGGGTCCGAGGCATTCAGAATCGTGATTTCATGGAGAAGAAAGGGCACCGGCCTCCGAACGTACCGATCTCCCACCCGCCTGCCTCCGTTGTCAATACTGGGGCCTACATAATCTTTTCTTGGCACCGGTTCACGAGTGTCTGCTGTTCCGTTCTTGAGGCTGTCGTCTCAACCTTAAATAGCGCGGGAACGATAGCGCATTCGCGGCAGCCCGGCTGCCGGTCGTCGCTCGACTCGATGGGATGACACCATGGCCGAGAAGGACAAGTGGATTGTGAAGTGCCCGAAGTGCGGGCGGATCAACGAGTCGTGCCAGCACGTCTCGCGTCAGGACGTGGAGCGGATCGTCCAGCTCCTGAAGGCGGGCGTCGAGGTGTACGAGTCCGAGGAGGAGATGGAGCACCTCGAGGAGCACGTTCACGAACGCCCGGACCGCGCGAAGCTCTACGCCCTCGTCCAGCCGCGGTTCGATCTCGACGACGTCATCATGGGCGCGAAGACGAAGGACGCGATCGAGGACGCCCTGATCGAAATCCGCCACAAGAGCCTCATCTTCAAGCGGTGGGGGATGCGGAAGATCATCCGGAAGAACAAAGGGCTCTCCCTCCTCTTCGCGGGCCCGCCGGGGACCGGGAAGACGATGACCGCAGAGGCGATCGCCCGTGCGCTGAAGAAGCCCCTGATGATCGTGAACTACGCGCAGCTCGAGAACATGTGGGTCGGAGAGACGGAGAAGAACATTGAGGCCGTGTTCCAGGAGGCCGCGAAGAACGGCGCCGTCCTCCTCTTCGACGAAGCGGACGCCGTGTTCCACCGACGCGGGATGACCTTGGCCCCTTGGACGAACCGCGATGTCAACGTGCTCCTCAACCATCTCGAGAACTTCGCGGGCGTCTGCGTCTTGGCGACGAACCTTGCACGGGTCATGGACCGGGCGCTCGACCGCCGAATCGACATCGCCGTGGAGTTCGAGATTCCGGGCGCCGACCTCCGGAAGGAGATCTGGCGGAAGTTGGTCCCGAAGGAGGCGCCCCTCGGGAAGGACATCGACTTCGACGCCCTCGCGAAGAAGTACGCGATTAGCGGCGGTTCGATCCTCAACGTCGTCCGGCAAGCGATGCGGAACGCGCTGAAGCGCGGGAAGCGCCATCGGATCACACAGGAGGACTTCATCGCGGCCGCGGAGCGGGAGATGAAGAAGTCCGATCTCATGTCGCGGGATCACATGGGCCAGTGGAAGGTGGAACCCCGGCAGCGGCTCGGGGGCTACGCGTAGTCCTCTCGCGTCCAGATCCTTAGCGGCGCCCTGCCATCTTAGCGTCCGGCCCGTACCTCGACCCGATAGTCGTGGATGACGGGGTTCGCGAGGAGCTTCCTGCACATCTCGTCGACGGCCGAGCGGGCCCTTGCGGCGGTGAGCCCGGAGAGCCGGATTTCAAAGACCTTGATCGACTGCACGGAGGAGACGTTCGAGAAGCCCAAGAGCTTCAGGGCCTTCAACACGTTCTCTCCCTCCGGGTCCGTCACGCCCTTCTTGAGGTGGATCTCGACCCGCGCTTGCAACCTCTCTCCGTCGCGCCCATCAGCGCCTGATACTTAAGGGATTCCAGGTCTCAAGTCCCTCCGAAAGGGAGGAAGGTGACGGCGACAAACCGTCACCCTCGCCTGCAGCGTGACGAAGAGCGAGACCGCCCTTCGATCGTCACTGCCGGAAACAAGGACACCGGTCGTTCGCAAAGCGACTTCCCTCCTGGCGAGGCTCCCCATGCGCCTTCCTCCAGGGGGACGAGCGGCCCGCCGGCCTTGGAGGTTCTATGGGACGGTTCGTATCGGCATTGGACGGTCAGCGCAGCTTTCGTGCGAACCATGCGGCGGCGGGGACGACAGCGACAATCGCCGACCCGTGTTGAAGCGTCAACGAAAGGAATCCTTGGTCGCGTAACCTGGCAATGGCGGCTTGGGCGGCGAGTTTGGAGTAACCCTCCCCGACGAGCCGCTCGACGATCTTGGTGGACGGCCTCGGACGGTCAAGGCACCTCAGGACGGCCCGGTCCGCGACGTTCAGGCGGTCCGCGAAGGACACGCCCCGCAAGATCGGGAGCCGGACCGGCCGGTCTTCGCAGTGCCACGCCTCCACTCCCTCCTGGAACGCGGCGAGCAGGGCGGCGTCGGCGAGGACCTTCGTCCCCCCGCTCACATTCACGCGGACCTCGCGCCCCGCTCGGCGGTGCTTTTCGATGACCCCGAGGGCCCCCTCGAAGCACGAACGGAAATCGAACGGGTCGACGACGACGACCTCGAGGCTCCCCCCCGCCGCTCTCTCGGCGGACTCGAGTCGGCGAAGGCCGGGTTCCTTCAGGGATTTCCCGCCCGCAAGGACGGCGAGCCTCTCGTACGGAATGGACCGGAGCGCGCGGAGGACCTTCTCTTCATCAAAGCCGAACGTCGAGACAAGGACACGGTCCGTCATGACCTCAGCCCACGAGGAGCTCCACTCCGGGGGCCGCGCGGATCAGGTGGGCCCTCGTGTCTTTGGGATCCGGCACGACGTCCAAGACCCCCTTCGCGACGAGCTGCTGCACGTGATGATTCATCGTGCTCTTGTGAACTCCGAGCGCCTTTGCCAGCGACGTCTCGTTTGGCGGGTGATCCCGGTGGGCGACGAGGTATGCGAGGATCTCCTTTTGCTTCCCCGACAGGTGATCCGCGTAGTTCAGCCGAAAGAGGGGGAGCTGAATCTCCTCCCCCGTCTCATCGTGGACGTAGGTTGTAGGGATGCCTTCGAGGATGCGGACGAGCAGTGCGGGGCTGCTCATGAGGCGGGTTCCGCCCGCGATGTTGAACCGAATCGCGCCTCCCTCCTTTCGGGCCTTGGTGACATCGTCCCGGATCTTACCCGCGATCTGAAACAGGTTGAACGCATCGCCGAGCTCGTGGGGGGTTGCCGGGACGCCGAGGGTCGTGCAATACTCCATGACGCGAGACCTCGCGGTGCGAGACTTCTCGTGTGCGCTATGGTAGAAGACGATGCGTTCCAGGTTCTCCGTCGACTTGATCGAAGGCATCAGGCTCTGCGGCCGCCAGCCCAGCGTCCCGAAGAGAACCGTCACCCCGCCACACCCCGGATATGGTCCGAAGCGTCATCGGACTATATGAATCGACCCCCCCTAGCGTCGTCCGTGGGCTTCGGGCGATACCTTCTTGATGACCTTCCCGCTTCGCGGGACGGACACCATGCAAGGCCCCGAGAAGACCCTCCTTTCGATCCGGCCGTCTCGTATCATTGTCCTTCGGTATTACGTGGGGATCATCTTCCTCCTCATCGCGACCTTCTCGCTCTGGTTCTTCAATTACCTACTCCCTTCGACCTCGGTCATTGGGCGGGAGGCCCTCCGGAACGCTGGGAGTGGGTTCCTGCTGTTCCTTGCCGTCCTCCTGTGGCTGATTGCGGAGTACAAGCGCGCGTCGACTCGGTACGAGGTCACGGACTTCCGTGTGATTCGCAGGGAAGGCATCCTGAGAAGGACCGAGACCGTCGTCCCCTATCGGCAACTGGAGCGCGTGCAGATGCATCAGGGGATCATCGATCGCGTCTTGGGGATCGGCACCCTGGTCATCGACACGGGGGACGACACGGTCCAGATCGCCTCCGTGCGCGACCCCAAGAAGGTCGAGGAAGCGATCATGAGCCGGATGCAGGTGCTCCAGGCGAATCGCTAGCGGGGGACGAACCAGGGGGCGTGGAGCCGTGCCTCTTGCCGTCCCGCAAGCTCGAAGGCGCCCGGGCGTCCGTTCCGCTGGCAATACACCCAATACCCGCCCATCGTGATGTCGAAGCCGATGTTCGGTTCCAACACGACATGGGTCCCCAGTTTCCTCGGAAAGTGACGGAGCGTCCACCGAATTTCGTGACGCGTTGTGTATTCCCGTCGGCGGATCGCGAGGACGAGCTCCAACCACCGGTCATACTCGGGTTCCTCACGTCCTCGGTTCATGACGTGGAACTCGTCCAAGATGTACTCGAGGTCGAGGGGCGACAGCCCGGCGTGCGCGTCGGCGCCTGTGTGGCTGTGGTACCCGCCGAGGAGATCGAGTCCGCCATACGCGTTCGCGACCGACCGACGCGCCCGCTCGAAAGCGCGCGTGTTGCCGTTCGCGACCCAATTCACCTTGCGGTCCGCGGTCTGGATCGGATACGCGGCCTTGAGGACGGCCACTTCCCGCGGGGTCCGAAGCACCTTCCGAGACCGCTCCGCCCCGATGAGGAAGCCGTTCGTCTCCCGATTGTAGGCCTCGACGGCGGAGGTGACGAGGCCGATGAAACAAGCGGGGTCGATAACGACGTTCTCCATTGGAAATCCCTCCCGCGGGGGAGCGGGACCGCTCAACGAAGGTGGCGGTATAAGAAAGTTGGCGAACCATAGTTCGATGTGGTATAGGACGGTTTGAGGAGAGCATATCGCCGCAGCAAGACTTCCCATGTTGGGGGAGAACGACGACAATGACGCCAGAGTCCTCGGATCCTCGATTCGGAACCTCCGCGGAGCCCATCGTGCCGGGCCCCGCGAGGGACAACGAAGAAATAACGACCTCCGAATACCCGGCCGGGGAACCGCACGGCGAAGATGTTCGCGACCGAGCTCAAAGGGAAGACCGTGATGACCGACGACGGCGACATCCTCGGCGTCCTGGTCGACTGCATCATGGACACGCGGACGGGGAAGATCGAATCGTTGCTCGTGCAGCCCGCGGAGACGGTCGAGGTGCGGTGGTTCAAGACCGACGTCCAGGGCCGCTTGATCCTCGGATTCAAGGCGATGCGCGCGGTGAAGGACGTCATCGTGGCCCAGGTCGTCGAGCAACCCTGAGGCGGCGAATCGAGCGCGGAGGGACATGACGCGAGTCACGTGCTACGGAGGGGTCAACGAGATCGGCGGGAACAAGGTCCTCGTCGAGGACGGGGACGCCCGGATCTGGCTCGACATGGGCCAGTCGTTCGGATTCGGGTCGGAGTATTTCGGGGAGTTCCTCGACTTCCGTTCTCGATTCGGCCTGCGGGACTACTTCGCCCTTAACCTTCTGCCCCGCCTTCCTGGACTGTATTCCGCGGAGTGGCTCGAGGGGGCTCGCTTCGACTACGAGCCCGCGCGGTTCTCGGCGGTGTTCATCTCCCACATCCACTTCGACCACACGAACCATTTGAAGTTTTTGGACCCGAAGATCCCCGTCCACATGGGGGAGGGGACGAAGATCATGCTGGAGTCCTGGGAGGAAACGGGGAGGTTCAACTTGGAGGAGCACGACTACCGGACGTTCCGAACGGGACGAAGGATTCGCGTCGATGGCGTCGAGGTAACCCCGGTCCATGTGGATCACTCCGCCCCCGCTGCGTACGGATTCCTCCTCAATACCGAGGCGGGGACGATCGCGTACACGGGGGATCTCCGGCAGCACGGTCCCCACGCGGAGATGACGCGAGAGTTCATCGAGGCCGCGGCGCGCGAGAAACCGGTCGCCCTGATCACCGAGGGGACTCGGGTCGCCCCGAAGGACCCGAGGCAATCCTCTTCCGAGGCCGATGTTCGAGACAAGAGTATCGACACCGCCGGGAGGTCGAAGGGGAAGCTGGTAATCGCGACGTTCTACCCCCGCGATGTGGACCGCATGCGGACTTTCCTCGAGGTCGCGAAGGCGGTCGAGAGAAAGTATGTCCTGCAATCGAAGGCTGCGCACCTCCTCCTCTCGCTCCGCCGCGATGCCCGGATCTCCGTGCCCGACGTCCTGCGCGACCACGACATCCTCGTGTACGACCGGCGATTCGACAAGCAGCCCTCTTGGGAGTCCGATCTCTTCCGGCAACTCGGGGACCGCGTGGTTACGTCGGACGATGTGAACCGCCATCAGAGCGACTATCTACTCCAGCTCGATTTCTGGACGCTCAACGAGCTCATCGATATCCAGCCCGCGCCCGGCACGACCTTCATCCACTCGAAGAGCGAGCCGATCGAAGAGGATGACGAGGTCGAACGGATCCTCCGAAACTGGGTGCGGTTCTGCAAGCTCCGTCGGTATCAGTACCATGCAAGCGGCCACATGTCCGAGGCCGAGGTCGGGGACATGGTGCGCACGATTGCGCCGAAGGTCGTCATCCCGGTTCACACGGAGCATCCCGAGCGATTCACGAGGTTTTCTCCGCGGGTGATCCAACCCGTGCGCGAGACACCGATCCCGCTCACGTGAAGTAGAGAACAATCGCGCCTTGCACGCCCAGGATGATGAACTGCACGGCAATCGCGGCGAGGACGAGCCCCATGATCCGGGTGAACGCGTATACGCCCATCCGCCCCATCCGCCTGAAGATTCGGTCCGCGTTGCGGAGCAGGCCGAATGTCACCCCCATCGTCACAAGGACGGACGCGATGATGATCAAGACCTTAATCAAGTCGAAAGGGGCGGATGCGTCGGCCATGAGGACCATCACCGTCGTGATGGCTCCCGGCCCGGCGAGCATGGGGATCCCGAGCGGGACCACGCCGACGACCTCCTTCTCCAAGGCCTCCGTGCGATCCTGGAGGGTGAGCTGGCTCTTCGGCCGCTCCCCCTGCAACATGGAGTACGCGACGCTGAACAGGAGGGCCCCCCCGGCAATGCGGAAGGCGGGGATTGACGTGCCGAAGAACGCGAAGATGTAGTTCCCGACGAACGCGAACAGGGCGAGGGTAAGGGTCGCCGCGAGGACCGCTTTGTCGACCACGCGCCGCTTGAGCCGGGGGTCGTACCCTTTCGTGAGGGCGACGAAGAACGTCGTCGCGCCGAGCGGGTTCACGATTGCGATAATCGCGACGAAGGTCGCGATCGAGAACGTAAGAGAATCAGCCGCCATCAAGGCCGCTGGAAGCGAAGGCCTACAAGAACTTGTCGAGGGCCTTGCGGGCGGTGGTAATGTAGCCGGTGTGACCCAGGGGTGCGAACGACGGCCTCGTCCCCGTCTCGTTGACCTCGAGATCCCGCTCGAGGATCTCGACCGTACGAGCCTCCACGAACGGGAGTCCCCGCAGGGCCTCCACGGTCTGCCGCACCTGCTCAATGTTCGGGAGGAATGTCGCAATCGACCCGCCAATCCGTAGCGCCTCCCAAGCGGCACGGGCGGCTGTCCAAGGGTCCGGGAGGTCAAGGATGACCGCATCGACGTCGCGGTCCGGAATTCCCGCCGCGATGTCGGCAACCCGAATCTCCACGCGGTCTAGGAAGCCGGACCGTTGCAGGTTCGCCTTCGCGAAATCCGCGAAGTCCCCGCGCTCCTCATAGGAGATGACTCGACCTCGGGGGCCGACGGCGCCCGCGAGCGCCACCGTGAGCCATGCGGATCCGACGCCAGCCTCGACGACCACCGCCCCGGGGGAGACATCGGCTTGGAACAAGATCGCCGCGGCGTCCTTCGGTCCGATCACTTGGGCCTTGCGGTCCAGCCCCTCCATCCGGTCCCTCCGGTTCGCGGGAAGGACAAGGACAGAGCGGTCTCCAACAGAGAGCCTGCGACCCAGGTTCGCTCGCAGCTTGTCGGCGGAGAGGACCCCGAGTCCTGCGACACGGACCAT
>VBML01000118.1 GCA_005878915.1 Methanobacteriota archaeon | reverse complement strand
GCTCGCAGCGTGCGGCGCTCGAGAAGCCCGAGCTGGTGGACACGTACGCCGTCGTGAAGGACTATGATGTCCCACTGCGCTTCGCGAACCTCGGGGCCCCGCAGCTCATCCCCCAAGAGGGAAAGCGGGCGTACGGCCTCGACGACGCCCGCCGCGCGATGGCGATGGTCGACGCCCACGTCCTCATCGTCCATCTGAACTTCCTCCAGGAAGTCGTCCAGCCCGAGGGCGACCGCCGCGCGAGGGGGGTGATCGCTTCTGTGTCGAAAATCGCCCTGAAACTGCCCGTTATGGCGAAGGAGACGGGCGCGGGGATCTCCCGCGAGGTCGCGCTCCTCCTGAAGAAGGCGGGGGTGAAGGGGATCGACGTGGGCGGCCTCGGGGGAACGAGCTTCTCCGCGGTCGAATACTATCGCGCTCGGAAGGAGGCGCAGTCGTTGAAGGAACGGCTCGGCGCGACGTTCTGGAACTGGGGGATCCCCACACCCGCGAGCGTCGTCCTCGCGAACGTCGGCCTCCCCCTCGTCGCGACGGGGGGCGTCCGGTCCGGCCTCGATGTTGCAAAGGCAATCGCCCTCGGCGCGAGCGCGGCGGGGATGGCGAAGCCGATGCTCGAAGCTGCGAAGGTCGGCGCCGGTGCCGTGGCGGAGGAGTTGCACGCGGTGATTGCCGAGCTCAAGGCCGCCATGTTCCTCGTCGGGGCCTCGAACCTCCGAGAGCTGCGGGGGGTTCGCTGCATCGTGAATCGTCCGACCTCGGACTGGATCGACCTCGGGAAGGAGTGAGCGCGTGCCGCTCGCCACCCTGTCCCGCCTCGAGAGGCTCATCGCCCCGTACCGCGATCGCTCCAACGAGGAGATTCGGGGCCAGCTCAGGACGTACCTGGGGGAGCATCGGGAGTCGAGGTTCCCCTCGACCCGCACCCTGAACCGGAACGCGCGAATCCTGCTCGCGGGGAAGCGGTATCGCTTCGCACTCGCGGTATCCGGTTACGAGGGCCTGAGCGGTCGCACGGCAGAACCGATCGTCGCCCACGCCGCGACGTGGCTCGAGTGGTACCATCTCTATACCCTTTTCCTCGACGACATCATGGACGAAGACGTCCGCCGCCGGCGGCTGCCCGCTGCATGGCACGCGAACGCGCAGCTGTACCGCGGGAAGGACGGCTCGAACCCTGGGATCCTCTTTCGCGACCGGAAATCCCGGTACGGCGGCTCGCAGGCCATCCTCGACGCTCTCCGAATCCGATCGCTGGCCGAGCGCGCGATTCAGCGGGCAAGCGGCCTCGGTGCAACCGTGCGGGAACGTCTCCTGGAGGAGCTCACGGAGGTTGACCTCATCCTGAGCGAGGGCCAAGGTCTGGACATCGACTTCGAGATCGCCCCGCGGATCACGGAGAGCGAGTACGAGCGGATGAGCGAGCGGAAGACCGGCCGGCTGTACGTGGCCGCGGCGACGACCGCCGCGGTGCTTGCAGGTGCCGACCCCGGGGAACAGGCCGCCCTCGAGACGTACGCCCGGCACCTTTCGACGGCGTTCCAAGATCGCGACGACCTCCTCGGGGCGGGGATCGTCCGATCCGAGATCGGCGGTTCCTCGACGGGGGACATCAGGAACGGGAAGCGGACGCGTCTGTTCGCGATGGCGATGGAGCGAATGCCCGGGCCCGAGCGGCGCCCTCGAGGTTGTGCACTTCCACGATGACGCCGCGAAGGACCTCTTGGTCCTCCTCGCGCGAGTCCAGATCCTGCGGGTCTCCTAGTCCTCGACCCCGCGGGCCGTGAGACGGAACTTCGCCGTGCGCCCCTCCTCGACGCTCCGGTGCTTCATGAGTCTCGCCACCCGCGTGCTCGGCCCCGTCTTTGCGAGCTCGACGATCGTCTTCGCGGAGTGCATCAGCATGTGACCGCCGAGGGGAAGGAACCTGCCCGTCTCGATGTCCGTGTACACTTGGGACGTTGCGATCACGGGGATTCCGACCTTGCGGGAGACCTTGACGAGCTTCGCGATCTGGCGCGTCAGCATGTGGAGGTCGTCCCTCCGTGCCTCCTCTCGAAGGGTGAGCCGGTAGTGCATCGTCGCGCTGTCAATCACGATGAGCCCGACCTCCGGGCTCGACTCCGTGATCTTCACGGCCTTCTCGATCAGGACCTCCTGTTCATCAAATGAGTACGGTTCCGAGAACAGGATGTTCTTCGCCACGACCTCGAAGTCGTCCCCGCAGATCTGCTCCAGTCTCTCCATCGACACTCCCTCCGTGTCGATGTAGATGACCTTCTTGCCCGCCCGCACGACGTTCCGCGCGGCCTGGAGGCAGATGTTCGTCTTCCCGCTCCCCGCCTCGCCGAACACGAGAGTGATGCACCCGCCCTCGAACCCACCCCCGAGCAGAGCGTCGATGGACTTGGAGCCCAGGGGCACCCGCATCTCCTGCGGACCTGCAGGCCGCGTAATGAACCCTTTGACCCGGGCTCGCGATTGATTCCTTCACCGATTGCCAAGGGCTGGCCGGGGCGACTGGGAAAAGTTCTTAGCGGGTCCAAACCTGTATGCGTTCCCATCCGTTGGACACGAGCCGGGTCTCGTGCGACGGAGGGCGGGCTGGGTCCGCGGTCGCGGATCATCGAACCGCCGGCGGCCAAGGGCCGTCGGGGCCCGCCGCGGGGGAACGAGGAGAAGGAGAGGACCGCGATTACCGCGTGCGCCCATGGGGGAGCCGGGCGATGAGTCGTCTGGGAATCGATGGCTTTGATGTCCTCGTCCCCGAGGAGATCCCGAAGCCGGGGACCGTGCTCCTTCTCGGGCCCCCGACGGAGGAAAAGGACCAGCTCGCGGCGCAGTTCATCCTGGAAGGCCTCCAGAATACGGACGTCTCCATCCTCCTCGCCTCGGAGGCGGGCCTCCGGGACCTCGCGCGACGCTTGGGCAACATGGGCTTCGACGCCGAGTCGGCGATCGCCGAGGGTCGTCTCATCTCCCTTGAGTGGATGCACGCCGCTGCCCCCAAGAACGGCGGTCCGGCGGGACTCGATGCGGTCAAGGCCGCGCTCTCGGGGGCCGCCGCCGCGAAGACCCTGCCCAGCCTCCGGATCGTCGTCGATCTGTGCGTGACCCTCCCCGAGTCGCTGAGCGCCCTCCCCCTTGACGACCTCTCGAGGGGCATCGCCGAACTCGCGCGCGTCTTGGGCGCCCTCTCCCTCCTCGTCGTGCCCCGCGCTCACGGAGTCGCGCCCGCGCTCGTCGAGGCCGTCGACATCGTCTTGGATCTCCGACCGCTGAAGCCCTCCGGTTTCGGTCTCGCTGTCATCGCGATCGGGGGAACTCCGCTGCCGCGCTCCCACCTGGACCTGATTTCGAACGGGGGGAGACTCGCCCTCGAAATCTCTGGAAAGGCGGTCGGCCCCGACGCGGACATCGAGTGCCCCGTGTGCAAGTCGATCATCCCCGCGGGCGCCGCTGTTTGTCCGACGTGCCAGAGCCCACGTCCGGTCCGGCAACCCGGGGAGTCGGAGGTCCTCGATTACATCGAAGCCCTCGGCAGGCGCGTCGGCCGTCCCGGTGCGCCCCTAGAGGCGAGTGCGCCGGAGCCCATTCCTCCAGAAACCACGGTGCCCCCGCCGGCCCCGGAAAAGGAGGGACCTCCCCCGCTGCCGGAACCCACCCGGAGGGGCCTCACGAACGGTCTGGCGGGGACTCGGAAGAGCGGATTGCCCATCGCGCCCGAGGGCCGCGTGAACGGGCTTGCCCGCACGAACGGACTGACGAACGGACTGGGCCGTACGAACGGACTGACCAACGGGCTCGGACATACGAACGGACTGACGAACGGACTGGTCACCCTGCGCCGAGGGCTGACGAATGGCCTCACGAACGGGAACGGATTCACGAACGGCCTCGGTGCGAGGCGATTCCGCTCCGAGAGCCAACGGCGGGTCTGGCGGGTGTATCTCATCCCGATCATCGCGGCTTCCCTCCTCGCATTCCCGTTCTTCTTCCCCGACCTCGCCAGCCGCAACGTGTCGGGGATCGACGGGGTCTTCGGCGACTGGACGCGGTCGGACATCGCACCTCTCTCCACCGATCCCGCGCTGCCAGGTTCGATCGACCTCGTGGAAGCGGGCGTTCGAATGACGCCGGACCGCCTCTTCGGGTACGTCGAAACCCGCGGGCCGCTGCTCCGGGGAAGCCCCGACGGCCTGGAAACGGATGCGATTCGAATGTTCATTGACGCGGACGGGGACGCCGCGTCGGGCTACCTCGCGAACGACCTCGGCGCGGACACGCTCATCGAGATCATGGGAACTCGGGGAGCCTTCGTGACCGCGTCCGCGTACACGTTCTCGGGGAGGGACTCCGCGAACTGGTCTTCGTGGAGCCCCGGCGGCGAGGTCCTCACCGCGGTCGGGCGAACCGAGGCGAACCGGATCGAGTTCGCGATCGAATCCTCGATCCTGCTCCCGCGGGACGGCGATGGCTCGGCGCTCCGGGCCTCCTTCGAGGCCTTCTCCTACGACGGCCGCGAAGACACGAGCGACTTTGCCATCAGCCCCGGTCGGCGGGCCCTCATCGTGGAACAGCGCAGCATTGCGCCGGTGGACCTCATCGCTGCGGATGACTTACTGGAATTACATCTCCGCGCTCCCATCGGTGACGTCAGCGTGAGATCCATCCGCATCGCGGCGACGGGAACGTTGCCGACATCCTCCCTCGAGACCGCGGTCCTTCATGATGCTTCCAAGATCCCCCTCGCGACAGCGCAGCCGAGCGGCGACGGCAGCTTCACCTTCAATCTTGGACCCTCTCTCACTGTCGGCGTAGCGGGGACGACCCTCCGCGTGTCGGCCGAGGCCAGCGCGACGGCCCCGGGGACCCTCGGCCTGGTCATCACGACGGACCGGGACGTTGACGCACCGAACGCGACCGTATCCCTTTCCTCCGTCGCCGCGGACCGCGACGTTTCCTACGTCGGGCCGGTCCCGTCGGGCATCGTGATCGATGGCGGGTTCGAGGATTGGCCCCTCCCTGCCCTGGACGCGACCGGCGAGCCGACGACGCGCGGGAACGAAGCGATCGACATCGCTGCCTACGACTCCCTCCGGTCGGGGAACGCGGTTGCCGTGTACGCCCGGGTCGTCGGCGGTCTCTTCCATGGCGGCCTCGTCCCTGTAACGAATCGGAGAAACCAACCGCCGGAGCACGCCGCTGCCAGCCTGGCAGGGGTCCCCCGATCGCTTCGGGGAGACGACACCCTCCGCGTGTTCATCGACAGCGACGGCGCTTCCTCGACAGGCTACGGCGTGTCCGTCGGCGCCGATTGGCTCGTGGAGATTGTCGGCCGGCACGGGGTCGCGCGGACCTCCAAGCTCTTGAGGTTTTCAGGATCAACTCCGGGCGCGTGGTCATGGACGCCGAGCGGCGACCTGGACTTCGCGCTCGGGACGAGGCAGATTGAACTCCTCGCATCGCTCCCCTCCGCGCCGGTGACCGGCGCGCGCGTCGTCATCGACCTTCGGGACTGGAGAGGCGGCTCCGATCTCGCGGGGGGCGCGACCCGCTCGGCGACCCGGTCGCCGGACGGCGCGTCGTTGGATGAGGGAGACTACTCGGTCGTGCTGCCCATGGACCTGCGCTCATCCGAGGTCTTCCGCGTTACGACGGACCGCTTCTCCGTGAGCTGGAACCTGGCCGAAATCGCTTCCGGGGAGGGGCTCGACATGGTCGCCTTGCCCCTGTCCGCAGCCCCTCTCGTCATGGCAGGTTCGTACGCTTCGTACGAGATGCACGTGGGCAACACACCCGCATTCATGCGGTACGCATTCGGCCCCGGCGCCTTCAAGGAGGAGCTAGTCCTGCTCGCGCCTCCATCGGCTACGCTTGATGTTTTCTCGATTCGATTCTCGCTCACTCTCTCGGGCGGGGCGTCCCTGCTTGGTCCCTCCGATTCTCTAGCGACGCGAACATCTGGCGGGACAGGCGATTACGAGATTGTCGTAGAGGGCGAGACCGCGGCGCGATTCCCCGCGCCTTTCGCGATGGACGCGGCTTCCCGCGTGACCGAATGCTGGTATGATACGGCGACGGCGGGGCGCCTCGACACCGTATGCCCCGCCGCGGCTCTAGCGGCCGCGGAATACCCGGTGAGGATCGACCCATCGACCACCTTCACGCTTTCGAACAACGGACCCAACAGCCAGGCGGGAGAGAACATGGGCTGGTCTGTCGCCGCCGGGGACCTGAACGCGGACGGGTATGTCGACGTCCTCACGGGGGCGCCCTTAAACGACAAGGACGCCGTCGATGCGGGGCTTGCATACATCTATTTCGGGCCGTTCAACGCGAGTTCCTCGAGTCCCAACGTGAACCTCAAAGGGAACGGGACGACGAACTACGATATGGGGTACGGAGCTGCAATCGGTGACCTCAACAATGACGGAATTGACGACGCGGTCGTGGGGCAACAAAACGGCGGCCCCACGCTGATTTTCTATGGACGCGCATCCTGGCCCGGCACGGTGACCACGGCGAACGTGACCGTCCCGCTGCCGTCGTCCGAGACGGACGGAAGTTTCGGGACCTCCTTCGCTGCGGGCAACTTCGATGGATCTGGCGGCGCGGACCTCGTCATCGGCCGCCCCGCGTATCCGGACATTAGCAACGCGAACGGGCGAGCATACGTGTACTTCTCCCCCTTCAACTCGTATGAGCCGACCCCGGACCTCACATTGGCACCCTTCAATAACACGAAGGGACACTTCGGAATGTCCATGGCGAGTGGGCAGATCGACAGCGACACGAAGGACGACCTCATCGTCGGCGAGACCACCGTCACGGCGGGAATAAACACGTTTGGTAGAATCAGTTTGTTCAAGGGTTCCTCCCTGACCGGGTCGGGCACGAAGACCCCTGACAAGACGATCATACACACGACCGCAGGGTCACAATTCGGGCGCGCCGTCGCTGTGGGCCGGCTAAATGGCGACACGTATTCGGACGTCCTCGCCGGCGCCCCCTTCCTTTCCTCGAGCAACGGGGCCGCGTACATCTATCTCGCGAAATCCGACGGGACCGGGCTTGACACGAACCAGACCGCGAGTGTGACCGTGGGGAGCCAGTCGGCCGGCGAGAAGTTCGGGTTCTCTGTACTCATCGCCGACGTTTACGGCGATGGCACCGCCGACGCCGTCGTCGGCGCGGAGGCATCCTCGTCAAACACGGGCCGCGTGTACGTCTTCAACAACCCGCTGTCCGACCAGAGCGTCGACGAGACCCTCACCGGGCAAGCCACGGAGAAGTTCGGCCACGCCTTGGCGGGCGGACGGAAGGCCAACGACCCACGGTTTGTCCTGGTGATCGGCGGCCCTTTCTGGGACGATACGGGGGAGAACGATGCGGGACGCGCCACGGTCGCAACAATCCCTGAATTCTCCGACGCCGGGTTGGCGGCAGGACTAGCGGTGATCGTGTTGCTTGTCCTTCGCAGGAGGCGGGGGCACCACAGGCGCGAGTCCAGCGACGTTTGGTTTTAGATAGACGATCTAACCACCACGCTTCGGGTCATCCTCCACTCTACCCTGCTCGTTGCCCGTGAGGTGGCAGGACGTGCGGTGACAGTGTGGTACATGGTGGCCTTCGTGATACCTCCAGAGGGCCGTTAGCGTTAAATACGGCGCTCCGGGATATCGTGGCGGGGTTTGTGCTGGAGCGAGGTTGCATGCGAGCTGGCATGCGCGCATTGCGTAGGGGAGTTGCAGCAGGGGCCGGTGGGCGTTCGGTAACTCAACCTGCGTGTTCGTTTTCGGCGTGACCTAACCCCGTGGAATGAGGGGGAAACTCTCTGGGGGAACGAGCCAGGACGGCGGGACGGTCAGGGGACAGCCCTGCAAGCAGCTCGTCCCTCCCGGCGACTTCATCTCCATCGGAGGGGAACTGAATGAAAAATTGGCGAACGGTAGCGGGGGCCCTGTGCATCGTGGCGGCCATGGTGTTTGGGGCGTTCGCTGGGATCCGCTATGCGGCGTCCAGCGGTGTGAGT
>VBML01000117.1 GCA_005878915.1 Methanobacteriota archaeon | reverse complement strand
ACCTTCACAAGGAGGAGACGCTGGAGCGGGCCCTCAGTCGAATCCTCCGTCGGTATGGAGGCACCTACGACGAATACATCCGAATCATGGGCGAGGTCCGTGAGCTGGCGAACAGGGAGAAGATTACCGCCCTCGAGGCCGCCCGCAAACTGTCTCAGCTGTAGACCTCGGGGTTCACCGCGAAGTCCGGTTTCTCGCCCCGCAGGACCTTCAGCACCTGCTCCGCGATGATCCCGCCCGCGCGGGCCTGGGCCTCATGGGTCGAAGCACCCAAGTGGGGAGTCAGGACCGTGTTCGGCGCCGAGAGGATCGGGCTCCCCGTCGGTGGCTCCTTCTCGAAGACGTCGAGGGCGGCACCCGCGATCGTCCCCATGGTCAGCGCCTCCGCGAGGGCCGCCTCCTGCACGATCTCGCCGCGGGCGCAGTTCACGAGGTACGCGGTCCGCTTCATCAGCGCAAGCTCCTTCGCGCCAATCATTCCCTGGGTCTCCGCGGTAAGAGCCGCGTGGACGCTCACGTAGTCCGCTTGCATCAGGAGGGCGGGGAGGCTGTCGACGAGCTGGATCCCTCGCTCCTTCGCTGCGGTCGGCGGAAGATACGGGTCAAAAGCGATCACCTCCATTCCGAACGCGTGGGCCCGCTTCGCGACCTCCGCACCGATTCGTCCGGAGCCCACGAGACCGAGAATCTTCCCCTGGAGCTCGCGGCCTTCGAACCTCTTCTTCTCCCACTTTCCCTCCTTCATGCTCCGGTCCGCTTCGGGGATCTGGCGGGCGAGGGAGAGCATGTGCCCGATTGCGAGCTCGGCGACGGAGATCGTGCTCCCCGTCGGCGCGTTCACGACGGGGACCCGCCTCCCGGTAGCGGCCCTCACGTCGATGTTGTCCACGCCGATCCCCGCGCGGCCGATGACCTTCAGCTTCGCACCCTTCGCAATCACGTCGGCGCTGACCTTCGTCCGGCTTCGGACGATAAGCGCGTCGTAATTCGGGATGATCTCCAGGAGTTGTTTCGGGTCCGCCTCGACGAGGTCGACGTGGTGCCCGGCCCGGAGCTTCGCGATCGCCTCCGCCTCCAGGCCGTCCGTCACGAGGATTCGCATCGCGCGCGACAAGAGCCGGTTCGTATTAAAGGCTCAGCGTGGACCTGTGTCAGGGTGAAGGAAACCACACCTGATTCACCAGGTAAAGGAGGGTGAACATCACGAAGGCGGCCGCGATGACGATCCCGATGACCAGCATCCACATCGTAAGCTGACGGTCGGTTCCAAAAGCGACCGGGAATGGCCCGACGACGATGAGGCCACCGTACCGCGGGGACGCTGATTTCGCTCCGGTGGTGTCAGGCTCTCCGGGGGGCGGTGTGGAGGCGGAAGGAGTTTCGGACGGGACGATTTGGAACCAGGGCCCGAAAAACAATAGGACAGCAAAGCCGAGGAACAGGGCACCAATGCCGAGAAAGCCGAGTGCGCCCGTCGCCCAAAAGACGGGGACCACGACGATGAGGGACACCTTGCCTTCTCCGGTTGCGACGCTCGCTCCAATGAGGGCTCCTCCGACAATCAAGAGCGAGATGCCGAGCAATCGCGCCCAGCGCATTTGGACTCCGATTCCCTCGCGGCGGCCTTAAGCCTTTCCTGGATGGAACTCCCGGAGGGTCTTCACGGACAGCTCGCCGAGGCGGGCCTCCTCGATCGCCCGCACCGCCGCGCTCGCGGCCTGGATCGTCGTGATGAACGGGATGTTCATGTCCACCGCGAGGCGGCGCATCATGTACCCGTCCCGCCGCGCGCCGCTCGTCGCCGTCGGCGTGTTAATCACGAGCTTGATCTCGCCCCGCCGCATGAGGCCGAGGGCGTCCGGCGACTGCCGCTCGCTGATCCGGTAGACCGTCGTGACCTCGACGCCTCTCTCCTTCAGAAACGAGGCGGTACCACGGGTCGCGTAGATCCGGATCCCGAACTCCGCGAGCCTCCGCGCGATCGGCACGATCGGCTCCTTGTCCTCGTCGCGCACCGTGATGTACACCGCCCCATCGGAGGGCAACGGGTTCCCCGCCGCGAGCATCGCCTTGTAGTACGCCCGCCCAAGGGTCGTGTCGATCCCCATCACCTCTCCCGTGCTCTTCATCTCCGGTCCCAGGATCGTGTCGACCCCCGGGAGCTTCTGGAACGGGAAGACGGGGGCCTTCACCGCGACGTGATCGATGCGGGCCTCCCCGTGGAGCCCAAGTTCCTTGAGGGTCCTCCCGAGCATGACCTTCGTCGCGACCTTCGCGAGGGGCACGCCAATCGCCTTCGAGACGTACGGGACGGTGCGGGACGCCCGTGGGTTCGCCTCGAGGACATACACGACGTCGCCCTTCACCGCCAGCTGGAGGTTCACGAGGCCGATGACCCCGAGCTCGCGACACACCTTCCGGGTGATGTCCCGGATCGAGTCGAGGAGCTTCGGCGGGAGCGTCTGCGACGGGAGGACGCACGCCGCGTCCCCGGAGTGGACGCCGGCCTCCTCGATGTGCTCTTGGATGCCCCCGATGAAGACCTCCTTCCCGTCCGCCACCGCGTCGACATCGATCTCTATTGCATGTGACAGATATTTATCGACAAGGACGGGATGGTGGGGCGAGACCCTCACGGCGGAGGCCATGTACTCCTCCAATTCCTCCTCGCCGTGGACGATCTGCATCGCCCGCCCGCCGAGGACGTAGGAGGGCCGCACGAGGACCGGGTAGCCGATCTTCGCGGCAATCCCCTTCACCTCCTCGAAGGAGAACCCCGTGGCGGCCTCCGGCTGGAGAATCCCGTGCTTTCGCATGAGGGCCTCGAACTTCCGGCGGTCCTCCGCGACGTCGATCGACTCCGGCGGCGTCCCGAGGATCTTCGTCTCCAACCCCATCCGGTCGATCGCCTCCTGGAGGGGCACCGCGAGATTGACCGAGGTCTGTCCGCCGAACTGCAGGATCACGCCCCATGGCCTCTCCACCTCGATGATGTTCAGCACGTCCTCGAGGAGGAGGGGCTCGAAGTACAGCCGGTCCGAGATGTCGAAGTCCGTCGAGACGGTCTCCGGGTTGTTGTTCACGATGATCGCGCCGACGCTCTCCTCGCGGAGGGCGAAGATCCCCGCCACCGTGCAGTAGTCGAACTCGACCCCTTGTGCGATCCGGATCGGGCCCGCGCCCACGATCAGGACCTTCCTCCCGGCGAGGGGCACGACCTCGTCCCCCGCCTCGTACGTGGAGTAATAGTAGGGCGTGCGGGCCTCGAACTCCCCGCCGCACGTGTCGACCATCTTGTACGTGGCCTTCGGTCGTAGCTCGCGGACCCGGTGCTCCTTCGCGCCCGCCAGGAGACCGAGGTACTCGTCCCCGAACCCCATCCGTTTCGCGTCCCCCAGCGAGCCCTTGTCGAGCGGGTGCTTCTTGATCGTCTCCTCCATCGCGACGAGGTTCGCGATTTTTCGGATGAAGAAGGGGTTCCACGCCGTGAGGGCTGCGATCTTCTCGAGAGCGTAGCCCCGCCGTAGGGCCTCCCCAACCGCGTAGATTCGTTTGTCCGTCGGTTGCCGCAGCTCGCGGACGAGGTCGTCGTCGGACCATGGCTCCGCCTCGAGGCCGACCTTGCCGACCTCCAGGGACCGGAGGGCCTTCATGAACGACTCCTCGATCGTCCGGCCGATCGCCATCACCTCGCCGGTGGATTTCATGGAGGTCCCGATGCGGGCGTCGACCGTTGGAAACTTGTCGAAGGGCCACCGCGGGATCTTCGTGACGACGTAGTCGATCGTCGGCTCGAACGCGGCCATCGTCTTTCCCGTCACGGGGTTCGGGATCTCGTCGAGGGTGAGGCCCACGGCGATCTTCGCGGCGATCCGGGCGATCGGGTAGCCCGTCGCCTTCGAGGCGAGCGCGGAGGACCGCGACACCCGGGGGTTCACCTCGATCACGCGGTACTCCCGCGTCTCCGGCTGGACCGCGAACTGGATGTTGCACCCGCCCTCGATCTTCAGCGCGCGGATGATTCGGATCGCGGCGGCGCGGAGCGTCTGGTGGTCCACATCGCTCAGGGTCTGCGCGGGCGCGACGACAATCGACTCCCCCGTGTGCAGGCCCATGGGGTCCACGTTCTCCATGGAACAGATCGTGATGCAGTTGTCCGCGGCGTCCCGCATGACCTCGTACTCGAACTCCTCCCAGCCCTCCACGGATTCCTCGACGAGGACCTGTCGGATGCGGGAGTACGCGAGGCCGATGGAGACGATCCGCTCGAGGTCCTCCGGATTGTGGGCGATTCCGCTCCCGGTCCCTCCAAGGGTGTATGCGGCCCGCACAATGACGGGGAGGCCGCCGAGGTCCTCGACGAAGGCCCGCGCCTCCTCCACCGTGGTCACGGCGCGGCTCCGGGGAATCGGCTCGCCGATCGTCCGCATCAGCTCGGCGAACGCTTCGCGGTTCTCCCCCGCAACAATCGCCTCGAGCCGGGTGCCGAGCAACTCGACATCGTACTTCTTGAGGATTCCTTTCTCCGCGAGCTCGGAGCTGAGGTTCAGCCCCGTCTGCCCGCCCATCCCGCTGAGGATCCCGTCGGGCCGTTCCTTCGCGATGA
>VBML01000116.1 GCA_005878915.1 Methanobacteriota archaeon | reverse complement strand
TCGGTCTGACGACGAGCGTCCGGCGGTTCATCGCGATCCTCAAGATGCGGGGGATTGAGCATGACATGGACTACTATCCGCTCCTGGTCCAAAAGGGGCGGTTCGAGATCGTCACGGACTAGACAGGAGGCCGGATGAATCCCTGGGCGTTCGCCAGTGCCGCGAGCCTCTTCGCGACGACGCTGCTCGCCGTGTTCATCATCGCCCGCGTCCCGCGGACGCCCTCCCGCCTCCCGTTCATGCTCCTGACCGCCGCGTTCGCGATGTGGGACCTCGGCGAGGCGATCGTGCGGTTCGCCCCGGCGGCGTCGCTCGCGGCCCTCGACCCCTGGATCCGCCTCCAGTGGGTCGGGATCGCCCTCACGTCGGGGACGTTCCTCCACTTCGCCCTCAACTTTGCCCGGGGACGGGCCCTCCTCGGCCCCTGGTGGCGCCTCCCGATCGTGTACGCGGTCTCCGCCGTCGTCGCGCCCCTCGTCGCCGGGACGAACGTGGTCGTCACCGGCGTGGCCGAGGGCCCCCTCGGTCCCGTCGCGCGCGTCGGGTTCGCGTATCCCGCGGCGGCGCTGCTGTACGAGGCGTGGTTCGCACTCGCCGTCGTCGTCTTGCTCCGAGCGTACCTCCGGAGTCGGAGCCCGGAGGTCCGCCGCCGGAGCCGGGCGGTCGTCCTCGTGCTCGCCGCGGCCGCCGTGTCCGCGACGGCGACCGAGGTGTTCTGGCCGCTGTACACGTCCGCCCCGGGGAACCTCGGGCTCGCGTCGATCTACATGCTCGCCGTCGCCATCGCCGCATCCGCGTCCGAGGTGCGGTTCAAGTTCCTGGAGATCCCCGCGGTGACGGAGCCGGGGTCGGCCCGCGGGCCCTCGCTCTCCCCCGGGCTCGCATACCTGTTCCTCTCCCGCGACCGCGATGCCCCCTTCACCGCATTCCGCGACCTGGTGTCGAGGGTCCCGGGCCTCTGCCTCTCCGGCGTCCACCCCTCGAAGCTCCAGGAGCGATACGGGCTCGAGCGCACGCCGATCCTCTGGTTCACCTCCGCGGAGGGGGAGCGGGCCGTCCGCCCCCGGGCCCTCGAGTTCGAGGTCCTCCACACCGTCATCCGGTTCGTGAAGGAGAACCCCGCGACCGTCGTCCTTGTCGACGACGTCGACCTCCTCGTCCACACGGTCGGCTTCGACGCCGTCGCGCGGTTCCTCCACCGCCTGAACAACCTCGCGACGGGGCGGGGCTCCACGATGATCGCGGCCCTCGACCCGGACGCGATCCTCGGCCATCAGTTCGCCCTCCTGCGGGGCCTGTTCGACGAGGTGCGGGAGGTGCCGCCGCCCGTCTCCTTCCTGGAGCCGGTGCTCCCGCCGGGGCCCGGGGCGGTCCTCCTCGAGGGGGACCCCGCGGCCGCCGCCTCCCTGTACGAGTCCCTCGCGTCGGGAAAACGCGGCGTCCTCGTCACGACGAAGAACCCCGTCCGCCTGCAACGGCAGGGCGCGGACACCGCGCGGGTCGTGTGGATCGGGGGCCCTGGAGAGGGATCGGGGGACGATGGCCCGGCCGCGATCGACCTCGAGGCGGGGCGCCTCACAACCCGGCTCCTGCGGGACGTCGCCCGCCCCATCCTCTTCGTCCCGGACATCGAGCAGCTCCCGCTCCACGCACCGTTTCCGCGGGTGCTGGAATTCGTGAAGGGGCTCATCGACCAGACCGCGATCCAGAGCGGCGTGCTCCTCGCCTCCGTCGTCCCGAAGGGGATGTCGCCCATGGAGCTCGCCTCCCTGCGGCGGCGGTTCGACCGCGTGCGCGAGCTGTAGGCTTCAGCCCGCCTCCGTGCGGAGGGCGTCCCATAGCTTGTCCTGGAAATTGTACTCCGCGTCGACGACGCGCTTCATGAAGATCAGGATCTGGCCGTGCGGGTCCAGGCCGTGACGGTCGCAGTACTCCCGATACCGGTCGAGGAGGTCCTTCTCGACGCGGATGTTGAACTGGAGCTTCGGCTGGCGCTGAGCGGCCGCGCGCTTCATCGTCGACTGCGTCATGTGCTCGCTCGATAAATACGTTTCGTAGCAATTGCTACGGGACGTAGCAACCCTTATTAATGGACCGTGCCATCCCCGCGCCGTGGCGAATGAGGAGGAAAGCCCGGAGGAAAAGCACCTCCGCGGGAGCCCGAAGCTCCCGCTGGTCCCCGAATTGGACCCCGAACTCCTCCCCGGCATCGAGCCCCCCGGGACCGAGGAGAACGACCTCACACCGCTCGATGAGGAGTTCCTTTCCGCCCTTCTCGAATCCGTGGACTACCGCGAGAAGCCGCGTAGGGAGGGGGAATCCCCCGGGGCGGACTTCACGCTCGCGACCCCCGAGGAGATCCAGGAGACGTTCCGTTCGATCTGGGAGCGTCTCGCGACGGAGTTAACCTTGGACCTCCGTGCGGACGATGCCCTCGCCTCGATGCGGGACTTGGTCGTGTACGACATCCCCGACGGGACGCGGTCCACGCTGACCGTGCCTCCGATGATGGACGTCGACCTCGATGCGGGGATGTACTGCCTCGCTGTCATCCATACCCTGAAATCCCTCGGTGCGCGGAAGGCGGTCGTAATGACGCACACCGCGTACAACCGCGCGCGGGGGGCAGAAGACACCCGCCGGTTCCTGAAGATGATCGCGAAGGCGGTGGAGCCGATTGCGCAGTACGCCCGCCGGCACCGCGTGAAGCTCCAGCTCGTCGGCCAGTCCACGGGGTACGAACTCGAGAATCTCATCGCCCGGACGGTTCCGGAGTTCGACAACGCCCCGTTCGAGGCGGACTTCCTCGTGGACTACGCGGAGGAACTGTTCCTGACCGAAGAGAGCCGCAAGGCCCTCGCCCGGATCCCCGAGATCGATGTGTGTGTGCGGCACACGAAGCTGCAGGTGTCCGGCGGGTGGATCCCGACTCGGATGCTGAAGAGCAGCTACGTGTACTCCCAGAACGGCACCCTTTTCAGCAACTGGTCCTCGGACGAGTACGTCGCGCTCGCCGCCGTCGCCCTGTTGTCGAAGAAGCTGATGTCGGGGGAGATCCTGGCGAAGACGTACTTCGACGTCGACGACGTGAAGCGGCGGTACCAGCTCCGGGAGCTGAACCTCTTTCAGAAGACGGCGCGCCTGCGGGAGGACCCGAGGAAGCTGTTCGTGGTCGGCTCGCCGATCGGGCTATATCAAGTGTATTACTGAGGTTCGCGACGGAGTCCAGGATGAAGCGCACGGACCATCTCTTCTTTGACCTCGGGGACACCCTGGTGGATCTCAAGGGCCTCGTCCCCGCCATGGAGGCGGAGCTGAAGCGGGACTTTCCCGGGCTAGGAGGAAAGCACCGGACGGCGGCGATCCAGTGGGTGGTTCGCACCGCGGAGGGGACGCGTCAAGCGTACACGGCGGCTTTTCGTCCGGGGATTGATATCGCGGCCACGGCGATCTCGGAGGCGCTCTCGATGGCGGGCCGGGAGATCGAGTTCGACACAGCCCGGAGTCTGGTTCGACGGTGTTGGACTTCGTATCTCCGCGCTCCAAAGTTCTGCGACGATGTCACGAACGACCTGTTGATGAGTCTGCGCAAGCGTGTGAAAACCCTGGGGCTCGTGACCGATAGCGACGACTCCATGGTCCGACCGCTACTTGCGCGGCTCGGCCTCGAATCTCTTTTCGATGTCGTCGTGGTTTCGGAGACCGTGCGCGCGTACAAGCCGGACGCGGCGATTTACCGGGAGGCGCTTCGCCGATCAACCGGGGACCCGGAAACGAGCCAGTTCGTGTCGGACTCGGAACTCGACCTGAGGGGCGCCGCGTCGATAGGCATGGGGACCATCCTCATCTGCCGCTCGAGGAATCCAGATCAGGGATTGCTGCCCCCGGGATCTGCGGTGCTGTCGGACCTTCGGGACCTGCCGAAGCTGCTCGCGACGTGATCGACCCACGATCTCGAACTCAGGCCCCAAACAGCTCGGGGGGCGCCAGGATTCTGCTGAGCATCTGCTCTCCCCCGACCGTCTCCGTCGGGTCCCCCCGCCACGCCACGAGGGCCCCGCGGTTCGCCGCCTCGAACTGCTCCAGTTCGTCTCGCATCTGCCGCCTCAGCAGGTCGCTCTCCTCCCCCTCGAGGATGACGGCGATGTAGCAGAACCGCCCACGCTCGATGATGATCCGGACGTCTCCGTGCTCGATTGTCTTCAAGGACTTCCCCCGCAGCAGGGGAAAGGAGGTGCGCATGAAATTCTGGATCACGTCGAGGGTCGCGCCGAGCAGGTCTCGGTCCGTCTCTCCTTCCGCCCGCCGGGAGGACGATCGCATGACGAGTCCATTGTTGTACAGCAGCATGACGCTCTGGATGACGTATCGCCGCGCCCGGAACCGGCGGATGGCCTCCGAGACCATGCCCCGGGCTCCCGGGTACAATGTCGCCGATACAAGCAAGCCGGGGATCACGAAGAGGGAGGAGAAGGGTGGGGGGAACGCGGTGTTCTGCGTGACGCCGAGGTAGCCGTTCGTCAGGAGCCCCAGGAAGAACGTGCTCACGAGAGCGATGAAGATGCCGAAAATCCTCTTCGAGAGACGCTCACTTTGCTCTTTCACAATCTTCTGCAATCGATAGACATTGAAGAGCCCCTTCGAGCTGTACGCGACCATGATGACTAACCAGGCTCCGAAGATGTACGGGTTGAAGACCCCGATGAACAGGCTCCCCGGTTCCGGCTGAACGACGTCTTGGACCATGAACGCCCAGATGACGGGGACGAGGGCCGCGGGGGGAACGAGCAGGGGCACGTAGTTCTGTTTCATCTTCCCGAGGTACGTCTGCGTGAACATGAAGAAGAAGACCGCGGCAAACGTGATTGCGGTCACGCTGAGCTTCGCAAGGGTCAACGCGACCGCCGGGTTCGAGGTCGAGAAGAAGGCGAGATCGCTCTCTGCGTAGAGACCCGTGAAGAAACATGCGAGAAGGAAGAATCTCTCCGTCCACGTCCGGAACCGATCCCGGTACACCTGCAGGATCGCCAGGGAGTACCAGACGATGGCGCTGAAGACGGGTAGGGTTCGAAGGAAATCTATCGCAGCCACGGGTAGGCCTCGGCGGACCGGGGGACGGGCCTCTATCCCTCTCCGTAGCAAAAACGTTTCACCGGGTAGGGGGGCCATCCCAACGTTTATTCCGGCCCCACCCCTCCATGGGAGGGGCAGGATGAGCGTCCGGGTTGCGGGGGCCGGCCTCGCGGGGCTCGTAGCGGCAATCACCGCTGCGCGGGCTGGGGAGGCGGTGGAGGTCTTCGAGGCGAAGAGCCGGCTGCTTCCGAGTACGGGGCCCCACACGGAGGCGGTCCGAAACTATGGCGGAATCGACGCCCTCGAGGAGCTGAGCGCGTACGGGTTCCGGATCAAGCCATTCGGCGAGGTGCACAAGGCGATTCGCCGGTCGGCCAACCACGAGAACGTCCTCCGGGGAAAGTCGTACTACCTGTTCATGCGAGGTCGGGAGGACTACTGTCTCGACCAGATGCTGTACAAGGAGGCCGCGGACCTCGGCGTCCAGTACCACTTTCAGACGAAGGCCCCGGGGAATGCCGAGATCATCGCGACCGGCCCTCCGAAGAACGATGCGAACATGCTCGCCGCCGGGTTCACATTCTCCGCCGAAGGGGCGAACCTGGACCGCGATACGGTCATCGCGCTCCTCGACAACACGGTCGCTCCTGGGGGATATTTGGCGATTACCCCAGGGATCGAATACCACTCGATCTACAGTGGCTCCTGGACGGATCTCAACTACGAAAGAGTCCTGGGCCTGGCCGAGCAGGCGTTCCATCGCCCTTGGATTCGGGAGATTCTTGGCGCGAGCCGATGGGCCGATAAGATCCACGGGCGGGCCTATTACGCGCGCGACCCGATTGCGACCGCTGTCCGCGGCAATGGACGATTCGTCGGGGAGGCTGGCGGCTTTCAGGATGCCGTCGCTGCGTACGGATTTCGGTGCGCCGTCATCACCGGCGCCCTTGCCGCGCGCGCCCTGATTGAGAACCTCGATTATCAATCGCTCTTGCGTGACGTCTTCAAGGATGAGTTCGAGCAGTCGTTCCGCTATCGCCAGAAGCTCGACCGCGCGTCCAACGACGACTTCGACAACTTGGTCAAGGCGTTGGGCCCTGAACTCACGATCGATCAATACAGGCGACTACGCGGTGAACTCCGGGCTATCTAGATTCGCTTCAAGCCGGGCGTGTCGCAACGGGCTACGCCTTCGCGACCTTCCCCTGTCGCTGATACATTCCTTGGATCTCCGATACGCTCGTGGCGTCCTCGGGCCCCTTGTCCTCCCGCCACTTCCCTGTGAACCGCGGGAACCGGATTGCGAACCCAGCCCCCTTCCGGACGAGGTCCTGCCCACCAGTGTGGACGGGGCTCGTCGCATCATCGAATCCAGAGCCGAGCTTGCACACCGTCCGGAACAGATCCCCGTCCTTGTCGTACGCCGCCATCAGGAGCGCGCCATACCCGCCGGCCCGCTTCCCCCGCCCCGCGAACGCGCCGACGACGACGAGGTCGACCGTGTCGGACATCGCCGCGGCGTACTCCCGCTTGAACTTGATCCACTGATACCCGCGGGCGCCCGCCTCGTACGTGGAGTCGAGAGCCTTCGCGACGAGGCCCTCCCCGCCGATCTGCAAGGCCGTATCGAAGAACGCCTCCGCCTCCCGGAGGTCCCCGGTCTCGATATACGTCGCGAGTTGCACCCGCTCGTTCCCCCGCACGCGGTCGTGGAGCAACCTCCGCCGCTCCGTGTACGGCCGCCCCGTGAGGTCTTCGCCACCGTCGAGAAGGCAGTCGAACAGGAACAGGGTCACCGGGTATTCCTTCATCATCACGTCCACGTCGTACTTCCGGCCCCTCCGGCGGGAGACCTCTTGAAACGGGAGGAACTCTCCCGTGTTCGCGTCCACCGGCACCGCCTCGCCCTCCACGATCCCGTCGGTGCCGCGGTATGCATCCTTCAGCCCTGCGACGAGGTCGGGGAACTGGACTGTGATGTTTTCAAGCTGGCGGGAGAACAGGCGGGTCTCGGTGCGCCCGATGTGGGCCTGCACGCGGAGGCCGTCGTACTTGTACTCGAGGGCGCAGCGACCCAACCGCGAAAGGATCTCCTCCAAGGTCTCGAGGCGCTCGCACAGCATCGAGCGGATTGGCCGGAACAACTGGAGGCGCACGTTCCCCAGGCCCGCGAGGCCCTCCGCGGCGAGGACCCGCGCGACCTCCCCGA
>VBML01000115.1 GCA_005878915.1 Methanobacteriota archaeon | reverse complement strand
TCCTCCTCGCTGATGAACGCTCCTGACTTGTCGGCCGCGGTGAATATGGCAGAGTTCATGGGGGTGAAGCGGAAGCCTCGGTACCGGGCCCTACCAGTGGTCAAGGATTTGGAGACCGCGGACGGTGTACCATGGCGGGGAAGTGATTGCGCTCAACGGGGCGGAGACCCAGGCATTCCTGCGCTTGGTGCGGTGGGCGGAGGCTAACGGCCGCGTGGAGCGCATCGAGGCGTGGGGGTCCGGCAGGATCCCCGATCCGGCGGCCCACCACCCGCTGGCCGAGGTCCGTTCAGGTCTCCCGGGGGGTCCGCGGGCGGACGGAACCATATAAGGCACCTCCTGACTCCCGTCGCCTCTAACCGCGCCGGTTTGCGCAGTGCCAACCACGGAGGTGTTCCCATGGCCAAGTTCCGGATCGAGAACGTCGTTGCATCGACTTCCCTCGGGCACGAGCTCGACCTCAAGGCGATCGCCCTCGCCTTGGGCGGCTCCGAATACGAGCCGGAGCAGTTCCCCGGCCTCATCTACCGCATCAAGGAACCGAAGACGGCGATCCTCCTCTTCCGCAGCGGGAAGGTCGTCTGCACCGGCGCGAAGAGCCTCGAGAACGTCAAGACTGCGATCGACATGGTCGCGAAGCAGATCCTGGCGGCCGGCATCCCGATCAAGAAGGACCCCGAGATCGAGGTCCAGAACATCGTCGCCACGTCAGACCTCGGCGCCCAACTTGATCTCAACGCGGTCGCGATCACCCTCGGGCCCGGTTCCGTCGAATACGAGCCGGAGCAGTTCCCGGGCCTCGTCTACCGGATCGACGAGCCCAAGGTCGTCCTGCTCATGTTCGGCAGCGGCAAGGTCGTCTGCACGGGGGCCCGCAAGCCCGAGGACGTCGAGAAGGCCGTAGAGAGGATCACGGCCGATCTCAAGGCGCACGGGCTCCTGCACTGATCCGCAGGCTCCGCCTCTTGAGCGAATCCGGAGGCCTTGTAGTGCATGGGGTGGTGGCGCTCCTGGTACGGCGAAGGCCGAGGCGTCCGGAACGGTGAACGCGTTCCCGTACGTCCGCCTCTACATGGTCGTGGACGGGCGACACTCGACGACGAAGCGGCCGGACGGCTGTCGTCCCGCGGCGGTCACCTCCAGGCCGGCTTCCCGGGCGAGCTCCCGGAACTCCGTCACGGACCGGTGCTTGCCCCCGAGCAACACCATCTCGATCGACAGGGGTCGGGGCGCGTCATCCGGTCCGACCCCGCCGAGGACGACGACCCGTCCGCGGGGCCGAGCGGCCTCGGCGCACCGCCTCAGGATCGCAGCCGCCTCGCGATCGGGCCAGTCGTTCGCGACCTTGCTGAGCAGGTAGAGGTCCGCGCCGGCGGGGAGGGGGTCGAAGAAGCTCTGCCCTACGGTCGTGACGCGGGCCGTCACACCCGCCTTCTCGAACGTCTCGCGCGAGCGGGCGACGGTCTTCGGGAGGTCGACGAGCGTGCCGCGAATGGCGGGCCGCGCCCGCAGGATCTCCGCGAGCATCGCTCCCGTGCCCCCGCCCACGTCGACGACGGTCCCCACCGGCCCCCAGCCCCCGGTGATCGGGAGATCCGGGTCCGGGGTGCCGTGTCCCGCGGGCCCCATCAGGGCGTCGAAGGCCGCCCCGATCTCCGGATGGGCGTCCAGGTCCTCCCAATACGGCAGCCCGAACCTCTCGGCGTATCCCGGCGACCCCGTGCGAACGTACGTGAGGAGGGTCCCCCACGCGTGCGCGAAGCGGCCGCCGATGCCCTCGAGGTCCAGGCCGAGGCGCGTCCCCGGATCGAGGAGCCTCCGGGCGGCGTCGTTCAGGGCGAACCGCCCGGGCGCCGTCTCCACGAAGACGCCCTTACCCGCCAGGCGCGTGAGGACCCGATGCAGCGCGTACGCGTCGCAGCCCGTCGCGGCGGGCGTGGGCGACGTCAAGGGTCTAGCCGCCGCGACGGGGTCCGCGATCCGCAGGGTCGCCACGACGTGGATGCACCAGGGTGTGCAGAGGTCCGTCAGCGCGTCGAGGTCCGCTCCTTCGTGCGTGGGCATCGTGTCTCGCCTCCGTGCTTTCACGGATCGTTTCGTTCCGTGCGCGGCGACATGGACCCCGACCGATGAACCTTCCGAATCGCGGTCCTGGTCGCCGGGTGAGCCGTCCTACCGGGTCGAGGTAGCTCCACCCGCACGATCAGGTCCTCGCCGTGTCGCCGACCGCCATGTTCCCGTCCCGGAGGAACGTGATGCCGCCGAACATCTCCTTCTCCGTGTCCCCGTGGCGGCCCGAGAGGCCTTCCGGACGCGGTCCGCCTGCGGCTTCCGGTTCGACACCTGGGCGACGGGGGCGGGCCCTCACAAGACCCTTCCAGCGGGAGGTTTCGGAGGCGTGGGTCAATGGATCTGGATGTTCCCCCGGAGGAGGACGCCGGAGCGGGCGTACCCCGTATCGAGGGAGATCGAGAACGTGTCCGAGCCCGCCCCCGACTCCGAGAGGTCCTCGACGACCACAACGAAGTTCGTGAACGTGCCGTCGACGAAGCCCGTCCCCTTGATCCTCGCCTTCGTCCCCTCGAGGCTCACGGAGGAGATGAACGCGGAGGCGAACGTCAGTCCAGACCCGGTGTCGATGTAGTCGATCTTCCCCTTAAGGTCCGTGTGCACATTGAGATTGAAGCGGCCCTCGCCTCCGGACGAATCCGTTGCGATCGCTCCGCCCCCCGTGACCTTCCGGGGTACTGGTGCGGTGCCGCCGCCGACGACGAAGTCGAACGCCCGCGTCGCGTCGACGTCCTGGAGGAGCGGATCCCCCGCGATCTCACCGAAACTGAGCGCGCTCACGCTGAACAGCACCGTCCCTGCCGTGGGGAGCCCGACGTCCGCGAGGGGCACGTCGATTACGATCGTCCCCGTCGCTTGGTTGAAGCTCCCGCTCGGGGTCGTCTCCGCCGGATACAGGATGATCTTACAATTCTCCGGGGTCGTCGTGACACATCCGTTCCCGGCCGCGGCGCCATTCGCGGAGGTCCCCGTCCCGGAGAAGAACGTCGGCGCCCCGCCCGCGACGGACTTCGCGCCCGCGTAGAAGATGCGGAAGCTCGCCTCACCCTTGTCCCCGACGGCGGCGGATTGCCACCGCGTGAGCCAGATGATGGAGGTCGCTCCTGCAGGAGGCGCGAGGCTCGCCGCGTTCGCAACCGTCATCGTGACCCGCAAGAGGCTCGGGTTTGTCTGGCTGAGGGCGACGCGGGTGAAGTCCATCGCTGGGTGGTTCGGGCCCGGTCCCGTGGGGAAGAAGTGCGGGTATTGCGCGTCCCCGGTCCGGTCCACCATCGGGTTCGCAGGGGCCGTCCCGCGGATCCGCTTCCCGTAGGCCCCCGGCCCTGCGATCTGCTTCGCCCCGAAGACCGCTGCACCGTGGTGCTGGTTCGTCGTGTCGTCGTACACGATGTGGGCCGCCCCCGCCGCGTCGATCGCGACCGCGAGGTAGTCCGCCATCGTCCGGTCCCCGTTGCTCAACGTGCACCCGATCCCGCCCTGGCAGATCTGCCCGAAGTGGCTCGGGTGCTCGCTCGCTCGGACCTGGTAGATCACGGACGCGGCCGGGTTCGCGAAGTCGAAGTTCACCTGGGCGAAGTATGTGAACCACGGGACCGTAGTCGCCGCCGGGCGGCTGTTGTACCAACTCGGGAACGCGTCCGGGTCCCCCCGCACGGAGGTCCCGTACCAGACGAGGTCCAGGATTCCGGGGGCGCCCGCGGCGGCCCACACCCAAACGTTCGTGTTCGCGGGGTTCCCGTTCACGTGGAGCGGCGCGGACCACGTCGTCCCACGGTCCTGGGACGCGCTCACGTACACGTTGTGGTCCGCTTCATCGACCCACGTCCCGTACACGTTCCCCGCCGCGTCTACGGCGACGCCCGGGAAGATGTCCCCGACGGTCCCGCCCGGGCTCGGCGGGAGGGCAATCACGTCGAAGGTGATCCCCGTCCTCTGGCCGGGGTTCACGTGGCCCCGGACGACCTCGATGTGGTCCCCGCGGAGACACACGAGGTACAGGTTCCGGTACACAGGGTCGAATCGGGTCTGGCCGCACGTCGCGTCCCCCGTGACGCCTCCCCCGCCCGCCCGCGCGTTCATGTACACGAGCCCGCCGACGGGATCCGTGGGACCCGTCGAGCCGGGGGAGGAGAACACCCGGACATTCGAGGTCACCTGGCGGAACGTGAGGAAGACCGTGTTGTCCTTGGCGGAGGCCGTGGGCCCGTTGTCGACCGCGAACCACTGCCGGTCGTTCCCCGAGCTCTGCACGCCGACGGGGTTCTTCCGCCAACTATTCCCGCCGTCGTTCGACACCGCGACGCCCAGGTTCACGAGCGCCTCGAGGTCGACGAAGTACGCGAAGCCCTGGTCGTCCGTCACGACATCCGTGTCCCCGCCGCCCGGCGGTGGGTCCGGCCGGAGCCCGACGGAGTCGATATGGTACGAGTCACCCGCGTCCACGGACTTGTGGACGAAGCTGTTCTGGGTCGTCGTGCCCCACGGGCCGGACTCCCAGATGTTCCCCGCCCGGTCCACGTGGACGATCGGCTCCCCTTCCGTCCGCTGCGGATCCACGATGACGCTCGGTGCGAACACGATCCCGCCCGTGGGCCGGATGGGGTTCGGCGTGGGCCCTCCCGGGGTAAAGAAGAGGCTCGCCTGCCCGTTGTATCCGGAGTTGAATACGAGGAACGGCACGACGCGGACCTCGTAAGTCCCCCCGGCGGGCGAGAGGAGGGCGACCTCCTCGGAGGTCGTCCCCCCCGCTCCGGACGAGCCTGCGAGGGCACCGTCTGGACGGTACACGTAGAGGTCGAAGTCGTTGTCGCTGCTCTGCCACTCGATTCGGATCGTGACCTGCCCCGTGTGCGAGTCCCAAAACGTCGGCCCGACGTCGATTGTTAGGGAGAAGTGGTCGCACCGTACGTTCGCGGGGTCCGAAATGGGCGGGCACTCCTCGGGCAGGGTCGTCCCGCCGACAACGTAGAACTGACCCGCCCACGTCGCACTCGGGCTCGTGTCAGAGACCGATCCACCACTAGGGTTTGCCCCCGAGGCGGAGGTGGACATCGCCCCGATCGCAAGGCTCACAAGAATCACGGCTACCAGAGGCGCTACGATTCGCGTCATCGGACACCCCCCTCCCTCACATGCCGGTGAGCGGACGGGCCGGCGGGGCAGCGGCGTGCGGGGCGTCAAGGGCGATACACCGGACGTGTTGCATTGTGTTCACCCGGCCCTCCCGCTCCACCGGAAGGAGGGGTTCCGTAGCTCCCCTTCCGTATCACGCATGAGAACCGTGCCGAAAGCGATAGGCCGGATGGCCCCCACGTAGGCGTCCGAGCCGATACATGGCCGCGCCGCCGCCTGCCCCCCAGGCCCCAACGAGCTGGTGGCTCTCCCTCGCCTCCCGCCTCGGCCGTGTGGCGATCGTGTGCCTCATCGTCGAGAACTTTCTCCTCCTGTTCGCCCCCCTCGCGTTCCTCGTCGGACCGTCCTCCGGTTCCGCCCGCGTGTCCGTCCTCGGCTCCCTCCTCCTCGTCTTCCAGGACGCCAGCTTCCTCGTGAACCTGGCGGACCTCTTCGCCGTGATCGGCTTCGCGATCCTCGCTCCCGTCCTGTTCCTCGTCCTCTTCGGCCTCTTCAAGTCGAAGCGCCGGCTGCCGTTCGACACCCTCCTCCTCGGTGGCGCGCTCGCGTGCGTCGTCGCCGCGATCCCGGTCAAGCTGTACGCGGAGGCCCGCGGGGCGGGGAGCGTCACGACCATCGATGCGGTCGCCGCGACGGGCGGGTGGTCCGTCGCCTCCGGCCTGGTCCTGGCCGCCTCCATCCTGTACTTC
>VBML01000114.1 GCA_005878915.1 Methanobacteriota archaeon | reverse complement strand
CTTCGCCTTTCGAAGGGCCGCACGGGCCTGCGTGAGCTCGGGGTCGAGCTCGAGGGCCCGCTCGAAACACCGGATTGCCAGGGAGGATTCCATGAGTGCAAGATGGCTGAGGCCCTTCAGGTAGCGGAGCCACGGTTCTTCCCGGAGCTTCAGAGCGCGGTCCGCGGCGATCACGGCGTGGCCGTGCTTCGCCTTTCGCTGCCACGCGAACACCTCGTTCACGAGCGCGTCGAAGAAGGCCGGGTCGAGGCGGGCCGCCTGCTCGAACGCCTCGAGAGCCCCGTCCACTTTCCCACGGCGGAGCCGGGAGGCGCCCAAATTGTTCCACGCGGGCGCGTACTCCGGGCGAAGCACGAGCGCTGCCTCGTAGCACGTCTCCGCCTCGCTGAATTTCCGCAAGGCGTGGAGGGCCGCGCCCTTGTTGATCAGGGCCTCGATGTTCCGCGGGTTCGATCGGAGGACCTGGTCGTACGCCTCGACCTCCTCCGCGAACCGGCGCATCCGGTTGAGGATGCCGGCGAAGGCGAGCCACGCCTCCTCGTTCTCCGGCTTCAGGACGAGGGCCTCCGACAGGGACTTCAGGGCCCCCTCGAGGTCCCCCTGCATCTTCAGGACCTGGCCCCGCGCGATCCAGGCGGCGTCGTACCGCGGCTTGAGCTTCAGGGCCTCGTTGAACTGCGTGAGCGCGTCCCCGAGGCGGCCCTCGGCGAGGCTCTGCGTCCCCGCCCGCATCGTCTCCTCGAGCGTGTCCACGCTCGGGAGGAACCGGCTCGCGATCCCCAGTTCCGCCGGGCTCACGGTCCTGCCTCCCGGAGTCGCTTCGCGCACGTCTCCCGCCACTTCAGCGCGAGCTCATGGCCCGGCCGGATCTCCAGGGCCTTCTCATAGCACGACATCGCCTCCGCGTACCTCTCCTTGTACTGCAGCGCGATCCCTTTCCCGGTCCACGCGTCCGCGGAGCGCATGTCCTTCTTCAGCGCCTCGGCGTATCGGACGATCGCCATCTCCGGGTCCCCGCCCTCCAAGGCCATCTCCGCGAGCTGGAGCAACGTCTCCGTCTCCTCCTTCTCCGGCTCCACCGCCTCGATGAACGCCTTGAAGTCCGCCGGAAGTTCCTCGGGCTCCTCGCGGACCGCCTCCTCGACCCGCTCGAACAGCTCCGCCACCTCCCGCACGCCGGGCTCATGCGGCGCGAGCTTCACCGCGTAGTTCAGGCACTGCTCCGCGGTCCCCTTCTCACCGAGGGCCCGGTGCGCCTGCGCCTTCCCGAGCCACGCACGGACGCTCTTGCCGTCGAACTCGATCGCCTTGTTGAAGCACTCCAGGGCGTCCTTCGACTTCTCCTGTTTCAGGTAAATCTCGCCCTTCCCGTTCCAGGGGTCGGGGTAGTCCCACTGGAGGGCGATGGCGCGGTTGTACAGCTGGAGGGCGCCGCCCCATCGGCCCTTTCGGTTCAATAGGGCGCCCTTGCGATACAGCGCCCCGGGGTTCGAGGGATCCTTCCCGAGGGCGCGGGTGACGAGGGTCTCCGCCGCATCGTTGTCCCCGAGGCTCATCAGGCAGTCCCCGAGGCCGAGGACCGCCCGCGGGTTCTCCGGCTCCATGTCGAGGACCGTGTGGAAGAGGAGGACCGCGTCGTTCAGCTTCCCGCCCATCCGGAGTTCCTCGGCCTTCAGCAGGATGTCCACCGACTTGGAGGGGTCGAGGCGGAGGACCTCCTTCAGGCACTCGATCGCGTCCACGAAGCGGCCCGCCCCGAACAGGATGTTCGCCTTCTCATACCAGGCTTGCCGGTTCTTGCGGTTCAGGCCGATGACGCGGTTGTAGCATTGAAGCGCCTCCGGCAGGCGGCCCAGCATGATCATCAGCTCCGCCTTGTCGAACCACGCGGCCTCGTCGTCGGCGTGGTCCCGGAGGTACTGGTCGATCACCCGGACGGCCCCCTCGTCGTCCCCGTCCTCCAGGAGGAGCTGGGCCTGCTCCCGCAGGTCCATCGGCCCCTGCGATGCCTCGGGCGCGACGAGCGAGTGGATGTGCGTCGCCATCGCCTCCGAGACGCCCTCGCACTGCACGAGCGCTCGGACCTCGGCGCGCCGCAAGGACTCCATGTCCGGGAACGCGGTCGCGATCGCCGTCTCCGTCCGGATCGTCATGCCGGGCACGGTGTCCAGGAACTCCATCACCGCGCGGCGCAGCTCGTCCCTCTCCGCCCGCGCCATCCGCTGACGGACATCCCGCTCCTTCCCCTCGAGCTCGGAGACCTTCGCGACCGCCTCCTGTTCCTTCGCGCGGACCTCCGCCTCCTTCTCCTTAATTGTCTTCACCCGGTCCACGACGGCGGACTCCCTCGCTTCCAGCTCCCTGCTCTGCCTCTCTACCCAGCTCGCCATCCGCGCCCTCTCTCCCTCGAGCTCGGACCGGAGACCCGCGATGCGCTCCGCCTCCTGCGCCGTCCGTTCGGCGGTTTCCCGCGCCGCTCGGAGAGCCTCTGCCGCCAGGGCGCGCTCCTCCTCGCGGTCTACGTCCTCCTCCGGCTCCGGCGATGGCTCCGGTCCGGGACCCGGTTCGGGTCTGGGGCCGGGCTCGGGCTGCGGACCCGGCATCGGCGGGGGAATCTCCTCGACGGGTGGAGATGGCGGAAGGTCGAACTCCTCGAGATCCGCCGCAAGGCCGAGGTCGGCGTCCGTGTCGTCCTCGGCCGCCGGCTCCTCCGCCTCGACTTCGAGCGGAGGTGATTTCGGTTCCTCCGCCGCGACCGGCGTCGGCGGCGCCTCGGGTGGCGGCTGTGCTACCGGAGCGGGCTCCGGAGGCGTGGAGAAGACCCGCGCGCGGGTCGCGTATTCGTCGGCGAGATGAGGAGGCATCGAGGGGATGCTCGCAATGTGGCGGCACAGAGCCGCAAGGGCCCCCCGCTCTTTCGGATCCGTCGGCGGGTGGACGCGTGCGCGCGACAGGAACTCGTGGAGGATGTCCGCGTCTCCCTCGCTGAGAAGCACTTGGCCTTCCCCGACGCGTAGACCGTCGACAACCGCCACGGCCGCCGGGCCCGGGGCCCGAGGGGGCGGCGGGTGCCACTCGAGATCCGCCGCGGGGGCGATTGAAAGCCATGCCTCATCTGCGGAATCCAGCGGGTCGAGGACGGAGGGCCCGGGGAGAAGCTCCGGGTCGAGCCACAGGGGATGGTATTGCGTGAGGTATTCGACGCACCGCGCGCACAGCGCATCCTGGGTCGAGGCTCCACACCTCGGGCATTTCGAGGGGGGCACGAACGACCATCCTCGGACCCGCGATAAGAGGCTTGCGACCCGATTCTCTGCAGCGAATCAATAGAGACGCCGTCCCTCCGTGCAATCCTGAAATGACCGACCCGCCGCGAAGCCTTTTGGCGGGGCGGTCGTTTCCACACGCACGCATCCGATCCGCGTCGAGAACCCCGAGACCATCCGGAGCGTCGTCGAGCGAGACCCCGTCGAGACCGCGTTCCTGTCGTACTGGGTCTTCCACCAGACGGCGCGAGATGTGTACGTCGACGGCCTCCCGCCGCGGGCCGTCCTATCGATCAGCCACGCGGCACCGCCGATCACGTTTCGCTTCGCGGGCCTTGTCGCTGCGAATCCGGCGTCCGCGGACGTCGTCTTAGAGGCCGCGAAACCGGGGCCCTCCTTTGTCTTCCTATCGGACCTCGGCCACCTCGACGCCGTTCGCCGGCGTGCCGGCATCGAGCACATCCGACCCGCCTGGCTCTACCGCTTCGACCGTGACGGTTTCGTGGACGTTCAACGGCACGAGGTGCGCCCCGTGGACCCCATTTGGGCCCAGAAGATCGCGCCGCTGTGGGACTCCGATTGGGACTCGACGAACTACGTGCGGACTCGACTCGAGCAGGGACCCGCGCTCGGCATCTACGATGGCGACGAACTCGTCGCGTGGTACGCGACCCATCTCGAGACGGACCGGGTCGTGATCATGGGATTCCTACACGTGCTCGACGCCTATCGCGGACGCGGGTACGCGCGGTCCCTGTCCTGCGCCCTCGCGAAGGAGATCTTCCGGCGGGGAAAAATTCCCGCATGTCACGTGTACGAAGACAACACACCCTCCCTCCACCTGATGGACTCCCTCGGGCTTCGGCGGGTGAAACGACAGGCGTTCGCGGAGGTCACGTTCCGGTGAGGATCCTACCGCTCGTCCGGCCTTTCACGGCGTCCGGGGGGGGTTCGTCTCATCCACTTCGATCATCAGGTTCCCCCGACTATCCCACTCCCGAGTTGCTGGAAGCCGCATCAGGGGGTATCGGGTCCACACCGCTCGGCTCCTCCCGTGCGCCTCCCAGGGACCCTGGGAGGTCGTAGAGGGGAATCACCACATCATTGCGGAGGGCACCGGGCTGGAACCGTACAGCCCTTGCCAAGGTCTCACTTGAGGCCAAGGCGGTGTTGAGGATGTTTAGGCCTGCGTTGAGTTGGCGGTCCATCCGCCAACCGCATCGGCACTTGAACATCCTGCCTACCCTCTCTCGGCGTCCTTTTGTTTCGCCACACACTGGGCAGGTCTTGCTTGTGTATCTGGGGTTGACCTTGATGACTGGAACGCCCGCAAGGGCAGCCTTGTACCCAATTTGGAAGTGGAGTTGAGACCGAGGCCACGAACTGAGCCGACGGTTGTTTCTCCTGGAGCGTCCCGAAGGATTTCCAAGCTTGAGATCCTCGAGGATGACGGCGAGCCGAAGCTCTCTGGCAATCCGAACCAAACCCTTCGAGAGGCGGTGCAACCGCTGCCTGACGCGATGGCGCTCTCGGGTGCCTTCCCTCCGCAGTAAGGCTCTTCGAACCCTCCAATCTCTTTCCTTTTTCTTCCGAAGGTGTCGCTTCCGGCGAAAGTGCGTCGATTGAATAACCCTCACCTCAGAAAACGGCAGGTTGACAAGCCGCGCGCTCTCCCCCAGACACGCGACTCCATCGAGCGAAACCTCATTAGAATCCAACGAAATGGCACCGGATGGTTGGAAGAGCGGAGGCGCCTCCTTCCTTACGGCGACTACAACTTTCTCCGGAGTGACCGTCAGGGCCCCCAAACTCCAACTTTCGTCCGCCAAGAAATCGCGATGCCATTGAGAGACGGGGAGTTGAAGGACTACGGCTTCGCCGGCTCGAATCGGCACACGAAGTTCCCCGGTCAGGCGATCCAGGTGATAGGCCTGGTTCTCCGCGGTGAAGAAGAGCCGCTTCACGAAGGGTGGTTTCGCCGAGAACCCTTTTCGGAGTCGCCGACGGTAGTTCTTCAGTGCGACGGTTGCTACCTCAAACGCGGATGGTATGTACTGTTTGTAGATGCGGTGCTCCGCGCTCAGCTGCGGATACGCAGTTCGCGTAAGCCCGTAGCGAGTTCGAACGTCCTCAGTCAGCGCGATTCGCACCGACTTATTAACGATGAGGCGGAACTCACGCATGAGCCAATCAAGGCTCGGTGGCAAGTGAACGCCGAAGAACACCAAGCTGCGAATGAGTCGCGACATCGTGTGCGCTAAACCCCCTTGGAGGGGATGAGGATGGCCAAGGGAGGTCAGTGAAAGTGCACAAGCGACATAATCGCCAAGGCACTTCCGGCTAGCCAGTGAAAATTATCCCGCTTGCTTCGGACTCGATGGGTGCTCGAAGCATGTGTACGCTTGTCGAGACCTCCGATTGCACAATTCTCCTCGACCCTGGTGTTAGGCTCGCACGATGGCGCTATGACTTAGGTCCTCACCCAGGAGAAGAAGAGCGCCGGACCGAGCTGTGGAGCGCCGTTCGGCATGCTGCGCGAGAAGCGGAAATCATCACGGTTTCCCACTACCATTTCGATCACCATGAACCCGATGCCCCATCGATCTACAAGGGGAAGCGAGCGTTCCTGAAGGACGGGAAGTTCCACATCAACCGGAGCCAGCGGGAGCGGGCCGCCGCGTTCGTGC
>VBML01000113.1 GCA_005878915.1 Methanobacteriota archaeon | reverse complement strand
GGGCGAGGACGAGCCGCTGTTCTGGCCGGTACGCCTGTGCGAGGTAGTACCGCCGCCGATGGCGGGCCGCCTCCGACTTGAGGAGGCCTTGGCGTTCCATGACGCCGAGATGGTATGACAGCATGCCGGTGGACATGCCCAGGGTCTGTCCGATCCGGCGCAGGTGCACCCCAGGGTTCGCACTCAGGTATTCGTAAATCCGCCGACGGCTTGCTAGCTCTAGACCAGATTGCATGGAGTCACCTCGCGAGGAAGTGCTCTCGCTCAGCGAGAGACGACGACGTGCTCGGCGCGAGCGACCGCGGGAGCCGCGATCACGTCCGCCGCGACGACGTCAACGAGCGGGGACTCGGGGAGGGGTCCGGGACCGAGCGCGGCCACGAGAATGGCCAAGGCCCAGAACGAGAAGAGCCCGATGCCGGAACGTCCGTGGTTCCCCATCTCGACTGTGCAGCATCCCTAGGCCCTATTAATCCTTTGGTACATGGGACGAATCCCGAGACATCACGGGGCTGCGGCTCCCGCCCGCGTCCAGAGGGCAGCGCCGAACCCGGGCATGACCGTCGTGTCGTTGCCGGCCCCATACACGTCCACGAGGGCGTAACCATCGTAGGCGCGTGTCGTGTTCGACGTGAGGACGTAGTCCGCGCTCGTGTCGTTCGCGTAGGGCTTGAGATCCACCCCGGTCCCTACGAGGTGCAGCTCGGCCTCGTACTTGTTTAGGTGATCCAGAGCTACAACGTCCCCCGGATGTGCCCGCTCCCGGATGGCCCCGTACGCCTCGAACACCCCGATCTGGGGGCTGAGGAACGCGGCCCCATTCATCACGATCAAGATCGTCGCGGCGACCGCGAACTTCTTCTTGAACGCGGGCGAGGAGACGTCGGAGCCCCTCGCGGCCATCCACCACACGATCGGGTTCGCGACGACAACGTAGCGGCTCATGTCCGCCCAGAACACGGGGCCCCGCTCGAGGACCCAAAGCGCGCCGGAGATCAGCCACGCGAGGACGTACGTGAGACCCGCCGCGAGGCCCAGGGCGCTCGCAGCCTCATCCTTGAGCAACGGCAGGGCGCGGATCTCCCGCCACCACGGCCCCGCGAACAGGAGGAAGAGGCCCGCGAAGAACGGGATCCGGACCGCCAGGATCCACAGGTACTCCGCGGGATGAGCGAACGCGAGTCCGGTCGCCCTCGAGATCCACGCGCTCGTCTGCCAGGACGTGAGGAGCCCCGAAGGCGTTCCGTCCCAGAACCAATACAGGTTGCGAAGCGCCCACGCGCCCGAGACGCAGGCGAAGATGCCGATGCCCGCAAGGTACGCGCGATCGCGAAACACCTTCCACCGGACGAACCGGAAGCGCCACGCGAACCCGGCAAGGCCCGCGATGAGGAAGAACGGCCCGACGGAGCTCTTCGTGAGGTACGCGAGGCCCGCGGAGACGCTCGCGATGAGGATCCACTTCGGGTCCTTCAAGCTCTTCAGGATGGCGGCGACGGTCACCACGAAGAGAAGGGCGAGGAAGTTCTCCGCGTATCCGGTGCCCGTCGTCGTGATGAGGACGGGATCCAGGGCAAGGAGGGCCGCGAACCACGTCGCCTTGTCCGGCCCAAAGAGGTCCCGCGTCGCGACGAAAAAGATTGCAATCAGCGCGATCCCGGCCACGAGGGCGGCCACTTGGACCGCGATGGGCGAATATCCGAGCAACGCGAGGAACGGGGCAAGATACGCAGGATACGCAGGCGGATAGTGATGGCTCGGACCCGGGGTCCAGGCATCGAGGTCCCAGGCCTCGCCCCGAGGCAGCCACATCCCGCGTCCTTCGAGAATCGAGCGGCCAAGGACCGCATATTCCGCCGCATCCGCAGAGACAGCGAAGCGGGTGATGGCGAGGAGGCGCAGGGCGATCCCCACAAGCAGGAGCCCCCATGGGAGGAGCCGCCAACTCCGCGCCGTCCCTGCCATCGACCTGAGCGACGGACCTGAAGGGGGGAGAGGGTTCTGATTTCGTTCGTATCGTGGCGAACGATTGCCGTTCCGGGTGCGGGAAAGGATTTGTAGGGTCCGAAGAGTTCCCCTGGCGATGGCCCGCGAGGCGACGGCTGACGTGTGCGCGGTCGATGGCTGCGGCAACCCCGCGGCCCGGTCCCTGTCTGCGAACCGCGTGAAGCAGGCCCTTCCCGAGCTGAAGCTGGGGACGACGGGCCGCCGGGCGCACCTCTGCCGTCAGCACTACCGAGAGTTCCGCAAGAAGACGAAGGAAGACCGCGAGCTCGAGCGGGCCGCATGGTGATTTCGTACCGATGGCCGGCGGCGAGCGCATCACGGGGGAGGAGGCGGAGGCGCCGGGAATCGAGGACCGGTCGCCACCGGCAAAAGTGGGTTCCCGCATCGGCCGCAGAACCGGTCTGACGGGGGCGAGTACGCACCGCACCTCGAGCATGCCGACCCTGCTGCGGGCGGCGCTGTGAATGTCGGGAACACGGGGGGCGGCGGGGCCTTCCTCCGTCGCAGGACAAAGACTACGAGCATAATCGCGACGACCCCGGCGACGAAGAGCCCTATGAGAGCCTCCGCGGGAATCCCAAGGAAGGGAGGCGCAAGCGTGATTTCAAATCCGTCCAACATCGCCTCGAACGTCGGATCGATGTGCGGGAAATAGTCTGCGTCGGCGGAGAGCAACAGAATCCAGTATCGGTCGTGGACATCGCTGACGACCACCGCCATCCGCTGGACCACCCTCTCGGAAGGGTACGACAACGTGAAGACGACGCCCGCGTGGCCTGACATCCGTCGGAAGTCGGGCCCCTCGATTATCGTCACGTCAGGCCTGTCCTTCCGAATCTCTGCAATCGCTTGGTCCACGAGGGTCCGGAGGTACGAATCGCTCTCCCGCACCGTCGAGTCGCGATCCGTGTCGACGAGGATGTTCGTCCGGAAACCGTTCCGCTCGGGGCCGCGGAGGACGAGCTCGGTGACGGTTCCCCTGAACGACACGTTCTGCTGTCGCTCCCATCCCCGGGGCACGGGGAGCCGGAACCCGGCTGGGTGCGAGAACATCTCGAGGTCGATTGGGGGCTCAGTAATCGTCACGGTCCGCGTCGTTGAATTCCTTTGGCTCGCGGTGTCCGTCAACGTCAGGGTGACTGTGTACGACCCAACGGAGCCGTAGATATGCGTGATGACGGGGTCGGTGTAGCTCTCAGCGACTTCGCCGTCGCCGAACTCCCACCGATACAGGAAAATCCCCTCACGGTCGTACGAGCCCTCGGCTGTGAACATCACAGGTTCCCCGACGTGGCCGGGGTCTGGAGTCGATGAGAACGCAACGACCGGTGGTTGGTCGGCCGGGAGCGAGAGGTCGAACAGCTCGAGGAGCAAGGGGGGCCCATTGTTTGACGTGAAGGCGACGAGATACCTTCCCGTCGAGTCCACAGCGAGGCGGTGGACATCTTGGGTGGCGGCAAGCACGTCCACGGGGGCACGCGTGGTCGCGTCAAAGCTGAACAGCTTGGGTTCGGAGAAGGAAATTTTCCCCCCAAAGACGACGGACCCGTCTGGAGAGACCGCCACCGCGCTCGGCCACGAACCGATCGTCATGTTTGAACGGGAAGTGAGGGTCTCCGGATCGATCTCCATGATTCCATCGGGCGAGCGCGCCGCGACGTAGAGCGCGCTCCCGTCGGGGGCAACCGCCATGTCCTCCAGAATCTGTCCGGGTCGAGCGGTCGCGACGACGGTTGGAGAATCCGTCCGGACGTCCAATTTCGTCAGGGTCAAGGGACTCATGCCGGTCTCGCCAACGTACAGACTCCCGAAGTCCGGGGATGCCTCTACTCGCGCGCCCGCGTAGAAGCCCGTGCCGAACTCACCGATGACAGTCCCTGTGGTCGTGTTCAGGATCTTGCCTGTGCTCCAACCGGTCCCCCCGAGGGTGACGTAGAGTCGCCCGGGGCGGCCGACCGCGACGTCTGCAACCGGCCCGCCCACAGGCCAGTTCGCAATGGGGGCCTGGCTCGCCAGGTCCACAACACTAATTCCCTCGGACCCAGCCAGGGCGACGTACAGGCGGTCCGTCACGGGGTCCAGGTCCATCCCCGTCGAGAGGTTCGCAAGCAAGATCTCACGAACGATGGTCCGTGTGTCCAGGGAAACGACAACGACCCGCTGGTACCCGGAGAGATACACGAAGGGGCGGACGGGATCCATCTCGATGTCATAGATAGTCTGCTGGAGAACAATAGTCGCGGTGGGGGTCCGGAGACCTGCGCCCACAGGCTCGGGAATCGCTATGAACGCAACGACGCCCGCGGCGACGAGCGTGAGCGCCACGACAAGAACGCCCGTGCCCCTGCCCACCAAATCCCCCGCCAAGAATGGGTCGGACGGGTTTCAACCTTTCTCCGGCAGCAGATGGATTTCGAATAGACACGAGGCCCTGGAACGCGTCCCGGTCCCGCGTTGACTAGCCCACGAGGACAAGGAGGACGTGTGGAGTCAAAGGCTACAGCGAATCGCCAAGCTGCCCGGCGGGCGGAAGTGAGGGACGCGATCCCGGTCCTCACCCCCGACGACGTGGGCCATCGCGCCTCCCGTGCAGGCAGCGTTAGAAAGCGTTCCGCGAGAAGACGAAGGAGGACCGCGAGCTCGAGCGCGCGTCCTGGTAGCCGGCTCGCAGCCCTTATCTGGAGGTCGCGTCTGGGAGCCGCGTGCGGCCCCGCCACGTCAACCTCTTCGGGAACGCGGCGGTCTCCGCCTCCCTCATCTTCATCCCCCTCTGGGCGGCCGAGCTCGGGGCGACGACGGAGCAGCTCGGATTCATCGTCGCCGCGTACAACGGCGCGATCCTCGTCGCCTCGTACGTGTTCGGCCGCGCGGCGGACATTCGCGGCAGCCGCCGGATCCTTCAGGCGGGACTCGCCCTCGGAGCCCTTGCGGCGTTCCTCCAGGTGTTCGCACAGGACCCAATCTCCGCCCTCGTCACCCGATCCTTCCTGGGGTTCTGCGTCGGGATGTACCCGCCCGCCCTCCTGGCGTACGCGAGGTCCGCGGATCGGACGATGGGCACGTTCGCCGCGTGGGGCTCCTTGGGCTGGGCCGCCGGGACGCTCCTCGCCGGGCTCTCCGCGGGGGTCGCGCCCGCGGATACGCGGCCGGTCTTCCTCCTCTCCTCCGTCCTGTTCCTCGCGGGACTCGGCGTCTCCTCGGGGGCTCCGACGGCCGCCGCGGGAAATCTCGTCGTCCCCCTCTTCCCCGTGGACCTGATCCGCCGGAACCTCCCGATCTATCTCACGATGCTGATCCGACACACCGGCGCGAACATGGTGTGGGTGATCTTCCCGCTGTACATGCGCGACGTGCTCGGCATGAACGGATTCCAAATCGGGATGGCGTACACCCTCAACCCGCTCGTGCAGTTCCTCGTGATGCAACGGCTGGACCGGATTCGGAGCACGAGCCTCGTCGCGATCGGACTCGTCGCCTCCCTGGCGACCTTCGTCTCGTTCACCGTCGCGCGGAATGTCGTGGAGATTCTGGCCACGCAGATCCTCCTGGGGTTTGCATGGGCCACCCTGTACGTTGGCGCACTGCAGTTCCTCGTTGAGAGGAACCGGGAGACGGCGACCGCCGGCGGGATCCTCGGCAGCGTGCTCAGCATCTCCTCCATCATCGGCCCGGTGACGGGTGGGCTCCTCGCCTTCGGGAACAACTATCTGCTTCCGATGTACGCGGCGGCGATCATGTGCGGGATCGCCCTCGTGACCTTCTGGGTCCAGTATCGATCGCTGCCGGCTCCAGAACCAACTCCCGCAGTCCGCTCCGAGGACTGAGCTCCCGGCCGAGCCGAAGTGTTTCGAATCGGGCAATGCAAATCTCGTTCAGGGTGGACACGGTCGCCTTGAAGAGATGCCCGCCGACGACCCCATGGGACTCGTTCCCCGCCGCGATATGTAGGTGGAACGGCGGATCCGCTCCGGCCGAAATGCTTCCATGGAGGGCGAGGAGTTCGTGCGGCGGGCCAAACGTCCGCTTCCGGTACGCTGCCCCGTCGAAGTATCCAACCTCGAAGTCCCGCACCATGCCGATGGACTTCATCCTCAGAGGTTCCGCGGGGATCCGAAGGCGGCGGTCGATCTCCTTCGCGAGGTCCACGGGGTGGCTGAACACCGTGTACACGCGCTTCGGGCGACACGCCTCAACGAACCGCAGGAGGCCGTCGAAGTCCGCGTGGTCGCTGAGCGGGAACTGCGCGTCGAGCCCGTACGATCGCGTGAAGTCGTAGATCGTGCACCACCCGGAGCAATACGCAGTTCGCATGCCCACTTGCCCGAGCCAGGAGACGCTCTCCTCCAGCGGCGGCTTCAGCCATCCCCGCGGGAGGACGTACACGCGCGGGTCCTTGCGCTCGGATTCCGAGAGCTCGGAGATCCGGCGGTAGGCGAGCTTCACACCCGCACCGCGGTACACGTCCGCGATGTCCGCAATGCGATCGGAGACCGCGACCTCGACCTTCAGGCGGTTCACGAGGGCGATCAGCTCCTGCGCCTTCCCGAAATCGTATCCGCCGAGGGCGACGGGGCCCTCCGCGAGCTCGAACTCCACCCAGTTCAGGAGGTCCCCTTCGACGACGTGCTTCGGCGGGAAGTTGAGATACGGCTTCCCATACGTCGCCTCGATCACGAGGGTCGTGCACCGCTCCGGGACCGCCTTGCCGCACGTCACGCCGCCCTCCGTGTTCATGTCCCCCGTGTAGAGGAGGTCGTCCGCGCGGACCATCGCGCTCCCGAACACGTGGCCGGCGTCCCGCAGGCGAACGCGGAACCCGTTCACCTCCCGCTCGCGGTTGTACGGGAGGGGCGTCGCGACGCTCGAGCCCTTCCGGACCTTCAGGATTTCGAGGGTCTCTGGTGTCATCACCCCGCCTTCGGTGAGGTGATCGAGATGTCCGTGGCTCACGATCGAACCGGGCGTCGGCCTCGCGGGGTCGAGGATGATCTCCTTGATCCCATCCTGGACGACGATGCCGTCCTCGTAGAACACTCGCACGCCGTCACCTCCGGCGGAACACGTACCGCGTCGGGATCCGCCGCCGCAGCCCGCTCCAGTATCCGCATCTCGGGCACTTGAACCCGAGCGTCACGGTGCCGCCGAAGACGGTCATGTTCTTCAGCTTCTTCACCCGCTCTCCGCACACGGGACATCGCGTAAGGCCCTTTTTCTCCTCGGACTCGCGGGCGTGGATCTCGACGCCGACGAGCCCGCTGTCGATGACGAGGCGGCGGACCCTCGCCCCGCCCACGCGGAAGTTCTCGGAGCCCCGGACCTCCCGCTCGACGAGGCGTTTAAGGGCGCGCTGGGAGGGGACCTCATGGCGGGTCTGGAACACGCGGGAGATCGCGGCCCGGATCACGTCGTCCTTCGGGATCCGGTACTCCGGCATTCGCCGTGGAATGGGGGGGCGAGATAAAAGGGTTGCACGGAGGGCCATCGGGTCGCTTCTTCCACCCAGGGAGGAGAGTTCGAATCCGCCCGGAAAACACACGGCAAAGGTCTTAGAGAATGACTCGTTGCGACCCCCCTCAGTATTTCGGGATTTGAATGACGGGTGACCAACATGTCGGAACCAGTTGCGAGGATAAGCCGAATTGACATCATCCTCTGGACGCTTGTTGCGGCGTTCATCGTTACGAACGTTGTCCTTCCGCCCCTCGGAGTATCAACGCTAGCCCTCTCAGTCATTTTCGTCTTCGTGAGCGCGGCGTTCCTCGTCCTCCATGGCACGCTCAGCTATGGGTGGCGAGGGGTCCTCATATTCTCGGCTCTCGCCCTGGTGATTAGCAACGCGATGGAGAACCTCAGCATCGTGACGGGCTTCCCGTTTGGCCACTACGACTATGGTTCAACGCTGGGCCCGAAGCTGTTCCTCGTGCCGATCCTGATTGGCCCCGCGTACGTCACGGTCGGGTACCTAGCGTGGACGATCGCAGGTATCCTGTTGAACATGCGGAAGCCCGGCGATCGGGCCTTCAGGATCGTGGCTTTGCCCGTGGTGGCCTCCTTCGTCATGGTGCTGTGGGATCTCGCCCTCGACCCCAGCAGCTCGACCTACCGCCAGTCGTGGATCTGGGAAGACGGGGGCGGCTATTTCGGGGTCCCCCTGAGCAATTTCCTGGGGTGGTACCTCACGGTGTACCTGTTCTTCCAGGCGTTCACCATCTACCTCTGGAAGACGGGGTCAGTCCCCAACTTGGGCCGGGGCCGCAAGTTGCAGGTCGCCGTTGCATACCTCTCTCTGGGGTTGGGGTACGTCGCCAGATTTGCGATAGCGCCCAACGTGGTTGTCGTGGATCAGCGCGGCACCCCGTGGAACGTGCACGACCTCATGGAGACGCAGGCAATCATCGGCCTCTTCGTTATCGGTTTCGTTGCCATCGTCGCCATCTTGAAAGTCTTGACCGAAGGAGACGCGCCTATCGACAGGGACGTTGTCGAGACGGGACATGTGATGTCGAGCGCATCCTCCCCCGACTCATCGAGGCAGCTACGAACGCTGAAAGAAGTGTTGAGGACCCGCCTCGCGCCCGACGAATGGTCCGCGATTTTCGAGCGCGAACCCGAGCCGCGGCCGCGAAATCGGGGAGCGAACGAACGGCTCGACGGTCCGCCGCGCGTCTAGAAAGGGGCGAATCGGGCGGGCGAATCCTCGCTCATATTCTGTACGAGCGAGATATGCAAGCCGCGACTGCGGACACTCTAGCATACTACCTGTGGCCCGTTTTCCTCCGGGGTGGAGCCGCACGGGCTCTGTTTCGAAGCTCCTCCCGGAAGTCCTTCGGAGCCCTTTCCGTGGCGAATGTGATCGTGATCCGCGGCAGCCCCGCCGCGTGCTCAAGGAGGAACGTTCGCACCCGCGGGTCGTCCTTCTTCCAGCATTCGCGCAGCCACGTGCCGACGGCCCGCTGGACCCAGAACTCCCCGTCGTAGAGGAGCCGTCCCAGGAGGACAAGAGGCTTTTCGAGCTCTCCCGCCCGCACGAACGCCCGCATCGCGTACGCCGAGATCCGCCGGCGCCAGAAGTTCTTCGAGCGTGTCCAACGCATGACCTCGCGATTGCGTGCCGGGTCTGCATACACCATGTCCGCGATGGGGCCCATAGCTAGGGCGTCGCACAGCCCCCATCCGACCGCATCGTCAATCCACCGATCCGCCATCTTCCATGTAGAACCGTTCCACGCCTTGCGGTACCGACTGAGGATCGAGATCCCCGCCCACTTCTCCTCGAGGACCCTGCCCTTCCACAGGGAATCCGCGAGGGCGTTCACGGTCTTCGCATCGAGGCCTCGATGGGCTCGGACGAATGCGGATAGGATCCCCTGTAGCTGCGGAGTCGAGAGCCCGAGGACGGGATACGGGGAGCCGAGGTACTTCTGGGCGCGCGGATCGCCCCCAGGCGTACCATGGGCCCGAATCTTCCGGAGAATCTCCCGCCGGAGGCCCTCGATCCCCGCCATCATCCCGCGGAATCCCTCCCGCTATCTGAGACTGCCGCTGTCCTCGGAAACGCCTTAAGGCCCCGCGAGTTCGAGGCTTCCGTGGGCGAGCCTCGGAACGTCCTCATCATGGGAGCCGCGGGGCGGGACTTCTTCAACTTCCTCGTCCGGTTCCGCGACGACCCCACCGTCGTCGTGCGGGCGTTCACCGCCACGCAAATCCCCGGGATCGAGTCCCGCCGGTTCCCCGCCTCCCTGTCGACTACAGCTACGTGATGCACCGCGCGTCCCTCGCGAACGCCCTCGGCGCGGACTTCCGCCTCCTGGGGACGCGGGAGACGATGCTGAAGGCGAACGTCCCCGTCATCGCCGTTACCGCGGTCCGCACCGGGAGCGGGAAGAGCCAGACGACGCGGCGGCTCGCACAGATCCTGATGGCCCACGGGAAGAAGGTCGTCGTCGTCCGCCACCCGATGCCGTACGGGGAGCTCGCGGACCAGGCCGTCCAGCGGTTCGCGACGTACGAGGCGGAGCGGGAGGGGCACGTCCTGATCTGGGACGGCGGGAACAACGACACGCCGTTCTACAAGCCGGACCGCCATATCGTCGTCGCCGATCCGCTTCGGCCGGGCCACGAGCTCTCGTATTATCCGGGGGAGACGAAATTCCGGATGGCGGACGTGATCGTCGTGAACAAGGTCGACACTGCCAAGCCGGAGGACGTCGAGCTCGTGAAGCGCAACGCGCAGCAAGTGAATCCGGACGCGGTCATCGTCGAGGCGGGCTCGCCGATCTCTCTGGCGGATGAAACGCCGATCCGGAACCGCAAGGTCCTCGTGATCGAGGACGGGCCGACCCTGACCCATGGTGGGATGGCTTACGGCGCGGCGACGCTCGCGGCCCAGCGCTTCGGAGCCGCAGAGATCATGGACCCGAGGCCGTACGCGGTGGGATCGCTGAAGACGACGTTCAAGAAATATCCGCATCTCGGCAAGGTCCTGCCCGCGATGGGCTACGGCCCGAAGCAGATCAAGGAGCTCGAGGAGACGATCAACGCCGTCCCCTGCGACGTCGTCGTCAGCGGCACCCCCGTCGACCTCGGGCGAATCCTCAAGGCGAACAAACCGGTCGCGCATGTGCGATACGAGTTAGACGAAATCGGCCATCCGAACCTCGAAGACGTGCTCCGCGAGTGGAAGCTCGTGTAGTCGTGGGCCCCGCCCGCAGCGGTGGATTCGACGACATTACCACAGCTTTGAAATAACGTCGTGGGTCTATCCTTTGCGGAGTGAGGCGGGAGACCATGGGGTTTCTGGGGTGGGCCCGCGTTTCTGGTGCTGACCTTTCTCGTGAGACGAGGCACGTCCGGCTTGCAGCGGCATTCCTTGTCGCCGTCCTCGTCGCCGCGGGAATCGGGACGGTCTTCTCGTCCGGGGCCGGTACAGGATCGTCAGCAAGTACGAGAGGAGGCAGCCCGCGTGTCGAATCGGGAATCAACGCAGAGGGTGTGCCCATCCGCGACCTCGCAGAATTCTTCGTGAGTCCTGTTTCTGGCGATTCATACCGGATTTACAAGGATCTGAGCGCTGGGACCTACCAATACTGCGCGTCCGGCGGGAGTTGCTTTGCCACACGCGAGGAGATTCTTGCGATGGAGGCGAAAACCCTCCCCGCGTGGGCGGTTGTCGTTGAGCCCGCCCTACGTCAACGCATCTCCAATGCGGGTCCCGGCTCCAACGAGGTTGTCAATGTCATCATTGAGCTCCGCGACCCCTCGTTCACGCAAGCCGCCTCGAGTGAGTGGGCCCGCGTCGATCCGAACCTTCGATCCCTCGAAGGACTTGCGTCGAGACTCCCGCAGGACGCCCCCGCCAACGATCCCGCGCTGCAACGCATCGACGCCCTTGTCGATTCGACGCGTCGGGACATCTATGCCTACGCGGATGCGAGCCTTACGCCGCTCATCACCGAATTCAGGGGGCGCGTCGAGGCCCTCGGAGGGACCTTCGGTGGCTACACCCCGGTCCTCCCCGCCGTGTTCGCTCGGCTGCCACTCGTTGCTGTTCCGCAACTAGCGGCAAACCCCTGGGTCGGGCAGATCTCGGAGGACCGTCCGGTCCCCGCCCTGATGAACGTCAGCGCCTACGCGATCCACGCAGACACGTGGTGGACGGCGGGCTACACGGGCGGGACGTGGGACCTCACCGTCGAGGACACGGGGATCGACCCGACGCATCCGGCGCTCCGGGTGGACCAGGCGCGCGTGTTCCACGCCGCGGGGCAGAGCATGCCCGGCTACGCGGACAACCCCACGAACCCAGACGACTTCCACTTCCACGGGACGCACGTCGCGGGGACGGTCGCAAGCATGAACACGACGTACCGCGGCGTCGCGTACGGCCTCGACCAGCTCATCAACACGAAGGCGGGCTGGCTGACGTCGGGCGGCGGCGGGCAGATGGTCCCCTCCGACGGGATGCTCGGCGTGGACTGGGCCGTCCGGACCGCGGGCGCGGACGTCGTGAGCCTGAGCTTCGGCGGCGGCGTCTGCGTCGGGGACACCGCGTGGGAGCGATTCTTCGATGCTGTCGTCGACGGCCTTGGGGTTGCAGTCTCCATCGCGGCGGGAAACAGCGGGCCGGGCTCGTGCACGGTCGGCGAGCCCGGGGCCGGGTTCAACATCCTCTCCGTCGGAGCAGTCAATGACCAGAACACACCGCCGCGCGGGGACGACGGCATCGCGAGCTTCAGCAGCCGCGGGCCGACGGGGGACGGGCGGCTGAAGCCGGACATCTCGGCGCCCGGAGTGAACATCATGTCCACGTACGCATTCTGGGAGGGAGGCAACCCGGACTTCATCGATGCGAGTGGCACGAGCATGGCGACCCCGCACGTTGCCGCCTCCGTCATCCTCCTGATGAACGGAATCGGATCGAACTTCCCGCCGCGGTACAAGGCGCTCCTCCTGAACACGGCAGAGGACCGAGCACCCGCGGGACCCGATACCGCGTACGGATGGGGATACATCGACCTTGCGGCCGCGTATGCGGCTCGCAACAACGTCCGGGAGGGAAACGTCACCGGCGGAGCCACGCACTACGTCTTCTACCGGGGCGCCGCGACCGCCGGGGACCGGGCGACCCTAGTGTGGAACCGGCACGCGACGTACCTCGCCGGCACTTATCCGATGACGTACTATCCGCTCAATGACCTGGACCTGTATGCGTACAACGAGGCGGATGGGGCTCGCCTGGTCGCTTCCGGTCGCACGGTGGACAACGTCGAGCAGGTCGTCATCCCGAGCAACGTGCCGGCGACGGTGTACAAGGTCCGAGCGCCCGCCACCTTCACTGGCGTGACCGCGGAGCACTATGCGATCGCGGTGCCCACTGCGACTTCACAGGTCTCGCCTCCCTCCGTATCCATCGCCCTCTCCGGTCCCGCTAGCGCGGAGGCTGGGACGCCATTCACGATCACCGCGGACGTCACCGACACCGGCGCGCTCGCCGCGCACAGAGTGCGACCTCTAGCGCGCAGTCCTCCAGCTACGACGAGACGTTCTCGGGGAGCAGCGGGCCGTACAGCGTGATCATCCAAGACACGATCCTCCCCGTGTCCGCCGTCGACTCCCTGCCGGCGAGCCGGGTCACGCCGACGTTCCCCGTCACCGCGACCGCGACCGATTCCGGGGGCGTGGCGGGCGTCGAGCTGTTCGAGCGGAAGGACGGCGGCGCATGGGCGAGCTACGGCACGGACACGACATCTCCGTGGCAGTGGTCGTTTGACACGACCGCCCTTGGCGGCGACGGATTCTACGAGTTCTACAGCGTTGCGACCGATCGCGCGACGAATGTCGAGGCGCCCCCCGCGGGGCCGGACGCCTCCACGACCGTCGACACCGCGCCTCCCCTTTCGTCGGCAGATTCCCTCCCGGTCTACGAGACGACGCCCGCGTTCGTCGTGACCGCGAGCGCCTCGGACTCCGGCAGCGGCGTCGCATCCGTGGATCTGTATTATCGCCAATTGGGCGGAGGGTGGACTTTGCTCGGGACCGACGACGCCGCGCCATGGTCATGGGTGATCGACACCGCTCTCGCGGGCGGGGATGGGTTCTACGAGTTCTACTCCGTCGCGACGGACGCCCTCGGGAATACCGAGGCACAGTCACCCGCGACGGATGTCTCCACGACGGTGGACACGATTGCGCCGCTGACGGGGCTCACGCTCACCGGGATCTCGGGACAAGGAGCGTGGTACGTGTCCGCGGTGACGGTCCGCCTCAACCCGTCGGATTTCGGGAGCGGATTGGCCACGACGACGTACCGGATCGACGGGGGCTCGTGGATTCCGTATTCCACCCCGTTCCTGATGAGCGATGATGGCATACACACGATGGAGTACGCGTCCACGGACAACGCGGGGAACGTCGAGCTCACGCAGACCGCGGACATCTCCATCGACACAACGCCCCCATCGACCGCCGCCACCCCCGGGGGAACCCTTGGGGCGAACGGATGGTACCAGTCGGCGGTGACGATCCAACTCGTCACCTCGGATGCGACGAGCGGGCCCGGGTTGACGGAGTTCCAACTCGACGCGGGCGCGTGGGAGCCGTACTCCAGTGGAGTGACGGTCCCCGCAGAGGGGTTGCACGACATCGTCTTCCGTTCCACCGACGTTGCGGGGAACGCGGAAGCGGAGCAGGCCCTCCCGTTCAAGATCGATTTGACTCCTCCGACCACCGAGG
>VBML01000046.1 GCA_005878915.1 Methanobacteriota archaeon | reverse complement strand
CTCTCTCGCTGGCATCGACATTGAACTTCGGTTGACGGACGTAGTCCACCAGAGCTTGACTCTAACGTGGACTCCCGCGGCTGAGGGCGGTGTTCAGCCGGAACTCACCCTCAACGACGTAAGCGTGGCCAGCGGGGGGATCGTTCCCGAAGGGAGTCTCCAGGAGATAACGGTCGTCTTCGGCACATCCGTGGGGTCCTCTGGGGCGGATGCCGAAAACGCCGTGGTCCTTGCGGGCACCTCGAATTCCGTTGCGCTGAGTTTTCATCAAGGGGTCCTTGACCCGGGTTGGGTCACCCACGCCGTCGCCGAATACGCCCGATTCTCGGGAGCCGACGCGCGGGTCCATGGGCTCGTCGTTGCAGGTGCGCTGTATTGGACAGCGGTGGACGCAGAAAACGACCGTCTCGCGGAGACGTTCGGCGTCACGTATCAGCGTCTGCCATCGCTGGCCATTGTCGCGGACGGCCCCGAGGGATTGGGAATCGACGCGGTACGGGACTTGATCGCGGTGCAGGGCCCCGTTCAGGACCAGTGGGGCTTCACGGTGGTATCGGGGATTGTCTCGTCCTTCCTAGAGTCTCTCGTCCTCCAAGCCGTCACGGGCCAGGGCGCGGTCGAGGCAGTCACGGTCCTTGGGGAGGCCTGCCGAGCCGGGATCCCCTTGGCCGTCATTACGCCCGAATCCAGCAGCATTCCAAGGCTTGCGCGCCTTTCGCAAGGGGATGCGGCCGCCATTGCGCGGGCAGTCGACTCGGGATATCTCGTGGTCGTTCCGGTGCGACCGGTCACGGTCGGGTTGTGGCACGGGCGGTCGTGGTTCGTTATCGATCCTGCGACCGGCAGCACCGGGGCGTACCTTTCAGATACCCGCGTCATTACGCGTGGCGGGTTTAGTGATGGGCTCACAGCGTTCGGTCTCACTGTGGCGACGATTGGACTCGGTATGACCCTCACTGGCTTGGCCACTGCAAATGGCCAACTGGCGCAAGCGGGCGTCTTGGTTGGGATCCTTGGCCTGGAACTCGCCCTGCTAGGCCATCAGTTGTCCACCGAGGGCAAGACTCCGCCCGACGACTTCATCCTTGCACCAGGAAAGGCTTTCGCACGGGATATCGAAGATGAAAATGACGCGGAAGACCCGGAAGACGACTCGGATGACGACACCGATGACGGCTCCGACGACAGTTGCACTGACTCCGACTCCGACAATGGGGACTCCGACTCCGGCGACGATGGGTCCGCTGGCGATGCGGGAACGGGCGATGGCAATGGTGACGGTGACGGCGATGGCGGCAGCGGCGACGGCGGAGACGGTGGCGGGGATGGCGGTGGGGATGGGGGCAGCGGAGGAGGCGACGGCGGCGGTGGAGGCGGGGACGGAGGCGGCGGGGGCGGTGGCGGGGATGGTGGCGGCGACTAAGTGGCGGCCCTGAAGTCTCGAGCGGAACGTGCAGACAAGCCCTTCCCGCTTGTCTGCACTCGTCACCGCGCCACGAACAGGTGGTACTTCTCGCCGGGGTTCGCGATCTCCATCTCGATCCGTTTCGCGATCAGCTTGTCCGGATGGCGGATCGTCGTCACTCGCTTCGCGAGGTCATCGAAGCTCTTGAAAGGTCCTTTCTTCCGCTCCTCGAGGATCGCCCACATCGTCTTCTTGCCGAGGCCGGGCAGCAGCTCGAGCATGTGGAACCTTGTCGTGATCGCCTGCGCCTCGTTGAACAGGCGGATGAACTTCTCCTCCTTGTCCTTGAGGATCTGGCCGACGACGAAGGGCAGCTCGTTCTGAGCGGCGGTCGTTAGTTCGTCGTACCCTAGGCGTCGCTTCACGTGGAGGATCACGTCCCGCCGGTCCACGTCCTTGCCGATGTAGACCCGGTCCCCCGTGGCGATACCCGCCGTCTCCTTCGGGGTGAGCTCGAAGAGCTTGAACTCGTCCTCCCCGAGGGCGTACGCCAGGGGCTCGCGCTGGTATTTCGAGCGGTCCGGATGGCCTTGCGGTAGGTGGTCGAGAATCCGCGCGTAGTCCTCCAAGGCTCCCCCCACCGTTACAGATACTGCCTCACGATTTCCAGGACTCGGTCCATGTCTTCTTTCGAGAGAGCGAACCGTTCCTTCGCGAAGATGGCCCGCACGTCGTCGGCGTGCGTGGGGAGGACGTCCGCGATCTTGACCGCGTTGAACTCGGACATCATCGGGATCTCCGAAAGATCCTTCACGAGCTTCTGGGCCTGTTCAGGGGTCACCCTGGCGAACGTGCTCGCGTGTTGATAGGCGTAGGACTGCTCCATGGAGAGCGCGGGACGGGCCACCTTCTCCCGCTCCAGGAGGTCCTTGATCTCCGCAAGGGACACGTGCTTTTCCTCGACCGTGGGACTCCCTCCCTCACGCCCGCCCCAGGTGCTCGGGCTTCACGATCGCTTTCTTGATCTTTCCGCCGAGGCGGACGTCGATGACGTAGGCGCGTCCCTGCTTCCCGACGACCGTGCCCGTCTGGCCATGGAACCGATTGTGGGGCCATCCCTTCTGGAAGGAGGAATCGATTCGGATCACGGCCTTCTCCCCGACCTCGAACCTCTGGAATGACCGAGTGATCGGCGAGAGCCCGCGCTTCCGCGGGGAGCGGCGGAACTTCTGCCGCGTCTTCTCCATGATCCCTTTCGACGCCTTCACCATGGGCTCTCATCCCGTGTCCTGGATGTCCAGGACGTCCAACTCGACGACCTCGCACGCGACTCCCAGGGACTCCGCGAGGCTCGGAGTCGTGCGGCCTCGATCTCCGTGGACGAGCTCCTTCACGTACGTGCCCGCCTCCGCCGTGATTCGCAACTCCGCCGTCCCCCGGTCCGATCGGGTCACTTCCAGGGCGAGGATCCGCCGTTCCCGCGTCCGGTCTGCCCGCCGATGGGATACCCTGATTGGCGTGCGTTGGCCGATCGGCCGGGCGACGAGAGAGGCCCCCGCGCCTTTAAGGTTTCCATCCTCAACCGGGGCCGCGAACTTGACAAGGACGCGATAGACCTTCTGAGCGCGGTCCTCTTTGAGGGGAGTGACCTCCGCCCCGGATGCCATTCGCAGCCCGTCGACCTCGACGGCGCCGGAGGGATTCACGGCCGCCGCCACCGCACCAAGATCGACGGACCGGCGGACCGGTTCCTTGATCTCGAGGATGAACGGACGCCCCCGTCCGAGCATCCGCGCGTCAACGTCTTCCCGCCCCATGCCGTGGAGCGCATGGCCGGACCCACCGGTCTGGGCCATCACCGGGGCCGCGATCATCTCCTCGACGCTCGTCTCGTACATCTTGCCCCTCCCGCCGCAGTGGGCGCATCCCTTCCCCCGGCAGCGACGGCACGGCCATCGCGTTTGTGGGATCCCTCGGGCGAGTTTGCGATATCGCCCGTAAATGAATAGAGGGTTCACCTCAACGTTGACGGAATCGAAGGCGGTGTCGACAACGGCCACGATGTCGGGCCGGGAGAACTCCGCGGGGATCCCGAGTCGTGCCTCGAGGCGCTTGCCGATCTCCCGGTTGAGCTCCGACTTGATCCCCTCGGCAAGGGCCGCGCCGACCGTCGTCCAGAGCAGCTCCTCCCGAGCGACGACCTCGGGGTCGACCTTCGATCCGACGAGGAAGGTCCGGAAGTCCCAGGGGGCTAGCTTCGCGGCGGCAAGGGCCGCAAACTTGTCGACTTCTCCGAGCAATCCTCCGCACAGCGAGCATGGCCCTCCGCCATCGATGGTGAGGCGCTCTCGGATCGCCCGCCCGCGCTCAGAGTTCGTGAGACCGTGGCCAGCCCTGCCGACGAGACGGCCAAGGCATGCATCACACAGCGACCGATCTCGGATACCTCCCACCGCAAGAGTGTCTGCGACCTGGAGCACCGCTTCGAGCGCGGTTGTCATCCCGCGTGGAACCGACTCCACCGTATAAGCAAGCGCTCGTCGGTCTTTGCCGGAGAAGGATCGCAGCGACCGTGCGATGGGAACGCCCTCTGGCTTCGCGGTTCACTTCGCGAGGAAGATCTCGATGCTGGACACGTTCGTCGTCTTCCCTGCTTCGTCTGGGAGCTGCTCCGTCCCGATTCGGATCTCCCGCACTTTCGCGTCCGTGACGTACCTCTTCCTCACTACCTCCGCGACATCGACAGCGCGGCTGATCGACTTCCCGCGGGCCTTAATGATGACGTTCTCCGAGCCCACGTTGAACTGGCTGACGACCGCGAGGACATAGTTCATCATCGGCTTCCTGCCGATGTAGACGGTGTCGTTTTGGATTCGTTCCATGCTGAGGTCCTCTCCACCGCGGCCGCAAGTCCCAGTCAGTTGGGCGCCTGCCATAAGCTAATTGGTTCACTCTTCATCGAAATCGCGAACGTCCTTCGAAGCAATGTATTAATAATCGGCATCGGGTAAGCGGAGACGATGCCCCAGTCGAAAAAGAACGAGGGATTCCACTCCGCGGCGGGTCTCATCCGATACTTCGACCAGGAGGACGAAAAGGCCCTCAAGGTACCGCCGTGGGCCGTCGTCGCGCTCGCGTTCATCATCATGGCGATCGTCTTCATAGCGAATTGGCAGTGGCCCATACCGACGACCCCGTAGGAGCTTCGCCCCCGCGGTAGCTCAAGGTTGCACACCCCGTCGGTTGCGGATTCCCGCCACATCCTTATATCGCACCCAACGTTCGACACGGGGGATGTCCGACGTCGTCGCGATTCGGGACTTGACGAAGTCGTACGGCGACGTTCGCGCAGTCGATGGCATCTCCTTCACGGTCGGGGCCGGGGAAGTCTTTGGCCTCGTCGGTCCAAACGGTGCTGGCAAGACCACGACATGGGAAATCTTGGAGGGACTTCGACAGGCGGATCGAGGGGAGGTCTTTGTGGCAGGTGTCGACATGCGAAAGGATCGCCGAAAGCTGCACGAGCGGATTGGCGTTCAGCTGCAAGCGACCGCCCTCTTCGAGAGGCTCACGGCGCGGGAGACCCTCGAGGTGTTTGGCGGGATGTATCCGAAGCACCTTCCCGCGGACGATCTCCTGAAGCTCGTCAACCTGGAGGAGAAGGCGGACGACTGGACGGAGAAGCTCTCCGGCGGACAGAAACAGCGGCTCGCGGTCGCTCTCGCCCTCGTGAACGATCCGGACGTCGTGTTCCTCGACGAACCGACGACGGGACTCGACCCGCAGGCGCGGCGCAGCCTTTGGGATGTCATCGCGAAGCTGCGGGACACGGGCAAGACGATCATGCTCACCACGCACTACATGGAAGAAGCGGAGCGGCTGTGCCACCGAGTCGGTGTCATGGACCATGGAAAGATCCTCGCGCTCGACGAACCGGGGGAACTCATCCGGAAGCTCCAACAGCGAGATGCGATCGAGTTCGCGGTGGACGGGGACTCGAAGCCGTTCGGAACGTTGCCCGGGGTGGACGAGATGAGAGTCGAGGACGGCCGCGTCACGTTGTACACACGGGAGCTAGAGAGGACGCTGACAGGCGTGTTCGATGATGCCCGTAGGCGGGGGTTGCTCGTTGAGGATCTCCACGTTCGGAATGCGTCCCTCGAGGACGTCTTCCTCCAGCTGACGGGGAGGCGGATCCGCGAATGAGGGCGCCAATCGGATTCTTCCGCTGGGTCGAAGCGAACCTCCTGATGTTCATCCGGGACCGCGCGACCCTCGTCTGGGCGATCCTGTTCCCGATCATTTTCATGGGACTCCTCGGCCTCGGGTTCGGCCGCGCGGACGCCGTGTCATTCCACGTCGGAATGATGGATGATGATCACACGGCCTGGTCGACCGCCCTTTGGACGGAGTTCAACAACAAGTCTCTGCCCTTCCAGCTGGCGAACTACACGGATCAGGGCGCGGGCCTGACGGCCGTCAAGGGAGGGACCCTGGAAGGTCGCGCTCCAGGCCGTCCGGGAGGTGTCGGACCGCTTCTTCCGGGGCGCGACGAACCGTTCGGCGACCCTTGGCGTCGCCCCCGAAGCGGTGAACGCGCAGTCCCTCGACTACATCGACTTCCTCGCGCCGGGCATCACCGCGATGGCGATCATGCAGAGCGGTGTGTACGGCCTCGCGCTGTTCATCGTCTCCTCGAGGGAGAAGCGAATCCTGAAGCGGCTTCACGCAACGCCCGCGGGGGCGGCGTACATCCTCGCCGGGCGAATCGTCCCTGCCCTTCTCATCAGCCTCGTGCAGACGGGCCTCCTCCTCGCCCTCGCCGTCTTCGCGTTTGGCGTTCACATCGTCGGAAACATCGGCGCCCTCCTCGTGGCGGCCTTATTTGGCGCCCTCGTGTTCATCTCCCTCGGGTTCTTCGTTTCCTCGATCTCGCGGAGCGCGGACAGCGCGGAGAACCTCACGGGTCTCGTTACGTTCCCGATGTTCTTCCTCGGCGGCGTGTTCATCCCGATCGAGCGGCTTCCGGGGCCTGTCCAAATTCTTGCGTATTCGATGCCCCTTACGTACTTCTCCGATGCCCTGCGCCAGGTCATGATCCGCGGGGCCGGACTCGCGGACATCGGCTTGGACTTGGGGGTCCTCGGCCTCTTCGCCGCCGTCGTGTTCGGGCTGGCCGTCAAGCTCTTTCGATGGGAATGAGGACAGCGTCGTTCTTTTGGCGGTGAATTCTTCGCGAGCCTCCGCCACGCTGGGAAACCGCCCAGGGCAGGATTTGAACCTGCGCTCCCTTTCAGGAAGCGGTTTTCGAGACCGCCGCGATACCGAGCTTCGCGACCTGGGCTCCGCTGAACGCTTAAGTCCTCTCCTGTTTTAACCGTTCCGTCATGCGCATCACCGCGGAATTATTCCCCGCTCGAGAGACGAAATCGGTCGCCCTCCCCGAGGGCTCCAGCGGGTACGAACTCCTGAAGTCCCTCGGTCTGGCCGTCGACGTTCACATCCTCGTGCGAGGGGACGCACCGATCCCAATCGACGAAAAGCTGCACGAGGGAGAGCAGCTCCGCGTCATCGCCGTAGTTTCCGGAGGGTGAGCACGGATCCCAAGCGACTCGAATTCCGTCCTTGTGCTAATCCGCCACGGCGCGATTGTGCGGCCGAGCAACACGTCGAACTTCGATCTCGCGCCGCTGTCCTCCGAAGGCTGGCAGCAGATGAACCGCCTCGGCGCCGAGTGGCCCTTCGCCAAACCCTCCGCGATCTACTCGAGCACGATCCTCCGGGCCGTCCAGTCCGCGACAGTCCTGCAAACCGCGTTTCATGTCCCCCTGGAGAGAAAGGAATGTCTGCGGGAATGGACGGCGAACCCCGCGGACCTCCCGCAAGAAGCCTACATGAATCTTGAGAGACGAGCGTGGCACGACTTGGGGTGGGTCCCGCCCGGCGGGGAATCGCTGGGCATGGCGGGAGATCGGGTGACGCGGTGCTTGGAAGGGATCGCAACCAGCCATCACGCGGAAACTGTCGCTGTCGTGGGCCACGGTACTTTGTTCTCCCAGTTCATCGCGCGGTTGAGTGGGTCGGCCCCGACGGAGGCATACAAGAACTCGATCCGGAACGCGGGCTTCGCCGTTGTCGCTCACGGGGACCATTGGCGGCTCGTCTCCGACTTCCGCGTAGTGAGCTGAATCGTCCTCGCGGGCCCTTTCGGGGGATCTGTGGCGGCAAAGGATGTGCCCGAACTCGGCCTCGCCCGTTCTCGGCGTGGTTGCGCCCTGTTATCATCTTCGATATGGAGGGATGGGCGAGATCGTCGGGGTTAGATTGATTAGCCCGGTGCTCATCTAAACGTGGGCGGCTCGCTGGGGCGCCCTTGGGCCGGGGGCACGCTCTTGCCGATTCGTAGTCGGTTATGGTCGGATTTTAGTTTCGTGGCCTCAAGCGGATACCGGGAAAAGGTCATCACCGCGCTGGCGGCATCCCCCAAACTGCCCCACCAGCTCGCCAGGGAAACGAACCTACGGCTCACCCACGTGAGCCGATCGCTCCGAGAGATGGCGAAGAGGGGACTCGTCGAGTGCTTGACACCTTCCACACGATCCCACGGCCGGCTCTACGCTCTCACCGAGATCGGGTCGAGGCTCGTCGCGTATCGACAGAGCTCGCGTCGTCGGTTTTCTCCACCGTCCCAGGATTCAAAGAGCGTGGATTTTGTCCCCAAGATCCGGGCGTCCCTGGCGATCGCGGCCATTCGACACATGGAAGCCACCTTGGGGGCCGCCAAGGTACGGGATGTGTTCAAGGACTGGTCCGTCGATCCCGACGATCTCACCAAGGACACTTGGTTGTCCGTCG
>VBML01000022.1 GCA_005878915.1 Methanobacteriota archaeon | reverse complement strand
TACGCGGCCGGCCGGTGGGTGTCCGCGGCAACGACACCGACGCTCAGCCCCTTCTTCTGAAAGTACCGCGCAAGCTTCCCGATCGTCGTCGTCTTGCCCTGGCCATACAGGCCGACCAAGAGGATCCGCTGTTTCGCAATCGGGATGTCTTTGGCGGCCCCGAGGATCTCGACGAGTTCCTCGTAGATGATTCGGACGACGTGCTCCCTGGGGCTCATCCCCGCGGGCGGCCTCTCTTCGAACGCGCGCTTCTGGAGTCGGCGGGTGATCCGAAGCGCGAGCTCAACGTTCACGTCCGCCTGTAGGAGGGCGCGCTGGATGTCCCGCACGACCTCCTTGATGAGCGCCTCGTCGATGTGGGATGCACCCGCAATCTTCCGGAGGGCTTCGCGCAACGATGAGCCGAGCTTCTCGAGGACCATGCTTGCGGAACCGATGTTGTGCCGCGGTATAAAGGGTCGCCGCGTGCGTTCGATCGCTCGCGAATCCACGGCGCTATGACGCGTTCCGTGATCCGAACCTGACGAATTTCGAAGCGCCACGCGAGGCCGGAGGGCGGCGGAGAACTAACGCTCGCGAATCCGATTGCATTGGAAAAATGAAGGGAGGGCTAGCCTTGTCAGAAGGGATGGGATGCACTCTAACGAACTAGCCCAAAATTCCCCCGACATTGAATCCTTAGGACCGTATATAAGTGTTTTGTAAACGCGAAACCCATGCAAAGGATAGGCGGGAGCTTCAGAGGTACCCGGATTTCTGGAGGGTCATGAGGTCGTCCGTGCTGAGCTTCTCCCCCCGCTTGAACCGCTCGAAAATCATCTCCGCCTGACGCTTCACGCTAACCCCCTCCCCGCCCGGCGATACTTGTTCCGTCTTCAGTCGAATCCCGTGGATGATCTTGTCGTAATCGTGGACCTGCCGGATGTGCTCGATGTGCTTCCGGTGCTCCTCGTCCGCGAGCATCTTCGTCTTGATGAACTCCTCCTGGGCGAGGTCCGCCTCGCGCCGGATCGCGTCGGATTGCTCGTACAGTTGGGTCATCGTGTCGTGCTCCTTCTGCGCCTCCTCCGCGAGCTGCCCGACGAGGCGGTGCGCCGCCTCTGCCTTCTCCTTCGCGTCCTTGAGTTCCTGCAGGGCCTTCCGGACCTCCGCGTTCTCCTCGAGGGCCTTTTCGAGCTTGAGGATCTCCGCCTGGAGGCGGGTCATCTCCTTCATCAGCTCCTGCTCCTTGCCGGGCTTGAGCACGGAGGTCATCTGCTTGAACTCGAGTTCCTTCAGCTCCCGCTTCAGCTGCCCGAGGGGGATCGCACCGCGCGGCAGCTTCCGGCGCTTGAGCTCGTTCACGACCTCCACGAGCTCGTTGACGTTCCGGTTCCAGATGTCCCGCTCATCCTTCGCCTTCTTCACCTGAGCGTTCAACTCGTCGCGACGCAACCGATGGCCCATCGCCTGCTCGACGATCTCCCGGACCCTTCCGTTCCGTTCGTCGCGGCGGTTCACCCACTCGCGGGTCTTGTCGTTCAGCTCGTCCCGCCGGCGACGATGCCGCTCCGCCTCGCCGTTCTCGCGCTCCCGTTTGTCCTCAAGGTCGATCAACAATTCCGTCATCGCACGGGACACCAGACGTGGGGGATTTCGACAGAGAGAGAGTTGCCTTAATAACCTTTCTCCGCAGGCGGACCCGAGGAAAACTTGCATCCTGAAATCGGCCGACTTGCCCCATAAGAACCGGCCTTGCGACGGAAGGCAACAGCGTTATATTCACGAACGGGGATTCTTCATCTCGGCCGGGCACGCTCGATGTTGCAACCCTCGGAAGTCACCGCGGCGAAGCTCCTGCCGACGATTCGCGCCCGACTCGCCCAGCAGCTCCTCGAGGTCCACAAACTGAAACAGGTCAAGGTCGCTCGGGCCCTCGGGATCACGCAGGCCGCCGTGAGCCACTACAACACGAAGAGCCGAGGCCTCGACGTAGAACTCATCGTGCGCTTCCCGGAGATCGACGTGTTCTGCGTGACCCTGGCGACGCGGATCGCGGGAGGCATTTCGCAGACGGAACAGATCGCGATGATCGACCGGTTCTGCGACGGCGTGATGCACACGGTCCGATTCTGCGAGTATCACAAGCAGATCAGCGACATCGACGCGAACTGCATGATCTGCTTCCCGTCCCCGCCGAAACCCTAGGGGCCTCGGCGCAACACCCCTTCTCGAACCATCGCGGAGAGCGCGAACGCCGCCCCCGTACCCTGCGCGATGCCGAACGCCAACCCGGCGCCCGGGAGCCCCACGACCCATGTGAGGGGGAAGACGAGGGCGAGGGCCCCTAGGGTCGTGCCCGCGTACAGGCCGATGACGGGACGCATTCGCTTCTCCACGCGCATGTATGCGGTGTACAGCGCATTGATGGCGACGAAGAACGAGGACGCCGCGAGGATGTTCAGGAGCGGGGCGGACTGCGACGCGAACGTCGACTTCAACGCCCCCAGGACCAGAGGACCGGCGAGGATGACCGCCGCGACCGCGGGGATCAGGACACCGAGGGAAAGGAAGAGCCCATCGATCGCGTTTCCCTTGAGCCCGGGCCTCCATCGAGATCCCTCGGCGAACACGCTGGTGAAAATCGATCCCGGGATGATGAAGAGGAAGTTTGAGAGGACCCAGGCGATATAGAAGTATGCGGCGTTTTCCGGCCGGAGGGCCGTGGCGACGAGGAGGGGGAAGAGAAGGCCGGGGACGGCGGCGAGCACGTTCGTCGTGTGGTTCGCGGCACTGTATCGGACCATGGGGCGCACGGTGGCGCGGTCGAGGTCGGGGCGGAGCCGATAGCCGGGCACGACCCTTTCGAGCAGCACGAGGGCTGCGAGAATGTTCGCGGCGAGGAGCGCGAGTCCCCAGGCGGAGAACAGTGCGAAGGGGGCCACGACCACGATGACGAGCGCGGCGGGAAGCGGGATCTTCAAGAGGTTGTACACCGCCGTTCGGATGAAGACGTACTTCGCCCTCCCAAGGCCAACGAGCGCCGCGTCGAACAAGAGGGAGACGGTCCAGATCGCGGTGAACGCGGCGAACAGGATGAGGAGCCCAGGGTTACTCGCGAGGAACGCGAGCCTCGGAAGAAAGACGCCCGCACCCATGCCGAACAGGGTCGCGAGGAGGATCGCGACGGCGCACCCAATCGTGACGCTGGAATTGATCATCCGCGCGATCGGGGCCGAAGGTTCCCCGATAAACCGGACGAGGGAGACGTTGAACCCCAAGGTCGAAAGGAGCGCGAGGAGGGTCGCGCCGTTGATGAGAATCGCCGCGAGGCCGATGTCCGCATCGTTCGGGAACAAGCGCGCCGCGACCCCCCAGAAGACGAGGCCGAGCGTTCCCGCGACGGCTTCTGACGCGATGAGGTACCCCGCGTTGCGGACGACCGGGGTCCTCAGTTTCTGGCGCCATGCCCGGAGGGATTCCACCCGTCACCCCCCGATCGCGTCCCTCATCCGTCGAAGGAACACGGTTTCCTCGAAGTCTCGCGCTCGGGCGACGCAAGCGTCGCGCATGGAGAGGAGCGTGGAGTCATCGAGATCGCGGATCTTCTGTGCGAAGGCGTCGGGGGTCGGCGGGAGGAGGAACCCGGTGCGGCCCGACGCGATCGTCTCGCGATAGCCGCCTTCGTCCGTTGCGAGGACGACCTTCCCCGCGGCCATCGCCTCCACCGGTGTGATCCCGAAATCCTCGTCGATCGCGGTCGTGACCAACCCTCGGCATCGCCCATAGAGGTCCGCGAGAGCGGACTCGGAGACCTCGCCCACGAACGTCACGTTCTTCGGGGGGCGAAGGGAACCGACGTGCGCCTCGGTCCGGTCCCCCTTCGTGTACCCGCCGACGACAACGAGACTCTCGGACGGGAGTCGACGGAAGATCTCCATTTGGAGGTCCAGCCGCTTCTCCGGGTACAACCGGTTCACCGAAAGCCACTGGTCGCCGAGCTCGATGAAGCGGAATCGTCCGGTGGCGACGGGTGGATAGATCACGTCGGCGTCCCGTCCGTAGAACCGTCGGACGCGGCCCCTCACGTTTTCGCTGATCGCGACGATCCGATCGACATGACGGACCGCCCGCCGGTCGAGGGCGCCATGGACCCCGATCCACGCCTTCGCGACCGCCCGCCGAAGCGGCGGCAAGCGGGCCAGCGTGACGCTCCGCAGATCATAGAAGGATCGGGTCGGTGTGAGACAATAGTACAGGTTCGGGTGATGATGCTTCCCCGCAAAGTGCGCCCAGTTCCCGATCAGGATGTGGGCGTCATACCCTTCCAGCCGGGCTCGGGAGAACTTCCAGGTCGCGTGAACCTGCTTGAAGGGCGGCCCGCGCGCAATCTTCCCCAGGGACACGATCCGGACTCCCTCGTACCCCGCCCGCGCGGGGAGGTCCGGATCGAGCTGGGTCGTAATCAGGTCTGCATCGAAATGCTTCGCGAGGGTGAGGGCGACCCGTTCCCCGCCTCCGACCGTTTCGAGGTAGTCGTAGAAGACCGCGAGCCTCACCGTCGGGCCCCCTCGACGGCCGCGGTGATTTCCCCCCGCATCCGCTCGACGAAGAGCGAGGAGTCGAACCGCCGTGCCTGCTCGACGCACCGCGCCGCGCGACTCTCCAGGTCCGCGGCGGTCAGGGAGGTGATGCGCTCCGCGAACGCCTCAGGCCTCGATGGAAGGAGGAATCCCGTGACCCCTTCGACCTGCGTCTCACGGTACCCTCCGCCGTCCGCCGCGATGACGACCTTGCCGGATGCGTTCGCCTCCACGGCGGTCATCCCGAAGTCCTCGTCGATCGCGGTGGAGATGACTCCACGGCATCGCGCGTACAAGGTGATGAGCTCGGCTTCAGTGACCGTGTCGCGGAACTCTACGTTCGGCGGTGGCCGCAGCCGTTCGATGAACGCGTCGCGGTCCGTCCCCCTCGGGGCGCCGCCGACGATCAGGAGGCGCTCGTGCGGGAGGCGTCGGAAGACTTCGAGGGCGAGGCCCAAGCTCTTCTCATGAGACAGGCGGCTCACGTCGAGCCAGAAGTCGCCGATCCCGTCGTGCCGGAACTTGGTCGTGGGGACGGGCGGGTTGATGACGACGCTCTCTCGCCCCCAGTATCTTGTGATCCGTCCCTGTACATTTCGACTGTTCGCGACGATCCGGTCGAGGGAGGGGACTCGTCGTTCGTTCCACGCGCGGTGAACCCTGGTCCACACGCGCGCGAACGGGCGCTGGTGTGCTGGAAGGCTCGCGAGCCACGCCACTCTGAGGTCGTAGAACACGCGCGCCGGCGTGTGACAGTAGTACACGTTCGGATGGTGGTGGCCCGCCGCGTGGACCGCCCAGTTGCCGGACAAAACGAAAACGTCGAATCCCTCGAGGCGCAGGCGGGAGAATGCGCGGGTCGCCGCGAGGATCCGCCACGGTTGGGCCCGTGGGAGGTCCGCGATCGACCGGACACGGACGCCCTCGAACCCCGCGTCACGCAGGACCTTGGGCTCCACCTCGGTCGTCACGATTTCCGCGCCGAACGCGCGCGCAAGGGTCAGGACGACCTTCTCTCCTCCCCCGAGGGTCGTCATCCAGTCGTGGACGATCCCCACTTTCATGGGCACGATCCCTGCGGACAGCCCCAGTTCACGAAGTACACTTGAGCGAATCCATTGTCGAACACCTTCTGGTACGGAGCCGAGGCGAACTTCGCGAGGGCCGCGGGCGAAAGGGGCCGCGCAGGCTCCAGGGGCGACAGCTGCACCCCGGCGGCGAGGTCGGTGTCGACGAGCACGTAGTCCACCCTGGCGACGCCCCCTGGGGCTCGGACGAGGAGCATGTCGTCTTCCGCAGTAGCGAAGTCATCCGCGATGAGAGCGAGGGGGGCGGTGTCCCACGTCGCGTTCACCCCACCGAACCCGTAGGCCAGGCTCGATGCCCGGTGATCCGTGGCAAGGAGCCCATCTACGTTGTCCCCCGCCCAATAGGAGACATCGATGGCGGCGGGGCGCGCCCCCTCTTCGTAGTTCGCGAGGAGGCCCGCCGATGGAAACGCACTGAGGGCGCTTCCCGCCACGAAGAATGCCACAATCCCCGCGGCGAGGACCCGCCGCCGGCCTACGTCCCCGAGCTCAAGAAAACGAGCGAACCCCGAGCCGACGAACACCGAGAGGACGACAACGGCGTACTCGATGTGACGATATGGGATGAGCACTCGCGGCGCGAAGAAGGAACCGAAGACCATGGAGAGCACAAGGGCGAGGAACCATCCCGTCGTCTCGATACCGGCTCCCGCGAAGTCGGTGTGCTTCCTCCCAGACCCGGACAGGGCGAAGAAGGCGAAGAGCGGGAGGAAGTACCAGAGGACCTCCGTCGAGAGGCGGATCGTTGTGCCGGCGATCGCGAACGCGACCGCAAACGCGACGACTCCGAACGCCGAGCCGAAGGCGACCGCATATCCAATGGAGATGTGGCGCAGCGACGGATACCGTGGGCGGTATCGCCACGCGAAGCGCTGTCGGAGAAGGACGAGGACACCAAGCAGGGCCACCAGCGCGGGGAAGCCGGCCAGCGTGAGCCACCACGGTTCGAGCCGCACGTCCGTGAGAATCTGTGACCGAAAGGTCGCCGCGTATCCGAACCAGAATCCAAACGAAATCCCAATGAGCACGAGAAGATAGGCGACCTGCGCACGGACTCCGGCAGCGGGCGCCGGGCGCACCACGGCTCGCAGCGAAACTCCGATGAGGAGCATCACGATGAGAATGTAGGCGCTCAGGTGGTGCGTCACGACCAACGCAAGGGTGACCGGCAACAGAAGGGCCCACGTGCGCGGGTCCCTCGGGAGGCGGAGCCAGAGGAGGAGCGCGGAGACGGCGAGGAGTTCTCCCACGGTCCCGGGAATCGGATGCGCGGTCTGGAAGACATGGGGCATCGCGACGGCGACGAACGCGGCGGCGATGAGGCCCGCCCTGTCCTCGTGAAGCACGCGGACCGCGAGGAGGAACACCACCGCGGGGATCAGGGCGCCCAGCGACGGGACCACGAGGTCGAGGGACCCGCTGAGCTCCAGCCCGCCAAGGGAGGCGCCGGTGACGAGGAAGAACATCCCTGGAAAGTACGGGTACGTGACGCCCCATCCCGTATACGGGAGGGCGATGTGGCCGGTCTCTAGGAGCCCCTTCGAGATGCGAAAGTACTCGCCGACGTCGCTGCCGAAATACACGAACCGCGTGAGGGGAGAGAGCCGGAGGACGAGGGCCAACGCGCGGACCGCGAGGAGGAACACCACCGCGGGGATCAGGGCGCCCAGCGACGGGACCACGAGGTCGAGGGACCCGCTGAGCTCCAGCCCGCCAAGGGAGGCGCCGGTGACGAGGAAGAACATCCCTGGAAAGTACGGGTACGTGACGCCCCATCCCGTATACGGGAGGGCGATGTGGCCGGTCTCTAGGAGCCCCTTCGAGATGCGAAAGTACTCGCCGACGTCGCTGCCGAAATACACGAACCGCGTGAGGGGAGAGAGCCGGAGGACGAGGGCCAACGCGAGGACCGCGAGGAGGGACGACGCGGTGGATTTCCGCATTCCGCTGGCGATGGGTGGGGCGTAGAAAAGGTTGTTGTCCTCGGAGGCGGCTCACTGGAGGGACTGCGCGACCTTCGAAACAATCTCGACGCCCTTCGCGATGTTTTCGCGGGAGTTCGCATACGAGAACCGGAGGTGCCCCTCACCTCCCGCCCCGAACGCGGATCCAGGCGTGCAGATCACGCCCGCCTTGAGGATCTTGAACGCGAGGTCTTCGGACGTGAGCTCGAAGTCGAAGCTCGGGAACGTGTAGAACGCGCCCTTGGGCCACGGGCAGTCGAAGCCCTCGATCCGGCTCAGCAGGCCGACGATCATCTCGCGGCGGTGGTGGAACTCCTTCACCATGTGCGTGACGAAGTCCTGGGGGCCTCGGAGGCCGGCGAGCACCGCGACCTGCGTGGGGGTCGGGGGGCACGCGATGAAGTAGTAGCTGATCTTCGCGAGCGTCTTCACGATCTCCGGCGCGGCGACGAGGTAGCCGATCCGCCACCCCGTCATCGCGAACAGCTTGGAGAACGAATTCACATACACGAGTTTGTCGTACGTCCCGAGGAAGGTCTCGTGGCGCCCTTCGTAGACGAACGGCTCGTAGACCTCGTCCGAGATGATCAGCAGGTCGTTGTCCTCCGCGACCTCGACGATCCCCTTGATCGTCTTCCGGTCGAGGACGCCCCCCGTCGGGTTCCCGGGGGAGTTCACGATGATCGCCTTCGTCTTGGGGGTCACGAGCTCGCTGAGCTCATCCAACCGGGGCTGGAACGCGTCGTTCTTCCGGACCTTGTAGAACACGGGCGTGCCGCTCGCCAGGGTGATGTGGGGGGCGAAGAGCACGAAGCCCGGGTCCGGGGTCAGCACCTCGTCCCCGCGATCCACGAGGGACAGGGTGGTCGCGCACAGAGCCTGGGTCGCACCCGTGGTGATGAGCACCTGATCCGGGGTCACCGGTGCGTATCGCGAAAGGCGTTCGGCGACCGCGGACCGGAGCTCCGGGAGGCCGCCCGTCGGTCCGTACTTGTTCATCCCGCCCCGGACCGCGCGCTCGAGCGCCTCGAGGATGTGCAGCGGCGGTTGGAAATCCGGCTCCCCGAGCCCGAGGTTGATCGCCCCGGAAGGCGCCGCCTCGAACATCTTCCGGATCCCGGAGAGTTCGACATGGGTCGCCCGGGAGGCGAACATCCTGGCGGTCGAAACGGAGCGGCGCGCAAAGAACGTTTCGGAATCCGTGGTAGCACGGCGCACCGACGGCCTCCAAAGGGTTTTGAATCGAAGGCGGGTACGGACCCTGATGGCCGTCTGCCCGCGGTGTGCCGGTGAGATTCCGGAGGGTTACGGCTCCGTGTGTCCGACGTGCGGGTTCGTCGTTCGGATTCCTGGGATCGTGAAGCTGGGCCTCACCTTCCTCGTCGCCGGGTTCGCGGTCGCGATCATCTGGACGATCCAGGCGGACGCCCTGTTCGCCGGACTCTGGGGGCTCCTCGATCGGCTCGTCGCCCAACCGCTCGGGTTCCGCCCGCCCCCGTTCGAACTCACGGGCCTCCTGAAGACCCTCTATGATCTCCTGTTCGGGACGGAGACGCAGCCGCCGTGGGGCGGAGTCCTGCTCATCGCCGCGGGCGTCGGCCTCGGATTCGCGGGTGGCGTCATCCTCCGGCGCGCGGAGGGCCGGCCCGCCGGGGCCTAGAGGAAGTCGTCGAGCTTCAGGTCGTGCGCCGCGTCGCTCGTGAACAGCGACGAGATCGCGTCCTCGATGAGCGCAATCCGCTGCTGGAGGTACGGCGACACCTGATACTCCTGCGTGATCCGCTTCGTGACCTCGAGGTACTTCTTCACGGACCCCTCGTGCACGGTCAGGGTGAGGTCCCCGCCACATTCATGGGCTCCCGCGTTCGCGGTGCACTTCCCCCGCAACGGCAGGCGACGGTATTTCGCGCTGCACTTCGTGCACCGGAAGCTCTGCAGGGAAAACCGCTTCAGGTTTCCGATGAGGTCCGGAAGGAAATGATGGACGACGATCCGCGCGACGACATCGTTCGCGTCGACGGCCCGGATCTTCAAGGCGAGGGCTAGCTGGGCCTCCATTTTCTCCTCCATCGATCCGCGGACGTACGCGGACATGAGCGGGCCCGCCTCGATCGATTCCACCGAGTGTGTGAATCCGAACCCCTCATACTGGAGCACGCTCCCGATCCGCCGGCTCGCGAGGTCCATCAGGGGCTCCACCTCCCGCGGGTGCGCGAACCGCTCCGTCGCGCGGTAGAACTCGAGGGGATAGCGGGCCATCAGGTCGACGTTGTGCGCCTCCTTGTCAATCTCGTTCGGGTCGATGCGCGTCGTGAGGACGAGGGGAGCGTCCATCAGCCCGCCCCGCTTCTCCGGGAGGAACTCCCGGCTGAAGTTCACAAGGCAATCGAGCAACAGGAGGACGGAGTCCTCGTCACCGTCCGCATTCCGGCGTCGGGCCGCGACCATGTAGGGATGGTTGAACCAGGCGCGCGCCTTCGTGAATCCGATCAGGCGGCCCATGACGCCCCCCGACGTGTGCGGTGCGAGGGTCAGGACGAGGTGCCCGATGAGCCCGTCGCGGCTCTGTACATTGTAGAACGGCGGGAGGCCGTACACGCGCACCAGGAGTTCGTCCACGAACTTCGAGACCTTCAGGAGGAAATCTCCCCCCTCCTCTGGGATTACCACATCCTGCGGGCGGAGCTCGAGGAGCTGCTTCGGATCGACGAGGGCTGCGCCATGGACGTCCCGCTCGTAGCCGAGGGCGCGAGCCCGTTCGACCGGGAGACGGACCTCCTCCGGGCGGAAGTGCGTGAGCACGAGGTTCGTCATGTCAAACCGGGTCGTCCCATCCTTGAACACGTGGAGGCCGTGCTTCGCACGGAGGAGCCCTTTCTCCAGAGGCTCGGGCGTCTTCGAGCGGGAGATCATGCCCTGCACCGCCTTCACCCCGGGCGGCAACGAAGTCATCCCGACGCGCGCCATCGCGTCATCGAGGACCTCCCGAAGAGGGATCCGCTGACGCACCGGCCGCATCCGCCCCTCCGTGTGAGCCCCGCACTTCGGACAGCGCGGGAGGAACCACCGCTGGCGGCACGACGGACAGACGCGGAGGCCGATCTCAACCTCGATGACGTCCTTCGCCACGGCCTCATTGACCAGGCGCTGCATCCCACCGGCGGGACCGAGCGGGAAGAGGGCATGGGGAGGCGGGGACATCTCCCGCGGAGCGGCCTTCTCCGGGCGGCCCATCCGCGCGCCGATGCGCGTCGGGCTGCGGGCCTTGATCGGCACTCCCGTGTTTTTCGACGCGAAGTCAAGCCCGTCGCGTGCTTCGATGATCGGGCGCGGCCGCATCCCCTCGGCGGCGGACTCGATCCCCAGGCCCGCGAGGAGGGGCCGCGCGTATCGTTCGACGACGAGCTCCGCCCCACGGAGCCGATGGGTCGCGCCGAGGACCACGAGGGCCTCCTGCGTCGGCGCGTCGAAGGGGAGGACGAGGGCCGCTCCGTCCATGCGGCCCACCCGCGAAATCACATCGCGGAGGGCGACGAGGCTCGGGACATCCGCATCGTGCCAGAACAGGTTGTACGCGGGGTGGAGCGGGACGCGGTGCTCCCGCGAAAGTTCGAGGGCCCGCCCCCAGGGTGGGGACTCCCAGTCCGCGGGCAGCTCCCCCGCCGCAGTCCGGAGTTCTTCCCGAAACCACTCGATGGAGAACGCTCCCGGGACGAGGGGATGGTTGTTCTCGAGGAACTCCCCGTACGGCACGAGGATCTCGCCCAGGTCCGCGATTCGCTTGACCTTCGGCCGCAGCTCCCGGGCCTCGGACTCCGTCGTCACCGCGATGAAGTCCCCGCTCCGTTCGACGACGAGCTCCGCCCCACGGAGCCGATGGGTCGCGCCGAGGACCACGAGGGCCTCCTGCGTCGGCGCGTCGAAGGGGAGGACGAGGGCCGCTCCGTCCATGCGGCCCACCCGCGAAATCACATCGCGGAGGGCGACGAGGCTCGGGACATCCGCATCGTGCCAGAACAGGTTGTACGCGGGGTGGAGCGGGACGCGGTGCTCCCGCGAAAGTTCGAGGGCCCGCCCCCAGGGTGGGGACTCCCAGTCCGCGGGCAGCTCCCCCGCCGCAGTCCGGAGTTCTTCCCGAAACCACTCGATGGAGAACGCTCCCGGGACGAGGGGATGGTTGTTCTCGAGGAACTCCCCGTACGGCACGAGGATCTCGCCCAGGTCCGCGATTCGCTTGACCTTCGGCCGCAGCTCCCGGGCCTCGGACTCCGTCGTCACCGCGATGAAGTCCCCGCTCTCCAGGACGACGAGCGGGCCCTCGATCGAGTCGCACGGCGTGACGGCGCCCGCCTTCCCCGGCCGCTCGGTCTTGATTTGCGTTCCCACGGCGATGAACTCGTCGAGGATGACCATCGTCGCGGGGTGGAGGCCGAGGGACGCGAGCCCGTTCGCACGGCTCTTCCCGTACCGGAGCCGGAGCCCACCGGCGCGGCTCGGGTGGCAGAGGACCGGGCGGCCGGCGAGAATGTTTTCGATGAACGTCTCGCTCGGCTCGAGAATCGCACCGCTGTCCGCGCTCCCGACCGTCCCGCCCTTCTCCTCGAGATACGTATCGATGAACTCCCAGCCGTCGATCTTGAGGCGACGGACGTGCTTCTGGATCTTCGGAGCCTTGAGGCAGAGGCCATCCGCGATGACGAGGCACGCACCGCCCCGGAGCCGATTCGTCTCCAACCTCGGGAGGTCCCGATGCCCGCTGATCTCGACGTCTTCCGTTCCCTCCCCGTTGATCGCGACGGGACAGTTCCCCGCGATGAGGGCGATCTCCGCATCCGTCGGCTGGTACTGGAGGTGCTGGACCTGGCGGTACAGCGGGATCTCTTCCTTGAACCGCTCGACCTCCTGCCGACTCGGTTGATATCGCCCGACCCCGAGGTCCCGACGAACAACATCGGCGATGAGGACACTGAGCGCCTGCCCCGTGCCCCCCGCGGATCGGATCGGGCCCGCGTACGAGAGGTCCGCATACGTCGACCCGTCGGGGTTGCGCTTGACCCGCACCTCCGCGAGCCCCTCCAACGGCGCGACGAGGATCCCCTCGGTCAGGATCGCGAGCCCCACCCGCACCGCGCGGTCGATCGCCTCCTCCTTCGTCTTCGCGGGACGTCGCGCAATTTCCTTGGAGACGAGGATCGCGGTTTCCTCTCGGTCGTGCGTCGCGCTCAGTTCGCGGATCCGGCGCGCGACGCCCTCGACGTGCCAGTCCTGCAGAAGCTCTTCGACACGGGAGGCGATGTCCTGCGTCTTCGCGACCTCGACCTCAAGCGAGGGGTCGAAACCTTTCCGCCGCGCCTCGGTGGCGATGCGGTAGCACTCATCGGCGCCGACCTCCAGCGTTGAAAAGTACCGGCGAATCTCATCGGAGCACACAGGGTAGGCCATGGGGCTTCCCAACAGAAGGGGGGGATTGCCGGGCAATGCGGGATGTCGGTAAAAGGCTTGCCGGGAGGCCATCGAGCGATGACCGAGAGCCGACATCGAAACAAGGGCACGCTCTGCGAAAGCCTTTACGACGGAGCGCGTTGAATGGCACGATGTCGCGGCCCCTCGAGGTGAGCGAAGTCCGGGACTTCCGAAGGGAGGTCGAGCAGTCGGCCGATTCCACGGTCGTCATGTTCACCACCTCATGGTGTCCGTTCTGCCGGAGGTTCAAGCCACAGTTCGTCGAGGCAGCATCGAAGTCTGATGTCCGGACGGTGATGGCGTACATCGACGACTGGGAAAACCCGCTGTGGGACGAATACCACATCGATGTCGTTCCGACCCTCGTTCTTTTCGAGCGGGGGAAACCGGTGTACCGCCGGGATGGAGTCCTAGGCCGCGGGCTCGGCGGTCACGACATCGCCGCGATCGTCGACCGTGCGGCCGGCCTCGCGACCGCGTGAACGGCGCGACGTTCGATTCGGGTAGGGGCCGCGCGCGAGAACGCCACGTTCCATCCCCTCATTCCCCCGGAGGAACCGCATCGTTTTGGTGCCGGGGAACGAACTCACCCCAACATCCTTTAATAATCGTCGCCCAGATGAAGCGATATTGAAGAAAATAAAGAGCGGCATCTTCGGTCTGAACCCGCTCCTCGATGGAGGTTTCAACGAGGCCTCCACGACCGTCGTCATCGGCCGCTCCGGTGCAGGAAAGACGACGTTCGCGACGCAGTTCATCCGCCGCGGGCTCCATGAGGGACAGGAAGGAATTTTTGTCTCCCTTGATGAGAACAAGGAGCAGATCATCCGCGAGGCGGTGGAGATGGGTTGGTCGGACATCCTCGAATACCTCGACGACGAGCTCCTCGTTTTCATCGACGCGAGCGGGCGCGAGTTCGGGAACTTCATCCGCAAGGAGCTCCCCGCCTTCGTCGCGGACTGGAAGGGGTCGAACGCCCGCATCGCCGTGGACCCCTTGACGCCGGTGATGTGGTCCTCGAAGGATCCGTACGAGCAGCGCGAGCTCATCGGCTTCATGCTCAAGGAGACCCGCAAGGTCGGGACCGTGCTGTGCACGCTGGAGGAGCATGGAGCAGGGGACCTCACGACCCCCGAGACCGTGATCCCGATGTACCTAGCGGACTGCGTCATTCACCTCCGGTACCAGAGCGACGGCGCGAACGTGACACGGGAACTGAAGATCGTGAAGGCTCGATCGAGCCGCCACAGCCAGCTCGCGCATCCATACAACATCTTGCGAGGGCTCGGGCTCATCGTGGAACCGGGCGACTACCGCCGACTCACGACGACGCGGGTCCCGGTGCTGATCAAGCAGCTCCTCCAGCGGCCGGATCTCCCGAGGCCCGTCGCCGAGCGTCTCGAGAGAATGCTCGAGGGGCTCACGGACGAGGACTTCCGGAACCTGAAGCCGGAGCAGGTCCTTGACCTGATCAGGAACGAGTACGGCACGGGTTAGGCGATGACGAAGCGGATGGGGAAGGCCCTTCTCGCGGCGATCAAGACTGAGGCGGGGCCACCCGCCGCGCGCAAGGAGAGCGTCCTCGGGAATCCACAGCGACGTCGCGTGCTCCAATACTTCTGCCTCCACCCGTGCGGCTCCCTCGCCGAGGTCGCCAAGGCCCTCGGCCTCTCCCCCGCCACCGTCCGGTTCCACGCCTTCCGCCTCGTCGCCGCGGGATACCTCGTGCCTGCTGCCGCCAGCTTCTTTCCCGCGGGCCTCGTCGATGGAGCTGACGTGCCGATGTTCGAGGCCCTATCGACCGCCGGCGCGCGGCGGGTCTTGGCCGCGGCATACACGAACACGGGACTCACGGTGACCGAGCTCGCAGACGCGGTCGGGATTTCTCGCCAGGCCGCCGCGGCCGTCCTGGACGAGTTCGAGGGACTCGGCCTCGTGTCGCGCGTCGAGGACGGCCGGTTCGTGCGGGTGTACGCGACCCGCTCCCTCGAGGAGCAACGAGATCGGGGGAAGGCCCGGAGGAAGCAGTTCTGCGAGTCCCTCGTCCGCCGACTCGCCGGCGAGGGAGAATCGCCGGAAGTCCTCCGGCAGACCGACAACGAGGTGCACCTGCGGTTCGGACGGGGGACCTTGAAGGAAACCTTAGAGCTCTCCATCGAGCCGTTCTCTGCGGTGATTCTCTGACAACAGAATGTACCGGACGCGTCAACGGGGGAGAGCCGGATGTGCGAACCCGTGCGAGTACGGCCATATAGGCCCAGACCGCCGGTTCTATCGCAATGGATGAGTCCTACCTCTCCTGGCTCCGTCTGGTGCCGGGGGTGTCCGCGAACCTCGCACGGGCACTCGCGGAACGGTATCCGGACCCGGAACTCCTGAAGGGGGCGTCCGCCGAGGATCTCGCCGCGATCCCCGGGATGGGCGCCGACGTCGCGGCCCGGGTCCTCGAGCTCATCCGCACGGCCTCGACAAGCGACGCCGCCTGGTACCGGGACGAGCCCTCCCTGTACCTGTGCCCCGAGTGTGGCTCCTTCGCGGGGAAGGGGTCGAAGGCGTGCCCCTTCTGCGGCGTCGTCTTTGACGACGACGGGGCGGCCTCCACGCCCGCATCGGCGGTCGAAGAGCTCCTTCAATCCCGAAACGGAGACGCGAAGATCTGCACTCGCTGCGGGGCGTTTCTCGAGCCGGGTGCCGGGGCATGCCGGATGTGCGGAACGGAGTACGCCGCCGAGCGCCTCGCCCAGCTGCCCGCGGTGGACACGACCCCGATCCCCGAAGAAGAGCTGTCCCTTTGCACGCATTGCGGCGCGTACCTCGCGGGCGGGGCCGCTCACTGCGTCATCTGCGCAACGGCGATCGGGGAGGAGCGAATCCGCGACATCGCCCGCAACGGAAAGGGCGTGTCGAAGGGCTTCCTCACGCGATGGCAGAAGGCGGCGACCGAGGGAGTTCCGACGGTCCCTCCGGCTCCCGTCGCGCCGAGGACGCTCGTGGACGAGCTCCGCGACACCGAGAGGTTGATCGACGCGGAACCGACCCTCGAGCAAGGATGGGCCAGCAGGGCCCGCGTCCTCGTGCGGCTCGGGCTTGCATCGGAAGCCGTCGCGTGTTTCGAGCGCGCGGGCCGGATCAGCCCCGATCACGATGCGGCCTATCGCCAAGAGGCAATCAACGCCCTGGGGCCCACCGCCGACCTCTCGATCCTTCCGGCTCGCTGGGCTCCGCCCGTCGAGGCCGCGCGCCCCGCGCCAGAACCCCGCAAAGAGCCAGCGGAGATCGAGAGAGAGGTCCCGGTCAAGGAGGAGGCGGCCCCCCCGCCTTCGGACCTCGTCCTCGCCCCCGCACCCCCGCCGAAGCGTCCTCGGCCCATCGCACCCAGCCCGATTCTCCCCCCGATCCCTCCCGCGGAGGCCACCGCGATCCGGCGCGCCATCGCGTACTACAGCCGGCTCCTCGAAATGGACGCAGGGATGCGCGTCGCGTGGCAGACCAAGGGTGAGCTCCTCCTCCGCCTCGGGCGCAAGGGGGATGCCGACGCCTGCTTCCAACGCGCCGCGGACCTCGAGGTCGCCGAGCGCGAATTCGGCCGCGCCGCGCTTTCGGGCCTCCAAACGCGCGGGCCGGTCCGGCCCGTCCGTGCACGCGGGGGCACGCCGTGGGGCCGGACGAACGGACGCGTGAACGGTCTTACAAATGGACGCCACGGGCGGACGAATGGCCGTGTGAACGGCCTCACGAACGGAACCGGAGCGACAAACGGGCTGATGTCGGGGCTCGCCCGCGGGGAGGGACAGACGAATGGGCTAGTGAACGGGAACGGGTTCACGAACGGGGGTCGAGGTACCCCGCAACGGATCTCCCGCCCCGCCGGACTGGAATGGACGCGGTCCCTGGCCGGCGTCGCGGGTGTCGTGCTCCTCATGATCCTCGCGCCGATCCTTGCCTCGATGCTGGCGACGCCGCCCCCCGTGGCGGGGATCGCAATCGACGGCTCCTTCGGGGACTGGGCCCGCGTGCCTGCTCTGTACGCAGACCCCGCCGGGGATGCGTCGGGGAACCCCGACATCGACCTCGTCGCGTACAAGGCGACCGAGGATTCCACAGGGCTCTCCCTGTATGCCAAGGTCACCGGCGTCGCGTTCCAAGGCGCGGCAGGAGGGACGGACGTCCTCGTCGCTCTGATCGACGCGGACGGTCGTGCCGACACCGGTTACGACGCGGGCCGCCTCGGGGCGGAGTACGCGATCGAGCTCGTCGGCTGGGACTCCCGCGTCCGGGACGCGCCCCTATCTCACTTCCGGCCCGGGGCGAACCGGACGGATTGGTTCGGGTTCGAGTCCGCGGGGTTCGCGCAGGCAGCGTCCTCGGGCTCCGAGGTCGAGTTCTCCATCGGCGTCGACCTGCCGCGGCAAGCTCGCATCCTGCTCGCATCGGTGGACAGCCTCGGGCGTGCCGATGTTGCGGAGGCCGTTGTCGCGCCGGGAGCCCCCGCGCTCAGCGTGCGACAGCGAACGATCGCACCCGATATCATCACCGTCCCTGCGGGCGTCGGGGTGCTGAGGCTCGACCTGTCCCCAACGGGGCTGCCGGTATCGGTAACCGGGGCTAACGTCTCGAAGCGGGGCTCCCTCTCGGACTCCGCAATCTCCCTCTCGTTGTACGCGGACGACGGCGATGGCACCTTCACACCATCCGACGCTCGCCTTGGGACTTCGGCCATGACGCAGGGGCGCGCGACGTTCCCACTCTCTCTGACCCTGGACCGCCCCGCCACCTGGTTCGTCGTCGCGGACCTTGCGGCGCTCCCGATGAATGAGACCTTCGGCCTCGCCCTCGGAGACATCTCCGCGGGAGGAGAGGTGAGCGTCGCGGCGTCGGACGTTTCCCTCTCTTACCTCGGCGGGGCGCCGCCCCCCACGGTCGACGGTGCGTTCGCGGATTGGGCATCGGTTCCCCGAAGCACGGACATCGCGGGCGACGTCGCGAACCGCTCGGGGGTCCCCGCGCTGGTGAACGCAAACATCGATCTCACCGAGGTTGGCTCCTTCCTCTCCGCAAACGCGACGTTCTACCTGCGCGTCGACGGCACGATGCTCGGGGGCATCGACATCCCGAACCTCCGGGGTCGCACCGGGCTCCCCTCCGGAGATTCCGATGCCGACTCCGTCCCGGACGGCGTCGAAGCCACCCTGGGCCCCGGCCTCGCGTACGACTTCAACAACGACAACGTCTCCGATGCGAATGCAAACGGCGACGCCGATGGAGACGGTGTCGGGGACTGGCCCAGCGGGCCGGACCTATGGCTGAACACGACAATCCCTGCGTGGTACCCTAGCCCGTACGCGGGCGCAAACGTGAGCCGATACATCGGACCCGTCGCACCCCGGACCTTGGAAGGAGTCGACAGCGCGATCGTGTACATCGACGGGGACAACCGGACGGGGACAGGACTCGCAGTGACGTCCGGCACCGCGACGTACGGCCTCGACTGGGCCGTCGTTGTCGTCGGCCGCCACGGCACGGTACGGTCGAGCGAACTGTACCGGTACCGGGCGGGACCCGGCATCCCATGGGACTTCGTCGTCGCGGTCCCCGGTGCGGTCGACACGAGCCGCTTGGAGGTCTCCGTCCCCGCCAGCGTCCTCAACCTGTCCGCCGCCTATCGCACGTTGTACTACGCGACGGACTGGCAGCTCAGCTTCGACACCGCCCTCCCCGTTCCCCCGGGCCGCTCCGCACCGTCCGGGCCGGGTACCCGTTCACCCCTCGGGAACAACGTCGTAATCAACGAGATCTCTTCGCGCCCGAACCCCGAGTGGATCGAGCTCGCGAATCCGACGGCGGGATCGATCAGCCTCGCGGGGTGGACGCTCCAACTCCAGAGGGGCAGCGGGTGGACGACGATCTACACGTTCCCCCTGGGGTCCACGATCGGGGCATGGGGGTCGGGCCTCCAGTATCTCGTCGCGAACCTTGCGGGGGCGAGCCTGCCGAACGGAGGTGGGACCATCCGCCTGCAGGACGCCACCGCCACGACCGTGGACCTGACCTCATACCCGAACATGGGGGACGGGAGTAGCTGGTCCCGATTCAAGGACCCCACCACGGGGAAGCCGATGGACTCGGACAACGACATTGCTGACTTCTACGTGTCTGCGACCCCGACGAAGGGCGCGCCGAACGACCGCCATCGGCCCACGATCACCGTCGCGAAGACCGCGAACAAGGTGACCGCGGCCCCCGGCGACTCCATCACGTACACCATCTACTACAACAACACGAACACGGGGCGGTCGAACCACGTGTGGATCAACGATACCCTGCCCGCGCAGGTCACGTACACGAGTGCGAGCGCGGCCCCCACCGGGAATTCGGGACAGAACTATTTCTGGCACTTTACGAACGTCGCGCCGAACTCGCTGAACTTGTTCACCGTGACCGTGAGCGTGAACGCGGGGGTCGCGAATGGAGTGAGCCTCGTCAACCGCGCCGTCCTCGAGTACACGGACCAGTTGAATCAGAAGATGACCGGCTCCTCGGCGTGGAGAAACCTGACCGTGTCGAGGCCGGTGATCACCGTCGCGAAAATCGGCGACAAGGCGACCGCCGTCCCCGGGGACACGATCGTGTACACGATCTTCTACAACAACACCGGCTCGGCCAGCGCGCAGGACGTTTGGATCAACGACACCCTCCCCGCGGACGTCACGTTCCAGGGATCGAGCGCGGCGCCGAGCGGCTCCTCCGGGCAGACGTACCGCTGGCACTTCACGGCCGTCGGCGTCGGGCCGCACAGCTTCACGATCACCGTGAGTGTGAACCTGAATGCGACCTCGTCGCTCCTTGTGAACTGGGTCTTCCTGAACTACACGACGCAGAACGGGTATCCGCTCCCGCCGAGTTCGGCGTCATGGACGACCTCGATCCCCGAGTTCTCCCACTTCGCCCTCGTCGCCCTCGTCCCGCTTCTGTTCCTGGGAATCCGGCGGATCCGCCGCGGACGAAAAGAATAGAGGTACAGTGGCTGACGGCGTTCCAGGCATCGGCGGCCGTTAGAACGGCACGGTTCGCCGCCTACCACTAGGATAGGCGACTAGCGTACCTAGGTCGCCGGCACCAGCCCTCCTCGAAGGAGGGCAGGCTTCCCGCAGGCTCGCGCACTGCAGTACCGCAGGGAACGTGGGCGGGCTTAACTTCCGGGTTCGGGATGGGACCGGGTGTATCCCCGCCGCTTTGGCCGTCAAACCACTGCTAGAGGTTGGAGAGGGACGGCGGTATTTCAGCGTTTTGATTGCCGGACTCCGCGCATTTCAGCTCCGCCCAGGGCCTATGGCGCCTTTAGTCCCATGTCGGACGAAAGGCCTCCGCGTGGCTATGGGGAACCAGTGAAAATCACGAAAACGTTTGTCCCACCTGGGACGAAACGGCCTGCTCCAAGCCGCGCCGCGACCCGCGCCGGACTACACCCAGTCAGGGGCCAGAATCTCGACCTTCTCACATCGAACCTTCATCCCTCGCAAGAAATAGAACGCCTCGTCCGCTGCGGACGAGGAGAGGATGACAACGGATTGGCCGTAGTGGCGACCTTCCGTACGTTCGATCAGTCCCGGATATCGATAGACTTTCCTGCTGCCGCCGATCTCCCTGACTTCCCGGCATCCGTACAAGAAGCGATCCACCCGACGCCGCGTGCGCTCGTCGGAGGATCGGATGTCGAAGTGGAGCAGGACACGCAGCTTGTAGGCTTCGCCGCCCCATTCCATGACCGTCTCGGCCCCCGGGTTTTCGCGATGTTCGCTCGTGACCGACATCTTTAGTCCGAGGTGAGTCAAAACGCCCGGGTTCGTGAACCTGCACTCGAACCGTCGGAAGAAGCGTCGGACGTTCTTCGTCAATCCTTCGTCCGAGGTCGGACAAAGGGACC
>VBML01000045.1:10991-12753 GCA_005878915.1 Methanobacteriota archaeon | reverse complement strand
GGGCCGCGTCCTTCCCCCTTGGAGGTGCCGTTCCGACGATGGGCGGGGTCGTCATCGACCTCAGCGCGATGCGCCGAATCCATGCAATCGACAAGGAACGGATCCTCGCCGATGTCGAGGCGGGGGTCCGGTGGTCCACGCTACAGGAGGTCCTCCGGGGCGACGGGCTTACCCTCCGAACGTATCCGAGTTCCTGGTTCTCCACCGTCGGCGGATGGGTCGCCACGGGCGGGTACGGGATCAACAGCCTGAAGTTCGGCCACCTCTCGAAGAACGTCAAGGCCCTCCAAGTCGTCACGCCCACAGAGGGAGTGCAGTGGGTCGACGAAGGCCACAAAGACTTCCCGTTGTACTTCGGAACGGAAGGGCAGCTGGGTCTCGTCACCCGCGTCGTCCTGAAGATCCGTCTCCCGCCGAAGAGTTCCGAACCTCGGCTCCTCCAGTTCACGGAGGCCCAGGAGGCCTTCGACTTCGCCAAGGACCTCATCGCGGCGACAGGCCCGACCCACATCCTGTACTTCGACCCGCACCGGATGCACACGTTCAACCGACTCATGGAGCAGCCGTTCCTCCGGGAGGCCCACTCCCTCCTGATCCACATCGAGAACGGCGTCGGTGCGCGGGAGGCGATGGAGATCGCCGCGACCCGCGGGGCGTCGGTCGCCCCGACGCACCATGGGAGCTACCTGTGGCGCGAACGGTTCTTCCCGCTGAAACCCAAGCGCCTTGGGCCCGGGATGCTCGGATGCGAGCTCATGTTCGATCACGCGATGGCGCCGGCCGCGTTCGCGCGGTGGCACAGGATCGCGACGAAGGCGGGCCTCGACCCCGAGCTCGAGGCGCACTTCATCGACGGCGGACGCGTCCTGGGGCTTTGCACGTGGCTCACGGACCCGCGCCAGACATGGGCGTTCACCCTCCACGCGGCCCTCTCCGTCCGGATGGCCCTGGCGGGGATCAAGCTCGGGGGCATCCCCTACGGAACCGGGATCTGGCAGGCCCCGCTCCTTGCGGACCGTTTCGGGAAGGAGACCACCCGCCGTCTGCGCGAGGAGAAGAAGCGGCGGGACCCGAAGGGACTCCTGAACCCGGGGAAGTTCTTCCGGATCCGGTCCCGCTACGGCAATGTCCTCGGTCTCGCGATGTCCGCGACGCTCGCGAAGCTCGGGATGTCGATTGCGGGCCCGATGATCCCGTGGCTCGCCCGCCGCGCGTACCGGACCCCGGCAGGCCATGGAGACACCCTGGAGCGGTCCACGATCGAGTGCTCCGCCTGCGGCGCATGTATCCCGGTGTGCCCCGCGGACTTCGCAACGGACTCCGAGATGGTGACGGGGCGGGGGAAGCTGCAGGTCGCGACCCGCATCCTGAGGGGCGAGGCGGTGAGCCCCGAGGACGCGCAGTCCATGTTCCTGTGCATCCACTGCGGCGCATGCGAGCGGGTGTGCCAGAGCGAGCTGCCCCTTGTCGCGGCCTACGATCGGCTCGAGGGGCTCGTCGCGGAACGGTTCGAGGTCCCGAAGGACCGCGTCGACGCGTTCTCGAAGCGGGTGCAAGAGTCGCAGGAGTACCGCGAGCTCCTCGGGGCGGGGATGATCACACCCGCGTTCTACACGTACCAGGGCCGGGGGGTCGGCACCGCTCCCGCGCCCGCGAAGAGGAGGGCATCGGATGACGTTTACGCGGTACCACATCGCGGCCGCGCCGGCCCCCTCCCGCCGCCCCTCGACCCGGCTGGACGTCCATCGGGACCTCTCTCCGT
>VBML01000045.1:0-10857 GCA_005878915.1 Methanobacteriota archaeon | reverse complement strand
TTCGACGGGATGTGGACGGACATGTCGGAGATCGTGCGCCCCACCCGGGACGGAATCCATGGTCGCGAGTACATCTCCACAACCGTCGACATCGGTGCGCGGCCGACGTACCTCGACTTCCGTCAGGGAGGCCCATGGAGCCCGCCGCGGGAGATCCCGATCCCGATGATCCTCGACGCCGCGAACGCGGGCACACCGCCCGCGGGGATCCTCGCCGCGTTCGTCGGGGCCGCGAAGGCGCTCGAGACGTATGCCGTCGTCCCCGCCAAATCATGGGCTGCCGTTGGCGTGGAGCCTGCCGACCGAGTCATTGTGCGGCTCACGGACGGCGAAGTCACGGGCTTCGAGAGAGCCGCGGGCGTTGAAGCGACGTACCACACGTGGGATGGGGCGGACCTCGGGACCCTCCGAAAGACGCTCCCGCACGGAATCCTGTCCCTCCGCGTTCCGCTCTCCACGTATGAGCGGGAGGCCGCCGATGTCGCCCTCGATGCGGGAGCGGACTTGATCCACTTCACGTGCGACTGGAAGGACGTCGACACGATTAGCGGGATCAATCAGTACATCCGCTCGTTGCGGGACCTCCACGCTCGCCTCCTTGAAGTCTCGAGACGCGACGCGATCTCGGTCCTCGCGAGCGGACCGATCGCGGCGGCGGAGCACGTACCGAAGACGATTATCCTCGGGGCGGACGCCGTCGGCGTGGACCTCGCCCTATACGCGGTGATGGAATGCGTCCCGCCAAACCACGCCCTCCACCTCGGCCGATTCCCGGAGGAGTTCCCGCTGAGCGACGTCCCTTGGGGCACCCAACGGATCGTGAACCTGATGAACGCGTGGCGCGACCAGCTCTTGGAGATCATGGGCGCGATGGGCATGCGGGAGGTCCGCCGCCTCCGCGGGGAGACAGGGCGCGCGATCTTCCAAGACGAGGCGGAGCGGGAGGCGTTCGGGGACATCAAGGTGCGACAGCCCGCGAAGGAGGTCGTCGCCCGGTGATCACTCTCGACAAGGACCCGCCACACGTGGAAGAACTGAAGCGCCTCCTTCCCGGCCCGCAGGCGTACCGCTCGTACATCTCGAAGTGGCTCGTGAACGTGAACGATGCATGCATCGACTGTGGGATCTGCGCCGAGGTGTGCCCCTTCGGGGTCCATGAGAGGAAGGAGGGGCATCTCCACTTGTCCGCGCCGAAGAGCCAGCGGTGTATCGGCGAGGCGTGCGAGACCCAGGACTTCTACTGCGTCAAGCACTGCCCCGTGGACGCGATCACGATCCAGCGGAACCCGCTCGCCGACGTCCTCGGGAACCCGCGGTGGACGAACGAGATGATCATGGCGACCTGGGTGATGGCGGAGACGGGCCGCCCTCCGGAGCGCGGGCTCGAGTATCGGATCGGGAAGGCTGGCGGCGGGTTCGACCTCCTCGACTTCGAGTTCCCGCAGTCACGCCGGAGGTTCGACCCGGAGTCCCTCACGGGCATCTCCACATCCCTCCCGCTGAACCGCCGGGGGACCGGCGCGAAGATCGAGATCCCGATCCCCTGGTACGGCGGCGGGATGTCCTTCGGCTCCGTCTCTCTCCAAGTGATGCTCGCGCGAGCAATTGCGGCGACAGCTTGGAACACGTTCACGTCCACGGGAGAGGGCGGGTACCCCGAGGAGCTCGTCCCGTACAAGGACCACATCATCACACAGGTCGCAACAGGGATGTTCGGCGTGAGGGAGGAGACCGTCCAACGCGCTCGCCTCGTCGAAATCAAGTATGCCCAGGGAGCCAAGCCGGGCCTTGGCGGGCATTTGCTGGGAGACAAGAACACGCCCGTCGTCGCGAAGATGCGGGAGACCGTGGCGGGGACGTCCCTCTTCTCGCCGTTCCCGTTCCACTCCGTGTACTCCGTGGAGGACCACCGGAAGCACGTCGATTGGATCCGCGCGATGAACCCGACCGCTCTGGTTTCCGCGAAGGTCTCGACGCCGACGGACGTCGACATGGTCGCGGTCGGCTGCTACTACGCGGGCGTGAACATCGTCCACCTCGACGGCGGCTACGGCGGGACGGGAGCGGCCCCGGACATCTCGAAGAAGAACATCGCGATGCCGATCGAGTTCGCCCTCCCGAAGGTCCACAAGTTCCTGGAGAAGGAGGGGATCCGCGACGAGGTCGTCCTGATGGCCTCCGGCGGCATCCGGACCGCGTGGGACGCCGCGAAGGCGATCGCCCTTGGCGCAGACGGCGTGATCCTCGGGACCGCGGACCTCATCGCCGTGGGCTGCGTCCTGTGCGGGAACTGCGAGTCCGGCCGCGGGTGCCCATGGGGGATCACGACGACGGACCCGGAGCTCAGCCAGCTCATCCCGCCGGAGTGGGGCGGGCAACGGATCTCGAACATGTACCGAGCGTGGCAGCTGCAGCTCCGCGAGGTCCTAGCCCGCCTGAACCTTGACTCCGTCCAGGACCTCCGTGGGCGGACAGACCTCCTCGTGCGGATTCCAAATGGTTCAGCGAACTCAGGAGGTGTTGCGAAATGGTGACGCCCGCGGACCTCATTATTCGGGCCCGCCGCGACTTGATTTCCCCGGTCCAGGCCGCCAAGGCGGAAGACGAAGGCGGCTGCGGTGTCGTGGGCCTCGCGGCGACGGTGCCGGTACGGGGCTACCATATCCTGTGCCCCGTCGAGCAGATGCACAACCGCGGGAACGGGAAGGGCGGCGGGGTCGCGGCGGTGGGCCTCGTGCCCGAGCAGATGGGCGTCCCCGCGGACATCCTGAAGGACCGCTACCTCCTGCAGATCGCCTACCTCGACGAGGCCGCCCGCACCGAGGTCGAGGCGGAGTTCGTCCACCCGGTGTTCGACGTCCACACCGCGTACGCAGTGGAGAGCATCCAGGACCACGCGTCCGTCGGCCTCGAGGTGAAGCCGCCCCTCGTCTGGAGGTACTTCGTCCGGGTGAAGGAGGATGTCCTCGCGTCGTTCGTCAAGCAGAAGGACCTCCAATCCCTCGACGCGCGGGCCGCGGAGGACGAGGTCGTCTATCAACACACGTACCGCCTGAACACGAAGTTCTACGCCTCCCTCGGGGAGAAGCGGGCGTTCGTCCTGAGCCACGGCCGGAACATGTTCGTGTTCAAGATCGTGGGGTTCGCGGAACAGTGCGCCCGCTACTACAAGCTCGAAGACGTGCGGGCCCATGTGTGGATCGGCCACCAGCGGTACCCGACGAAGGGCCGCGTCTGGCACCCGGGCGGGGCCCACCCGTTCATCGGCCTCGACGAGGCGCTCGTCCACAACGGGGATTTCGCGAACTACCTCTCCGTCGTGGAGTACCTGAAGCAGCGGAACATCCATCCCCTCTTCCTCACGGACACGGAGGTCAGCGTCCTCCTCTTCGACCTCCTGAAGCGTGTGTACGGCTACCCGCTCGAGTACGTGATCGAGGCGATGGCCCCGACGACGGAGCGGGACTTCACGATGCTCCCGCCGGAGAAGCAGCAGCTCTACCGGATGATCCAGGCGGTCCACATCCACGGCTCGCCGGACGGCCCATGGTTCTTCATCATCGGGCGGAACGATCGCGCGGAGGGCGCGTACCAGCTCATCGGGATCACCGACACCTCCATGCTGCGCCCGCAGGTCTTCGCCCTCCAGGAGGGCGAGGCGTCCATCGGCCTCATCGCGTCGGAGAAGCAGGCGATCGACGCGACCCTCGCGAGCCTGGCGGCGGAGGACCCGCGGTTCCTCCCCGTGGCGGACCGGTACTGGAACGCCCGCGGCGGGAGCCACACGGACGGCGGGGCGTTCGTATTCAGCGTCCACGAGTACGCGGACGGAATGTACCTCCGGTGCACGAACAAGTTCGGAGAGCCCGTGGTCGGCCGCATGGACGGAGAGCGCGCGGGCGTCGAGGAGCGGCGGGAACTGAGCTACGACTTCCTCATCGAGATCCTCGCGGAGCACATCGGCGCGGGCAGCGGGAGGAGCGCCTTCGATGCTCTCGTGCCGAACGTCCCCGCCATGGACTCCGACGAGCTGGAAGGGCTCGTCGAGGACCTCCGCACGCGGGCCCTCGCCGCGGGGCCGAAGGGCGCGAAGGCCCTCATCGAACTGATCACGCTCCTCCTGGACCGGAACTACCCGCTCGGCGGGAAACGCCGGGCATTGCTCCAAGCCATCCTCCAGGAGGAGCTTTTCGAGTTCCTCCGGTCCCTCCGGGGGTTCGCGGGCGAGATCACTCTCCTAGGATGGGACGACCTCCCTCGCCTTCGAGCGCCGAAGCTCCCGGGCGACATCCTCGTCGTCGACGCACGCGGCTTCCCGCCGGAGGGCGATCTCGGGCTCCACCAGTTCGTCGTCGACGCGTACCACAAGGGCTGGAAGCGGGTGATCGCGTTCGACCTCACGGGACAGCGGTTCCTGGGGTGCGGCCTCGGCGCGGACAGCCACGGCTTCCGCCTCGACCTCTACGGGAGCCCGGGGGACTATCTCGGCTCGGGGCTCGACGGCGGCGAGGTCTTTGTCCATGCGAACGGACAGGACCAGATGGCCCAGATCATGAAGGCGGGGAAGCTCGTCGTCTATGGAGACCTCGGGCAGACGTTCATGTACGCCGCGAAGGGCGGGGACGTGTTCGTCAAGGGGAACACCGCGGGCCGGCCGCTGATCAACGCGGTCGGGAAGCCCCGGGTCGTGATCAACGGGACGGCCCTCGACTACCTCGCGGAGTCGTTCATGGCGGGGGACCCGCTGAAGGGCGGCGGGTTCGTCGTGCTGAACGGAATCCACGTGAACGACGACGGACGCCTCGAGGACCTCGAGACGCCGTATCCGGGCGGGAACCTGTTCTCCCTCGCATCCGGGGGGGCGATCTACATGCGGGACCCGCGGCGGCTCGTCGGCGCGGACCAGCTCAATGGCGGGATGTTCGACTCGGTCAGTGACGAGGACTGGGAGCTGATCCGGCCGTACCTCGAGGAGAACGAACGGCTCTTCGGCATCAGGGTGAAGGACCTCCTCTCCGTGGATGGAGCTCGGCGACCCCCGCACATCGTGTACCGCAAGGTGAAGGCGGTGCCGCTGAAGGTCCTCGCGCATACTGGCCTCTAACTGACAGAACAAACGCCCTCAGACTTCGTTCCTGGGAGCCCAACAGGACTCGGAGGAGACGTGGCGCGACCAGAACCGCCCGCCACGTAGATGAGCCCGCTTCCCGAATGGACGGCTGGTTTCGACTTTCACGGGGAGCACTTACCATACGCTACACGGATGGTAATAAAATCGCGTGTCTTTGCATACACATTTAACCATAGATAAGAAATGTTTATATATTCTATTGCATTTATGGTAAATGATGGTTGGGTGGAATCAGTGACGGACGATCCGGAAATCCGCGCTATGTCATCGATGGCTGAAATTCTTTCCAAGCTCGAAACCGGAACGGTAGAACGGGTTCTGAGATGGGCCGCAGATCGGTATGGCGTGTCCCTGGGTAGACCGAAAGGCAAGCCCCACGACTTAGTTGGGCTCACCAATCCCGGTACGAGGGATTTCGCAGAATTCATGTCCGAGCTCCATCCAACAACGGAGAACGAAAAAGCGCTAGCTGCAGGATACTGGTTTCAAGTGATTCAGGGCCGAGAGGACCTCGACGCCCAGGAGGTGAACTCGGTGCTGCGGCACTTGGGTCACGCAATCAGCAATATCACACGGACGTTTGGCCGTCTGATGGAGGGAAAGCCGCAGTTCGTAATCCAGACCCATAAGAGTGGGACGTCGAAACAAGCGCGTAAGAAGTACCGGATAACCGCGGAGGGCGTCAAAGCGGTCGAGCGAATGATCCAGGCCAACTCTGCCGGCGCGACTCAACAGGGGTGAGGTTGTGAGTTGGGTTGGTTTGATTACTTTCACACACCCCCCTTTGTTCGCTTTAAGTACAACCCAACCGGTGGTGTGAATAATGGCTGACTTGCTTGAGGATCTCGTGGTGGATGAGACGGAGATTGACCGCGCTCTACTTCGAGAAGTCCTGTCTCCCTATGTCAGGCTCGCGAAGCTGACTGGACACCCGATTCCTACCGCCGCGTTTTCCCAGCTTTCGGCGGGCGGAAAGATCATCGTGTATGCTCTCGCGCGAAAGGCGGGTTGCGCCTTGGGCCTGATGTCGGGTCCCGAGAAAGCCACGCCGAGGGAAATCTCGGAGGCAACCGGCGTAAAGAACGGAACGACGAAGCCTACCGTCATTGCACTGGCGAAGAAGGGGTTATTGGTCTCGGAAGGAGGAAGCTACTCCGTTCCGAACCACGCACTACCGCACATTCGAGATGCAATCAAGTAGCTCAATCGGAGAAACAAATGGGGTGACGACATGAGGGTGAAGTACACAGAACTGGCAAAGCAAGCGATCGACCACGTGAGAGACCTCGAAGAACCTTTCCGCTCGCTAACCTATCAGAGGGTCCTAAATGATCTCATCGAGGAGGCAAAGCAGTCAACCATGGTGTCGGCCACCGTACTTCCCGGAAAGGAGCCGACAGAGTCAGGCGCGCTGGACAAGTTTTTGAAGAGCATAGTTGACGCGAGTCCATATCTCGGACTGTTTGCCGGCCGCGGCCATCTGGTGGAGAAGGGTTTGGCAGGATTTGAGCAAAGTCCCCGAGTATGTACAGGTCGTCCAAGTCGGTGGGGTCCGAAAATTCCTCCTCATGGGAGGTGGCGAGAGGCACCTCGAGGAGCTCACTCGGAAACCAAGCCAAGCCAGTTAACCCGAGCCATCGCGGCTCAACTTTGGCGGAGCCCGAGTCAGGCGATTTTCGACCTGACACGGATTGAGCGATCGACCACCCTAACACTCGAATGTTGTGCCCCTGAAGGTCCTCGCGCACACGGGGCTGTGAGCCGCGGAGCGGTCCGCGTCAGAGACTGTCAAACTCGTCGGCGGGTTTCTCCGAGGGTTCGGGCTCCGGCTTCCCGGCAGGCTTCCCCGCAGGCTTCCCGGAGAGCTTGTCCTTGGCCTCGGCAATCGCCTGCTCCAGCTCGTCGATCCTCGAATTCATTGCCTTCTCGAGGCTCTCAATCTGGGCCTGAAGGCGGAGCATCCAGGTCGGGTCCTCGGGAGGAGGCGGGGGCGGAACGATAACCGTGGGGGCGGGATTAGAGAAGGCGCCTTCCAGAGGGGGCGGAGGCGGGACTTTCCCGATCCCCCGCCACGAGGGCCCAGCCGCGGGCACCGCGCTGGGGTTCCCGATAGGAGGTGGCGACGACGCGACGACTTGCGAGCTTGGTCGCGGCGCAGACGGAGAGGGCGGCATCGTCGGGGTCGAGGTGAAGAGCCCGATCGCCGGCCGCCGACCCGGCTGGAGCCGTCGGAGTCGGAGGGCGCTCACGATGAAAAAGGAGAAGACCACGATTCCGGCAATCGGGACGGCGATCATCACCATCACGGCGCCGATGACGATGGCGATGAGTAGGCCGGGGGATGCGGTGCTCGGACTCAAGAGGATGATGAAAAGGGGCCCTGCGAACAGGAAGACGCCGATCGCGTTCGTGATCGCGTACCCCAGGAACCCGCCACCTCCGAACGCCTCAGTGCTCACCGCCTCCGTCCGCAGCGAACGAAGGAAGGAGGAAACGAAGGCGGCACCGATGATGAGGAGGATCGAGGCGACCATCCAGAGAAGGAGGATGAGGATCATCGCGTTCAGGGCCGATTGGAAGCCGCTCACGGTCGAGAGGGACACCGCGTAGATGCCGATCACCGCGCTTCCGAGGATCCCGTACGCCAGGACAAAGGCCGCCGCGGTGCCTCCCTTGGAGCGTGTGCCTTTCGACACGAATCGAGCCTCCCCCGTGTACCAGTCCTTCCAGGACAGGTCGCGGATGCCGGTCCGGTAGAGCAGCAGTCCCGCGCCGATGAGGAACGTCGCGAAGAGAACCGCGATGATTGCGCCGATGAACGAGAGGAGCGAGACGAGCACGGATCGTTGGACATCGAACACGGTCGTGAGGCTGATGGAAAAGACGCCAACGAGGCCGACCATCATGAGGACGCTGTGGACGAGCCAGGAGGCCGAGCCCGCGACGATCAGCGCGCCGCCCATCTCCCGCCGTCTTCGCCACAGCGCGAGGTCGACCTCGGGAACTCGGGCCGCGCTTCCCTTGTCCTCCATCGTCCCCCGTACCCGGGCGAAGCCATTGGCCGTCCAAAGCATAATGATTTTCGTCGGCCGGCCAGCGGGGCCACCTGAGACTCAGGAATCTTCATTATGGCTCCAAGGTTAGGCGGCCGCGCTGCCGCAGTGGCTTAGTGGTATAGCGGCGCCTTGGTAAACCGCCGCGGGCGGTCCAAACAGGCGCAGATCGGGGGTTCAATTCCCCCCTGCGGCTCTAACTTCCGCTGTGACCACGTGGGCGATGTCTCGGGCTTCCCGAAAGGGCCGGGCGGGAAGAGATCGCGGACCGGCGCGAGACGCTGAAAGCCCTGCAGGCGTTCGGCTTCGCTGAAAAGGCGGAGGACGGATACTTCACGACGCGGGCACAGACCGTCGTGGATCTCTTCTCCGATGGCAAGGCCTTCGCCGCGCGGGATCTTCTCAAAGAGATTTGGGGCATCGAGCTGTGAAGTTCGAAGACCTGTATTACGAAGAGATCACCATCGAGACCTACCGGGAACTCCACCGGGTCGGTGCGTGGTTCAACCAGTTCCTCGGCGTCCATCCGGTGCTCGTCGGCGGCTAGGCCGTGTTCCACTACAACCCAGCGGGCCTCGGGTCGCGTGACATCGACCTCATCTTTCCCGATCGCCCGACTAAGGACCGCCTGATAAACCAGTACATGCTGACGCACGGCTACGAGCGCGAGAGACGATCCGAGTTCGAGGAGAACTATGTCCTGCCGGTGACCACCTCGAAAGGCGTCGAACGCGTCTACTTGGACGTCGCACCCTTGCAGGACGTAAATCGGGTGCACGGCGCTGACGTCGAGTTGCCCTGGAAGCTCGTCTACGACCACCAAATGCCGGCTAAGGTTGGCGATGTGATGCCGGATCTGAGGTGTATAACAATCCACCATGGAACCTTTAGAATGGGAAGTCGCGGAACGACCGCCCCACACCTAGAATGCCCGACGAATCGTTGGTTGTTTGCGGAGCAGATCCACGTTATGGAATCGGGTCGCTTGCTGAGAACTAGGCCTGGGGGTTTCCCCGGGTCCGCCAGAGGCCAAGGTACTACGCTCTGTATCTTGGTGACCCTGTCAAGTCAGTCTGTGCCTTTGCCACGGTAGCCGTGATTGTGAGACGTCCTATCCGGGGGGAACCTATTCTCCTTCGCGTCTGGCCGGGCAATCTACATGCGGGACCCGCGGCGGCTCGTCGGCGCGGACCAGCGGAATGGCGGGCCGCTCGACTCCCTGAGCGAGGAGGAGTGGGAGCTAATCCGTCCGTACCTCGAGGAGAACGAGCGGCTATTCGGAATCAAGGTCAAGGACCTGCTCACGGTGGACGGTGCGCGGCGGCCTCCGCACATCGTGTACCGCAAGGCGAAGGCAGTGCCGCGGAAGGCCCTCGCCCACACGGGCCTCTGAAGCGGGCCGCGGGGCCCTCGGGCTAGAGTTTGTCGATCTCGTCGGACGGTTCCGCGGACGGCTCTGGCCCTGTCCGCCCCGCAGGTTTCTCCGAGAGCTTGCCCTTTGTCTCGGCGATTTCCCGCTCGAACTCTGCAATCCTCGAGGTCCGGTTCCGCACAATGTTTGAGAACGTGGCGTTGTCGATCCGGCCCTCCACGAGGCTCCTCTCGACTTGGAACAGGAAATCCTTCTGTTCGTTCACCGCCCGCTCCAGGCCCTCGATCTGGCCCTGTAAGCGCAGCACCCAGTTGGCGTCGCCCGCTTGTGCAGGGGGCGGCGGCGCCAGTGAAGCGACGGGGTTCGTCGGGGGGACGTCCACCGGGGGTGGGGGAGGATTTCCGGGCGTCTGATACGGACCCGCGATTGGGGGGGAGCTCATACCGTATGCGGCCATTGGGACGGAGGGAGGGACCATCGATGGGGCGGTTGGAAGGGCATAGTAGGGACCGAGAGAGGAGGAGACGGGGGGATAGTACCCCGGCGCGGGCCTCGACCAGGGCTGCAACTTCCGGAGGCGGAGGCCGTGCGCAATCAAGAGGCTAAACACGACCATCCCCGCGATGGGCACGACCAAGAGGCCAATCACCGCGCCGATCAGAATCGGGATGATGAGGCCAATCTGCGCGGAGAGCGGGTTCGAGGCGATTGCGAGAAGGGACCCCGCGAAGAGGAAGACCCCAACAGCGCTCAGGATCGAGTACGCTAGGAACCCCGTCCCGCTGAACGCCTGAAGGGTGGCGGTCTCGACCCGCAGGGAATTGAGAAAGGAGGAAACCAGTGCGGACCCGATGATCAGGATGACTGAGGCGACGATCCAGAGCGCGAGGATCGCCTTGAGCCCGTTTAGCACCGCGGTGGTCTCCAGGTTAGAGGCCGAGTTCATCAAGCCCGCGTAGATACCAATCACGATTATGCCTAGAACCCCATAGAGTATCACGAAAACGGCTCCCGTCTTCGCTTTCATTTGAGTCGTTTGTGAAACACTGTGCGTCACCCCGGACCACCACTCGTGCGCCGTCAGGCCGTGTGTTCCACCTTGGTACACCAAGAGGCCGGCCCCAACGAGGAACGTGGCGAGGAGAACCGCTACTGTTGCGGCGATGAACGCCGTGATCCCTGCAAGCGCCGACTGAGCGGCAGCATTCGCGTTCGTCAGGCTGATGCTGAAAATCGCAACGAGTCCGACAATCATTAACACGCTGTGAATCAGCCACGCGACAGCTCCCGCCGCCAGGAGC
>VBML01000044.1 GCA_005878915.1 Methanobacteriota archaeon | reverse complement strand
ACGTAGAACCGGGAGCCCGGGGTCGAGAGGTTCGTCAACACGGAGGCCTCGACCCGCTTGGACCCGAGGGCGAAGGAGACGTTCCCGAGGGGGATCCAGTTCCACTCCCCGGGATAGTTCCCCGCGAACGTGAACACGCCCGCGCTTTGCACGCGCCCCGCCGTCCCGGACACTTCGACCATCCGGTCGGCACCGAGCCCGCTGATCGAATATCCGCTCCACGTGACGTTGTCGATGTCAACGAAGACCCGCAGCATGTCGTCCGGGGACCGGTACGGTTCCTGGACGGGCCCGATGTACACGCGGACTGTCTTCCCGCCATACGGGGCGGGGAACGAGGCGGGGATCGTCGTGTTCAGGGTGTCGTCGGTCCCTCCGACTTGGCCGTAATCGATCACTCGGTCGCCGTCGTAGTCCCCACCGGACTGACTATCGGGAACTCCGTCGTTGTTGAAGTCGAACGGGAGCGGGTCCACGGAGTCCGGGACGCCGTCCCGGTCCGTGTCCGCGGGCGCCGCCCGGGACGCCGGCGTCGGCCCGTTCGCCGTCGGCACCCACGTCCCCGCCATCATCGAGCCGGTGACCTGGGCGAAGAAGAACGTGCGGTTCCCCAATGACGTCGAGTCGAACGCATCGAGATCCAGGTTCGTCCGGGGCACGCCGGCGCCGTCCCCGACAGGGTCTGAGATTGGCGTCGTCCACTCCGCGAACCCACCGTCGATGCGCGGCGTCGAGGACACGGAGCCGAGGTACCCGACGTCCCGGGGAGACGCGGACCTGCGGAGGGTCACCGCCGCGGGCGGAGCGACGATATCGCCGGGACCCGCGACGAGGGCCCCCAGGGTCTCGCCGGTCAGGGATGGGTTCTCCGCATTCACATGAAGCCGTGTGACGGTCCCCGGGCGGACGATCCGCTCTGGGAAAGAGAACGTTACCCGGCGGTCCACGGGGGTCCGCTCGTCTACCACGGACCCGGTGTCGTCGAGGAGCTGGAGTCGCGGAACCCCACCGATGGGAGAGGATCCCGTGAGGGTGACGGTGATCCCTGTGACTGGCACGTCTCCGCCGAACGCACCAATATCGAGCTGGAGAAGCTGTGCCGTTCCCGAGACGATATCGGACACGACAGTGTCCTGCACGACGACGAGGCTGGGGCCCTCCGACGACAGCACGTAGTCCGCCGTGTCATCCGTACCGTCGTGGCTTCGCGCATGGGCCGTCGCGTACACGGGTTGCTTCGACGGCAGGATCGCGAGCCAGTCGACCTGCGCCTCCACCCGGGACCCGTACACCGCAGCCTGGGCGGGCGTTCCCTTCGTCCAGCCCCGCCAGTCGAACGCGTCCCGGTTCGTGTCCCACTCGAACAGCGTGCTCGTGTTCACCGCACCGTGCCACCCGGACACCTGGAGCATCCGGTCCGCACCGAGGCCGTCGACCCGATATCCCGTCGACGACGAGCGGTCCGTGTCCAGGAACACCCGGAACACGTCGAGAGTCGGAGGCGAATCACCGCCCCGCAGGGCCACGCCGTTGACTTCGAGGAAGAACGCGAGGTAGTCCACGTTGTCCGCGATCCCGAAGCGGACGATGTCGACGTCGGGGTTCGGACCGACGCCCCGGACCTCCGCCGCGATTGCGGCGGGATTCCAGTCGGAGGCGTCGCCATCGATTCTAATTGGATAGGGGCGCGCCGTTGACGCGCCGGGGGCGAGGAGTGGGACGAGAAGGAGGGTGATCGCCAGAAGCGGGATCACGTAGAGCTTCCACTTCGTCACCGCCGCCTCCCGCTGGAACCGCCCCGCCCCGAGGCCGTTCGTGAACCCGTTGCCGTTCGTTAGGCCGTTCGTCATCCCCCGCCGGAGGGTCGCGAGCCCGTTCGTGAGACCGTTCGTCCGGCTTCCCGCTTGAAGGCCATTCGTGACGCCGTTCGTCTGGCCCCCGAGGCCGTTCGTCTGGCCGATCCCGTTTGTTAGTCCGTTCGTCCGGCTCATCGCCCCTCGGGGGGCGTGTCCCGCGAGGCCGTTCGTCATGCCTCGGCGACTCGTGGCCTCCGTGGGCGTAGGGATTTTCGACTCCACTACGCGGTCGGCGGGCTTTGGCTTGATGGGCTTTCCCGTTTCTGGCTCGACGGAGAGCTCCTCACCGATCCGGTCTTGGATGGCCGCCTTTCCGAGGGAGTCGAGATCATCTACGAGGCCGATTTCCTCGAAGAAGTCGGCCCCGCAGTGCGGGCACTTGTCGGCGTCGACGGAGATGAGGCCGTTGCAGAGGGGGCATGCGACGGCATCGCCCCCGCCCGCCCTGTGCTCCTCGCGGTGGGCGATCTCCTCTCCCTTCGTGCGGCTCTCTCTCGCGCTCGCGGAGTCCCCGAGCCGAGAGAACAACTTCGTCCGGAGGACCCAGAGGCCTGGATACGTGTCGTCAAGCTCTGTCAGGGCATTGAGGACGTCGATCGCGCCCCGCGCGTCGTCCATCGAGGCGAGCGCGGAGGCCTTCGCGAACATCGCGTCCGCATCTCTCGGGTCAATCCGGATGCGTTCCTCCGCGATTCGAAGGATCATCCCCGCCCGGCTCGACGGGGCTTCGGTATCGGCCTTGGGTGCGAGGGTCGACCTGGGTGTCGGGCGCCCGCGAGTCTCGCGGTCCAACGGTTCCCTCGGCGCCGGGACCGGCGACGCATCGCCACCGGCGGACTTGATAACCATCCCTTGCCCGGTGATCATGACGAACTCGTGGAACTTCTCGTCCGGGGCGGTGTCCTTCATCGACAGGACGGCGATCTTTCGGACGATCGCGTCGCCCTCCCGGTGGCGGTCGATGTCGATCACGCCATCGAACGGCTGGGAGACGCTCGAGACCGTCGCCGCGTCGTGCATCTCCTTCTCGAGGAGGAAGAGCGCGGTGACCTTGTGGCGGGACAGCTTCGCCTTCGTGCTCTTCGCGAAGGCGTACACCTGCCCGACCTCGAACACTTGGAGGCCCGGTGACAGGATCTCGAGGACCGCACGTCTCGGCACTCCGACAGCGAGCTTGCCGAGGGCCCGGCTGATCGCGATCCCGACGTTCGTGAGATCGACGGAGCAGCGGTAGACGTGGCCGCGTTCCTCCACGCCCGTGACGTTTTCCTCCTGATAGGAGTGCCAGTCGACGACCTTCAGTCGGTTCCCCTCGATCGCCTCCTTGACGGGGACGCGGAGCCTCGAAAGGGAGTCGAGGTACTGTTCGGGCGACGTCGACGAAATCACGATGACGACGGCTTCGCCGGACCGGAGCCCCTCCGCGAGGAACTGGAGGCCGAACGTCTCCTTCTCGCTCCCCGCGGGCCCCTGGACGACGACGCTCGCGCCCTCCGGCACCCCGCCCCCCACGATAGGGTCAAAGCCCTCGACCCCCGTGCGGACGCGCGCCCTAGACCACCTTCTCGTCCGCCGCAAGGACGAGCCCGGTCGGTGCCACACCCTCGAAGTTCGTGATTCCGCGCTCGGTCGGAACGTGCTCCGACGGAACGTCCCTGGGTTTGGGTCTCCTCTGGGGCCAACGCGCTCCGACCTTCGTCCGCCGCCATCCCCACATCATGAGCAGACACACAACGACGGGCAGGATCACGGTCCCGAACTCCGGTATGTAGAAGTACGTCTCCGAGGTCGTCGTCTTCCAGTAGAGGCCTGCGACGTTTGTCCCATACACGGGATCGTTCGGCGAGCGCACAACGATCGTCGGATTGTCGGAGGAAGCATCGACGGCGATGCGTCCGTACCAGACCCCGGAGATCCGCTTGTTGTAGTAGACCTGAGGGCCGGAGGCCGCAACGTACAACGCGTGGACGTTGTTGTCCTTGTCAATCCCGACCGAGGGCTTCGTGAAGATCGTCCCGGAGAGGGAATCGACCACCTCAGGCGCCCCCCATGTGGCCGTGGGGTAGTCCAAGAGAACCGCGTAGATTGCTCGCGTCGTGCCGTCGACATCCTTCGCGTACGCGATCCACACGTCGCCGTTGGCCTCGTACGTCGTCGCCAGGCTCGGGTACGAGGTCGGCTCCACCGCGGTCGCGACCGTGTTGTATCCCGCGGTCCCATCCGCTTTCGTGAATTCCGCGGCGCTATCGCAACTACTGGTGGACAGGTCCTTGCAGACGAGGTACTGAATTTCGTTTGGGGAGTTCTCGTAGTACCTGGCGAGGCTCACTTGATCGTTCATCGGTGAGACGTCAACGGAGACCCCCGTGTACGCCGTTCCCCAGGAAACGAGGGGACGCCACCCGTAGTGCACGATGACGCGCTCGTGGTCGATCTTCGTGTCGGACTGGGTCGAATCCACGACGTCCAGCCCCGCAATCCAGCGGATGGAGGGGGCCCCAGAGTTCAGTTCGGACGCCGTGAGCGTGTAACACTGATCTGCGTTGTCGTCCGCTGTCTTCGTCAATGTCACTCGCGTGTTCCAAGTCGATGGCGGTGTCAGGACCTGCACGAGGACCGACTGTCCGCCCGAGTTCGCGATGTGCGCCTCCAGGCAGAGGTCGTACAAGGCTCCGGTCGTCGGAACGCCGGACCAATCATGCTGGACAACAAGCTGGGGTCTCGGAAGGAGGACACGCGAATCACCGGTGCTGTCCGCGTCGTCGAATCCGATGCCAATCGTACCCGTGGAGGAAGCGTGGGCGATCCGGACGCGAACGACTTGGTTCGCGCTCAGGATTTTCTGCGGGACGCCGGTCACGAGACATTGCACGTCGTCGGCGAAGGTTGCTACGCCCGTACACGATCCGATTGTCTGGGCGACTGTGTCCAGGTCCTTGTTCCAGATCTGCAGTTGGACGTCGTAGGTGATGTGCGGCCCGAAGGCAAGATAGCTGACGAATTCGGCGGCAGGGTCCGGAAGGTCCATCGAGAGCGTGAAGCCATCGGAATCGATGCTCTGGATACCCATCAGTCCTTCGGGGTTCCCTGCCCCGTCCATGTTGCAGTACAGTTCATCGTGCTCCACCCCGGTCCCGACGACCGACGTGCCAACTCCGTTCCAGTCGTTGACACACTGCGCGCCTCGGTTCGCGGTTGAGCTGAACGCCCCGATCGACAGCTCATCGTTGGCTTGGGGGGTGTCCGCCGTGCTCTGGGCCTTGTTGTGCGAGAGGAAGAGAGAGGCGACGGGGGAAAATCCCACCCCGGTTTCTACAACGGTCCCCGAGGTCGTGCGGGTGAGCACGTCACCTACGGCATAGCTTCCGCCCTTCAGGGCCAGGTAGAAGACCCGCCGGTTGCTCGCCCTTTCAACCCAGTTCAGCGTGAAACCGTTGGACAGCCAAGCGGTCACCGAAGCCCGCGCATCCGTGACCGTCTCCCCGGCGTCAAACATGGCGACGCTCTCGCCGGCCCGATGGTACGACCGGGTCACCATGGTGCCCTGTCCGTCGTCCGAGGCGCCGATCCACACAGCGTCGTTCGGATTGCCGGCGCCCGCTGCGTATCCGATCATGAGCTTCGAGTCCGTGGCGGTTCCCGGCGGGTCGGTGGCGATCCCCGCCGAGAAGAACACGACGGCATCAGGCTGGAATCCAACCGTCGTGACGTCTTGGTTCCCCGCCACAGCAGGTTCCGTGAACATCCCCGTCGCGGCGGTCGTTATAGCCGACCCGCCCAGAGCGAGGTAGTGAATCCGAAGGTCGGTGGCGAACGCGTCGTCAATGATGAGCGTGAAGCCGTTCGCGTCCATCGACGAAAGGTCGCCCAATCCATCGATTGCCCCGCCGGTCGTCATCGAACAAATCGCTGCATCCGCACGGTGCGCGCGGTCCACGACGGCGCTGCTTTGCGCGTCTTGGGACTGGGAGCAGATGACTCGCCGGTCCGTTGGTGTGACAGCGACGCCAAAGCCGCGCTGCTCGTTCCCCAGTAGCTCCGTGTCCGTACTCTCTGTCCGGCCCGACTCCCAGAAGATGACGACCTTCGGTTGGAATCCGACGGTGATTGGGACCGTCGTGCCGGCGGCACCGGTCCCGATGTTGAATGCGCCTTCCTGCGCCTGGGCCGATGCAGACATGTCGAGCCGAGTCTCCCAATCGCCCGATGGGATCGTGCTCCCGGTGGTGTCATCGGCGTACCAGCAGCCCGACTGCCCGGTGGTGAGACTGATGGTCTGCACGGGCCCTGGGCCCTGCGTGAGGCTCGCGACCTTGTTGGAGGTTCCCGTGCACGCGGTCTCCGTGGCGTGGTTAGTGTTCCGGAAGTACTCGGTCGCGGTGGCGGTGGCCTCGTGAAGGCAGCGATAGGCGTTGTTCGAAGACTGGAGGTCGGTCGGGAACGTCCCTCCGCAGCTCGATCCCGTGGTCACCGTCTCCGTGCCAGGATAGCGGTTCGAGTCGGACCCTTGCCTGCTCCTGTAGTACACGGTCCCGCTCGTCTTCGAGCTGCTCCAGGCGATGTGTGGGGCGTTTGTGGAGTCCGTGGAGATTGTTGGCATGGAGCCGGGGGACGTATCATCGACGGCCGTCGCGGCGAGCCAGTTTACGGTCGACGTCAGCTGGGCCTGTGTGGGCCAGGCGACCATGGTCTTCACGTACCGGATCCGGTCCATGGTCTGCT
>VBML01000043.1 GCA_005878915.1 Methanobacteriota archaeon | reverse complement strand
GACGACGGCGCCGAGCGTCCGAATGTACGCGTCGTCGAATTGGCCGCTAACGAATCGGCGGATGAGGGAGGTCTTCCCCACACCCTCGTCCCCCACGAGGCAGATTTTGAGTTTGATGACCTTCGGCTCTTGGGGGGGCATGGCGTCGCACTCGCCAGTGGGAGACTTAGGCTTGAACCTTACGAGACCATTCGCATCCGTGGCGCCGGTGGGAAGGGAGGTTCGGTGTCATCAGGGCGAGAAGCCCCGGATGTCCGTGATGGCCCCCGTGCGAGTCCCTTCTGGTTTGAGGACGGCCCGCACGCGGAGGCCCGCCCTCGCGCGATCCGGCGTGACGAGCAGGCGGTGAACGAAGCCCCCTCGAAAGCCGGCGAACCGAACGAGACCCCAGGCCTCTGGAGCTGATAACCGCGAGCCGTCAAGCGCGACTCCGACGATGCAGGCGGCTCCGACCGTCCCCTCGCGGGGGAGCTCGACCCAGTCGTGGACCTCCTTGAAGCACTCCTCGCAGAAGAGCTTCGGCGGGACCCACTGGGTTCCACACTCCGAGCATCGCGTCCCCATGAGGCGGCCGTGGTCCCGGAGTTCGCGGAAGAACCGCTCCCCGGCGATCCCGCTCGTGTAGATGTAGTCCGCCTCGACGTTCCCCGGCCAGTGCCGAAAGGATCGGGCATCGGTCGTCCGTTCGGTGAACGTCATCGATCGACCCCGTGGAGCGGGCGGAAGTATTCGATGTCGAGGACGCTTCCGACCCGGGATTCGGCCGGTCGCCATTTCGCCTGCACCTTCATTCCGATCCGGATTTCTCCGGTGGCCATCTCCCCGAAATAGTGCATGATCCCCATTTTCGGCGACGCGCCGTCTACGGAGACGACCCCAACGAGGATCGGTTCCGTGATCCTTCGGGCATCCGTGTCGAGATACGAGATCGAATACGTCTCGATCGTCCCCGTGTCCTTCACATACACCCATTCGTCGGTCGGCCGGAAACACTCCTCGCAGAACATCCTCGGCGGGAAGAGGATGCGTCCGCAGTTCTTGCACTCCCTCGCGATGAGGCGCCCTTGTTGGAGTTCGGCGAGGAACCGGCTCATCGCCTCCCCCGCGGACCACGCGAACTTCGCATCCGGGCGGTACCGCTGGGTCGTGACCTTGCCGTTCTCCAAGTCCTTCGACCCGAGTTCCGCCCCTGGCCACCGCGCGATGTTCGCTGTCACGCCCCCATCACCACCACGCTGCCGTATTGCATGAGGTCGCCCCACGCTTGGCATACCCCGGTGTGGACTTCGTTCGGGATCTGACGCTTCCCCGCCTGGCCGGTGAGCTGCCAATAGAGTTCTCCGATCTTGATCCCGAGGGTGGCCGCGATCGGATTCCCGACCCCCAGGAGCCCACCGCTCGGACACACGGGGAGCTTGCCGTCCCGCTCCGTGACCCCCTCTCGGGTCATGAGGCCCGCCTTTCCCCGGTCTGCAAGGCCGAGCCCCTCGAGATGGTGGAGCTCCTTGTAATCGAAGGGATCGTACGGCTCGGCGAAGTCGATCTGCTGTTTCGGACGGTCGATCTTGGCTTGTCGGTACGCCATCTTCGCGGCCCGTGCCACGTACTCCGGGAAGTACAGGTCGCGGTCCGTCCACATCGTGGAATCGATGCACCACCCGACGCCCTTGATCCACGCGGCTTGGTCCCGGAGCTTTCGCTTCTTGACGACCTCCTCGGAGGCCAGGACGACGGCGGCCGCCCCGTCGCTTGGCGGGCTGATGTCAAGACGGCGAACTGGCCACGCCATAATCTCGGAATTCATCACGTCCTCGAGGGTGATTTTGGGGTCCGCGAGCTGGGCGCACGGATGCCCGACGGCATTCCGCTTGTTCTTCACCGCCACGCGAGCGATGTCCTCGTACGGAATGTTGTGGACGGTCATGTAGCGGTTCATCTCCATCGCGAAAATCCACACGAGGTTCGGCTTGAGGGGCCGATCGAGGATTGGATCCCAGATGTGCGCGAAGACGGACTGCGGGTGCGGCTGACACGAGGACATCTTCTCCTCGTTCACAACGAGGGCAACGTCGGCCAGCCCGCTCGCGACGTGCCAATACCCGGCGATCGCGCTGAACACCCCGGTTCCACCCCCCGTGAACACCCGCATGTACGGCTTCCGGGTCCCCCCGGACCCGTCGAGGAGGTACTCCCCTTTCATGTGGACCCCGTCAAATGCGTCCGGCGCAGTGCCGTGTACGACGGCGTCGACGTCCCCGATTTCCATCTTCGCTTGGTCGAGGGCCATCCGGGTTGCCTCGAAGCTCAGCTCCTTTCCCGTTTCCTGAAGCCGCCGGCGGAACAGGGTCATGCCCGCGCCGACGACCGCGACCTTCCTCATCGCCCCACTCCGAGCACGGCGACACCGCCGCTTGCCGAGGGCAGGCCCCGCCAGGATTGGACGACGGCGCGCCGCACGCCGTCAAGCTGGAGGCGGCCCGCTTCCCCCCGCAGCTGGAGGGCGGCCTCCGCGACTCTGTGCAGGCCGCTCGCCTCGAGCACGTTCCCGCAACCGAGGGAACCCCCGCTGACGTTCGTGGGCAGCTTTCCGCCCGCCGCGAGGTCTCCCGAGCGGGCCATCTTGCCCGCGTGTCCCTTCCGAGCGAGGCGCAGGGCCTCGAGATGCTGGAGTTCCTTGTAGGAGAACTTGTCGTCGACTTCCGCCAAGTCGAACGACCGCGCGGGGTCTCGGACTTTTGCAAGGCGGTACGCCATCTCCGCCGCGAGGGTCGCATAGGCGGGTGCCACCCAGTCCCGCGTCTCCAGGGAGGGGGAGTCGGAGGCCCAACCGATCCCCTCGATCCATACGGGCTCAGAACGCATCTTCCGCGCCGCGGCCTCGCCAGCGACGACGAGCACGACACACCCGTCCGCCAGGGTTGAGGCATCGAGCTGCCGCAGCGGGGCCCACAGTGCGGGAGACTTTGCGGCCTGTTCTTTCGTGACGCGGGCGCCGTATGCCGCGATGGGGTTCAGCAGCGCCGTTTGGCGGTTGGCGGCCACAACCGCGGCGCAATCCTCCGAGCGGTTCCCACTTCCACGGAGGAACGCGTCCATCTCGAGCCCCGCGACATAGTTCGGGTGGCCACCGAGCGGTTTGTTCCAGATCGGGTCGAGGCCGTGAGCGACGATGCCGGTAAACGTCAGGATGTCGGAGGCCTTCGAATGGCTCTCGACGACCACGACGTCTGCCAACCCGGATCGGATCTGCATGACCGCGTTCGCGAGGCCTTGGATGCCGTCGCCGCCGACGGTGTGCATGGGTCGCAGGACGGCCCCGAGCTGGTCGGGCGTAAATTCGTCGAAGATCCCGAACCCTTCGTAGTAGTCTTCGGCGCATGTGATGAACGACCCGACGTCGGAACGCGGGTCGATGCCGGCGTCGGCGTACGACCGCTGGGCGCCATCGTACATCAACTCTTTCCAGGAGAATTCCGGGGTCGTCGGCCGAAACGGAGTGACTCCCACGCCCACGATGCCCACGCGCATGGGTCTTCCATCACCGGGGATGGCGGACGATCGCCGCCCCCGCGCGGCGGAAGGCCAAAGCGGGGATAAACCTATTTGAAATGCGAGCGGGAAACGCCTATCTATTCGTCTCGCGCTGGAGTTCATCCGTGACGGAGTGGTATCTCGATATCGAGACGGAGGGCACGGACCCGCATGCGGACCGGATCCTCACGATCCAGTACCAACCGCTTCGCGAAGGTCGCCCCGCGGGAACGCTTCAGGTGTTGGCGGAATGGGAATGGGGCGAGAAGCAGATCGTCCGCTCCATTATCGAGAGGGGACTCCTTGACCCGACGGGGGACTTCGTCCCAGTGGGCAAGCGGCTGAGGTTCGCCATCACTTTCATCATGCAGAAAGCGGAGAAGTACGGGGTTCGGAAGTTCACGGAGGAGGAGCTCCGGCACTATTGGCTCAGGAAGCCCATCGTCGATCTAGCCCCACTGCTCCTGCTCATGAACCGCGGCGTACGTCCGTCGTCGGTCTCGGGGCTCACCTACAAGGAGAACAGCCCCGTCCCTAAGCTCTACCGCGAAGGCCGCTACGCGGACATCATTGCCTACGTGACGCGGGAGAAAGACGATACCCTGGCGATGCTCACCGAGGCCGGTCCCCCGCTGAAGGACTTTGGCTCCTCCCGATCAAGTCCCGCGACACCGCCGAGGGCCTAGCAGCCGCGACGCGCAAGGTGCCAGCTGAGAGCGTTCAACAGTACGTTTATTTCCCAAACCAGGGTTTCTCACGGGTGCTTCGGACCAACCTGCTCGAGGACCGACAATACCAGAGGACTCTCGCGGACGACGCCTTGGCGGAGAACTCTCTCATCGTCCTCCCTACCGGCCTCGGTAAGACGATTATCGGGTCGATGGTGATCGCGGCGACGCTCCAGGAGCGCGGCGGGAGGGCCCTCCTGCTTGCCCCCACCCGCCCCCTTGCTCAGCAACACGCGGCGACGTTTTCCAAGCTCCTCGACACTGGGCCGGTCGTCTGCCTGACCGGAAGCGAAACCCCAAAGAAGCGAGCACGCCTGTGGATTTCTTCTTCCGTCATCACGGCAACGGCGCAGACGGCCGAGAACGACGCGAAGCGCGGGTTGGTGCCTGTGGATCTCTCCGCCGTGATTTTCGATGAGGCCCACCGCGCGGTCGGGAACTACGCGTACGTGGGCTTCGCCGCATGGTTGCAGGAGCACTGCCCTGGCTCGCGGGTGCTTGGACTGACCGCCTCCCCGGGGTACGAGATTGAGCATATCGACGAGGTCAGAAAGAATCTGCACATCACGAAGGTCCGCGTGAGGACTCGGGAGGACCCGGACGTCGCGCCCTACGTCGAGAAGATCGACGTGGATTGGATCGAGGTCCAGCCCTCCGAAGTGATCCTGAAGTGCGCGGACTATCTCACGAAGGCCCTCCATGCCCACACTCTCGCTGGCCAAGATGACGATGCATGCCGCGGCGACCGTTCAAAGGGAAGGCGTCGATGCGTTCACGCGATTCATCGAGCCGAAGTTCGCGAAGGGGCGGTCAAGACTGGACGCGAGCTTCGTCAACGACCTCCATGTGGCCCGCGCGTTCAAGGTGGCCAAGCGGTGGAAGGGCCCCTCTCATCCGAAGCTCGAACCCCTCCTCGTTCTCCTTCAGCAGACGGGCGTCCCAGGGAAGAAAGTGATCGTGTTCGCCGAACTGAGGGATACCGTCGACTTCCTCGTCGACCTCCTGACTCGCAGTGGCCTCCGCGCCGAGAGGTTCGTTGGGCAGGGATCGCGCGAAGGAAGGAAGGGAATGACGCAGCGGCAGCAGCAGTCCCTCCTACAGCGGTTTTCTGCGGGAGAGTTTCCCATCCTGTGCGCCACGAGCATCGCCGAGGAGGGCTTGGACATCCCACAGGTCGACCTCGTCGTCTTCTTCGAACCCGTGGCGAGCGATATCCGGTCGATCCAGCGTAGCGGCCGCACCGGGAGGGACGCGGCGGGGCGGGTCGTCGTGATGACGACGAATCGAAGCCTCGACGAACGGTATCTGTGGTCTGGGATCAAGCGGGAACGTCGGATGAAGCGGCTCGTCAACAAGCTCGCGTCAGAAGCCATGCAAAAAAGTTTGGCAGCTCCGACGGACAGCACGGCGGGATAGTTTTCCAAGATTCGTCGCTCTTTCCTCGCCCCTTCCCTCCGAGAGTTTAAAGATGCGAAGTCCCATTGCGAACGCGGATGGGAATGGCACTCGACGAGTCGCGGGACCCAACGATCGTGCAGGCGGGGAAAGCGTCGCGGTCAGCGTGGAACCAGCGCGTGAGTGACGAGGAGGTGGTCGCCGCCTACCGCGAGACGGGCTCAATATGGAAGGCCGCGAAGCGCCTCGGAATTGCCGGGCAGAGCGTACACGAGCGCCTCGTGAGGCTTGCCCACCCCATGGCCCACGAATCGTGGACGGTGGAGGAGTTGCGGGAGGCTCAGTCCTTGGCGGAACGAGGCGTGCCCCTTGGCGACATCGCGTTGCGCCTTGGACGCACCTACGCCGGCGTCGCGATCAAGCTCTCCCGAATAGGTATCCGGTCGCAGCGCACGGATTGGCGCAAGAAGCCGAAGCGCGGTATTGGGCTAACGAAGGCGCACGTGTCTGGGTTTGCGAAGAAGCTTGAATCGGGGGCGCTCACCGTCCGCCGCCTGGCGCGTCTGGAGGGCGTGGCAATAACACCGCTCGTGGACGCGATCCAGTACTACGAGCCAGAAGCTTGGAATCGGTATGTCGCTGCCCACTCGGAGCTAGGGATTCGTCCGTGTCCAGGCTGCGGACGGAACTTCGTTCCGCTCACGAAGAAACAACAGTTCTGCACCGTCCGTTGCCGGGAAGGGCACCGGCGAAACGTTTCCTATTTTGGTGGCCGACGGATGGAAGCGGTCGGTCTCCGCGAGGGCGTGTGCCAACTGTGCAGGAAGCACGTGGACAAGTGGCTGTCGGCTCACCATGTCCTTGGAAAGGAAAACGACCCCGAAAACGAGGTTCTGATTGCCCTGTGCCGCGGGTGCCACGACATCCTCACCCAGCTCGCGACCCGCCCGTGGGCGGAGGATTCCGATGTCGTTGCCGACCTGATTGCCCTTGCCCTGGCACGCCGCGGGAAGCTAAATGCCTCCGTATCGGTGGATGTCGACTATTGGACCGAGGAGGAGGTACAGGATTACGTCGAGGCACTCGATGAAGGACGGTTCGTGGAGGACGGGCTTCCGTCTCCGTAGCACGCGAGAGCTCGCCGAAGTCAACGAATCGCGGCCTTCGCCCGCTGCATGTCGCTGACGACCATCGCGACCTCGGTCTTCCCGTTCTTCGAGCCAAGGATGTAGATGGACGCGACGTTCACCGCCGCCCTTGCGAGCCGCCGCGCAATCTTTGCGAGTTCCCCGGGGCGGTCCATGAGCTCGATCGTGAGGATCTCGTTCGCTTCGAACTTGAGCCCCGCGAGCTTGAAGGCCTTCTCCGTCGTCGCGATGTCCCCGGTGACGACACGGAGGAATGTGCTCTCCAGGCCTCCTTCGCTCGAGATCGCCTTGATGTTTACCGCCTGACTTGCGAGCGCTTCGGTGACGCGTGCGAGCTCTCCGGGTTTGTCCTGCACAAAAACCTTGAACTCCTTCATGGTGGGCCCCTCCCGAGCGGGGCGAGAAACCCGTGGCGGGACTTAAGGCTTGCCGGGGGTGCGGGGTCTCTCTACGGTTGAAGTCGATTTCGATCCCGCGGGAACAAAATCGCCTCCCGGATGTTGGGGAGGGCAAGGAGTCGCTGCACGAGCCGATCGACTCCGAGGCCCCATCCGCCGTGAGGTGGAATCCCGTAGCGGAACGCGGACAGATAGAATTCGAAACCCGCGGGGTCCAGGCCTTTCGTCTTCAAGTTTTCCAGGAGGACGTCGTACCGGTGCTCCCTCTGGCCGCCCGAAGCCATCTCATCGCCTCGGTACTCGAGATCGAACGAATACGAGTACTCCGGCTCCTCGGGATTCGCCATCACATAGAACGGCTTGATTGCCGTCGGATACTCAGTGATGAAAAACATCTCGTGACCCTTTTCGGCCATCGACTGGCCTAGGGCCTTCTCGCCCTCCGTATCGATGTCGTCCCCGTCCCGAATCCGTTTCCCGCGTTCCCGCAGGCGTTCCAGGGCCTCCACGTACGGGACCCTCGGTATCGGGAGCGACGGGACCCGGATTTCGACGCCCAGGCTTGTCAACGCCTCCTTCGCGCCCTCCCGAACCGATGCGAAAGCGCCGACGACTATCTCCTCGATGATCCGAAGGATGTCCTCTTGATCCTCAATCCAAGAGACCTCGCCGTCGAAGCTCACGAACTCGGTGACGTGTCGGACGGTGTCCGAGGGCTCGGCCCGGAACGCGGGCGCGATCTCGAACACGCGATCGAAACCGGTCGCCATGAGCATCTGCTTGTAGAGTTGCGGGCTCTGTGCGAGGTATGCGCGTCGTCCGAAGTAGTCTGTCTGAAAGAGGGTCGCACCGCCCTCGGCCCCCGCACCCGCCAATTTCGGAGTGTGAACCTCCATGAATCCCCGGCGGTGGAGTTCCCCCCGGAGAGCGCCCTCGAGCAAGGAGCGCACCCGAAAGATCGCCTGAGTCGCCGGCTTGCGCAGATCGATCGTGCGGTTGTCGAGACGGGTGTCGAACTCCGCACCGACCTTGTCGACAACGCCCAAGGGAAGGGGCGCGGCAGCGGCCGCGAGAACGTCGATCCGTACCGGCTGGAGCTCCCGCCCTTGGCGCGCCTCACGGTTGGAGACGACGTTCCCCGCGACTCGGACGACGCTCTCCCGCGAAAGCTTCGTTAGTTGAAGGAACAGCGCCTCGTTCGACTTCTTCTTGGCGGTAACTTGAACGGTCCCATCGCACAATCGGACGAGAACGAACGCGATGCTTCCAAGGTTCCGAACGTCCTCGACCCACCCGCCGAGGACGACGCTGCCGTCCACCGGTGCGGACAGGAATTCTTGCACCGTCCGCACGGGAGGGGCCATTCCGCGCGCCGATTGATGAAGCGATATAAGAGGCATCCCATCGTTAGTGCAACGCGGGCATCGTCGCCGTTGGAACGGTCTTACTGAACGGGACGGCGACCGTGTGGGGATACGCGATCTCTACGCGAGGCTCGTTCGCGATCCTGTCGAGGATCTTCTTCGTCACCTCGCTCTCGTAGTACCCCTTGCGATACGCGGGACAGAAGAAGATGACCGCGATTTCGACCCATGAATCCTTCATCTTCCATCGGAGAGTGGGTTCCGTGATGACGTACGTCGACAGGTCTCGGAACTCGTACTTCTCCGCCACCGCCGCTCGGTTGTCGCGCATCAGGCCGCCGACGATTTCATTCGCGGATTCGAGGACGATGTCGCCCGCCCGTTGCAGATTGCTCTCATACGTGATCTGGACGAGAAGCTCCGTCCAGATGAACGGGGTGTCCTTCGTGTAGTTGAACACCTCCGATACGAGGACGTGCTTGTTCGGGATTGTGGCGTACCGCCCGGTGAACGTGTCCCGGCTCATCCACCCGCCGAACTCTCGTACGACGGTGTTCATCAGGGAGATGCCAACGACGTAGCCCTTGGTGCCGTCGACCTCGATGCGGTCCCCGAGCTTGTACACGCGTCGCGTCATCAGCACCGCCCAGCCGACGCAGTTCAACAGGGGCTCCTGCAGGATGAACAAGAGAACACCGAAGACGACGGCACCGCCAATCGCGCCGACCTCCGCGAGGTTACCGCCGACGAGAATGTACCCAGCGAAAGCGATGGATCCAATCCATGCCAGATGCGTGAACATCTGAAACACGGAGAAGATGTCCGCCTCCGTGCGGAACCACCCTCGGAGGCCGAACCGGAAAATGGGCTTGAGAATCGCAAGCAGGAGCTTCGTACCGATGAAGATTGTCAGGAGAAAGATGTACGGTCCAGTGCCCTTGAGGTCCACTTTTGGGGGCGGAATCCCCGGGATCACGATGACCCCGGTGAGGAACCACAAGGCTCCGAAGAGGAGGATCACCGCAAGGAGCCAATAGCCGATGCTCTTCAGCTGAGAACGCGTGGCGCCTGCCACGCCGGAGCCACCCGCCCCTCTCTATAAAAGCGGCGCGATGCGGTTCTCACCGATGAGAAGGATTAGATCATGTCCGCGAACTTCGAGACAAGGTCCGGGTGGCGCTCCTTGATGACCTTCAGCATCGCGTGGACGCTGAGCTTCTCGATCCCCGCGCTCGAGAGCGTGTCGATGATCTTGTCGAAGTCCTCATCCGTCAACGTGACGAGCTTGTTCTTCGCCATCCAGTTCCGATAGAGGGTCTCCTCGAGCTCGGCGCGCCAGCCCTTCTCATACGGCTGCAGGTCCTCTTTCGAGTACGTTCCGCCGCGTTCCCGGATGTCCGCGAGGACCTTCCCCAGGATCATCCCCGCCAGGCAGCCGTTCCCGATCCCCCCGCCCGTGATCGGATCGATATGCCGGGCCGCGTCGCCCACCATCGCGATCCCGTCCCGGACCGTCTCCTTGACCGGCGGGCAGGTCGAGACTCCCCCCGTGACCATGTCGAGGAACTGCGCCCGCTTCATCCGCGGGTCCTTCTTGCAGAACGCGTCGAGGTACATCTTGAGGTCCATCTTGTTCTTCAGGCGGTCGAGGGAGATTCCCAATCCCACGTTCGCGGTGCACTCGTCCTTCGGGAAGACCCAGATGTAGCCCGCCGGCGCGCACGTCCCGAGGAAGAACTCGCAATAGTGCGGGAAGTCGGGGTCCGGGTCGATGTTCGTGAGCCGGTACTGGAGGGTGCCCGTGATGTCCCCCGCCTTCATCAGCGTCTTCATCCCCGCCCAGCGGCCGACCTGGCTCTCGTAGCCGTCCGCAGCGACGACGCACCCCGCCTCGATGTTGAACTCCTCCTCCAGCCGCTTTACCCGCACGCCCGTCACGCGGCCGTTGTCCCGGAGGAGCCCGACGGCGGTCGTCTTCACCCAGATCTCCGCGCCCGCCTTCGCGGCGAGCTTGGCGCACGCCTTGTCGAACGCGTCCCGCTCTAGGACGATCCCGACCTCGTTCCCCGCGTGCTTCTCGTCGATCTTGAGGACGTTCCCGCACGGGGAGATGATCTTCGCCCCCTTGACCTCTTGAGCCACCCACTTGTTCTCGAAGGGAATCGCACAGTCGTCCAGGAAGTGGCGGGCGACCCCCTCGCCACAGCGCACGGGGGAGCCGATCTCCTGGCGCTTCTCGACCATCAGGGTGTTGCAGCCGCCCATCGCGGCGTATCGCGCGGCGGAGCTTCCGGCCGGCCCCGCGCCCACGACGACGACGTCGTACTTCAGCGCCACGTCCGCCCTCCCATCGCCCGTCGCCTTAAATGTCTTCTCCGTCCCGCAGGGCTTCAGCCCCGCGGGCCTCAACGGGAAATGTTACTGCCTACTTCAGCTGGGTTAGCCGATGGCCGTGCGGATAGTCGATCGCGCCGACGGGGCAGACCTTCACGCACATCCCGCACTGGGTGCAGTCTTCGTTGAAGGTGAGGTACACCTCGTTCAGGAAGATCGCGTTCGTCGGGCACGTGCCGACGCAGGCCCCACAGTGCATGCAGAGCATGTCGTCGATCGCCATGATGCCGTTGTCCCGGACGTTGGGACGGAGGGATACGAGCTCAGTTGGCATGCCGCTGCCGCCACTCCTCAATCGGGACTGCGAACTTCTTCTCGATCTCCTCTCGGAAGTTCGGGCCCGTGTTGTAGGCGCAGAACGGGATCACCTTGCCGTCGGGCGTCGCGTAGTGGATCACGCAGCGCTTCACCCGCTCGATGTCGTAGTTGTAGTTGTCCTGGAAGTGCATGCCGCCCACGTACATCGTGCCCCAGCTGAAGTCCGATGCTCCCTTCTTGTCGCCCTTCGTGAACATGCGGTTCAGAATCTTCAACATCTTCCCGAGACCCATGTCCGCCGGTGCCTCTTCCTTCTTGAAGTGCTTCCTCAGTGATCGGCACGGGGTCCCGCCCGTTCTCCAAGAACAGGTACGACGCGAGGCCGCATGCAGGGTGGCTCGTGAACACGGTCTTCGGGCTCCCCGTGAGGACGGACACCAACTCGGAGACGGGCGCGACGAACGGCACAGGGTACCAGTCGTCCCGCGTCAGGTAGCCGGTCTGTTCCTCGAGGTCGTACGCGAGGTCGCTGAGGGTGTACCGGAGCTTCCGGCGGTCCTCTTCGGGAATCCGGCCCGTGAGGGACACTGGCTGGTAGTTCACGCCCTTGACGACGTCGCGGTTCTTGATCGCGAAGTTGAGGATCTCGCCCGCCTGGTCGTCGTTGAAGGAGTTCACCATCGTCGGGACGAGGCACACCGTCGGGTGGTCCTTCTGGGCCTTGTCCATCTCCCGGACCTTCTCGATGACCTTCAGCTTGATGTCCAGCAGAGGCCGCCCGCGGGCCTTGATGTAGTTCTCCTCGCGGAGCCCGTCGAACTGGAGGTAGATCGTGTTCAGGCCGGCCTGGGAGACCTTGTCCAGGAAGCCGTCCTCGGTTGCGATACGGATCCCGTTCGTGGCGACCTGCACCTGGCCGAAGCCCATCTCCTTTGAGGCCTTCACGATCTCCGGGAACTGCGGGTAGATCGTGGGCTCGCCGCCGGCGAACTGGATCGAGGTGACCGGAATCGGCCGCTGGGCCCGCAGGACCGCGAACTCGTAGATGATCTGCTCGAACGTGGGCTCGAACACGTACCCGGCCGCATTCGCGTTCGCGAAGCAGATCGGGCACTTCAGGTTGCACCGGTTCGTGAGGTCGATGTTGCACAGGGCCGTGTGGGAGTAGTGGAGGTTGCAGAGCCCGCACTCGTACGGACACACCTTCGCGTCGACGATGGACGGGTTCTCGAGCCCGACGCCGTCAAACGCCCAGTTCTCCGCCTTGAGGTACATCTCCGCGTCCGACCAGCACACCTCGTCGAACTCGCCGTGCTCCTTGCACGTCTTTCGCATTTTGAGCGCCCCGTCGCCGATGTAGAGCGTGGCGGGGATGACCTTCAGGCACTCCGGGCACAGGCTCCCGGTTCGGCGGGGAAGGCCCTTCGACAGCTTCGAGGGCATCGTGACCATCGTTCCCGACGACCGGGACTCGACGTACATGTTCCGCACTGCGCCGATAGCGTAGTCCGTGCCGCACAGCGACATTCCTAGCTCACCTTATCCCGCCACATGATAGGGTGTGATAATAAGCCTAATGTAGCAAGTGCTACTACAAATTGGTCGAAGCCGGTGGCTGGGCCCCCGGGGCCGGGACCGCGAGGGCATCCAACGTTTCGGGCAGGGAACGGAACGTCCGCTCCGGCAGGCGCGCGAGTAGCTCGCTAGCGTGTACGTTCCGCCCTCCTCCCGCCGCGATGACCTTCCATCCATGATCCCGCAGGAGCTGTGCGCGGGTCGCCGGAAACCGGACGTCGGGGGCCAGGACCTCGGTAAGCGCGACTGTCCCTTGCCCTCGGGTTGCGGGCGAAAACGACCCGGTGGATCGAAACTCGACAAACCTGGCAGCGTCCTTGTACATCCGAACTCCGTGGAACGCGAAGACCATCCGGTTCGATCCCGTGCTCGTTGCAGACGCGTCGATGTCTCGGAGCTCGTTATCCGAGAATTCCCAGACGTTGTGGTCGCCCTGCCCGAACAATCGGGTGTACATGACGTCGGACTCGACCCGGGGGGTGACCCCCTTCGATAGGTCGACGACGTCGATTCCCCCGACGTCGAACAGGGTACTTGCGAGCGCCTTCGGGAGCGGCTTTCCGTCGTAGGCTCGGGCCTCCAAGGCGATTCGAATTCCGCCTCCGAGGGCCGCGGCGAACTCCTTCAGCGCGGCGGTCTCCGGAGGTCCGAATTGCACTGCAGGCGGAGTCTCGAGCACCAGAATGTCGGAGGCAAGGGCTCGGACTATCGCCGCATCCTTCGCAATCGACGCCATGGCGGCATTGGCGGCGCGGAATCGTGCGGTGTGTGTGATCGAGCGATGGCCCTTCACGGAGAAGTGGAAGTCCGCGGGGACGGATCGCCGCCATCGTCGCACCGCCAAGGAGGGAGGATGGCGGTAGAAGGTCGAGTTCACCTCGACGAACCGAAAGCCCCGGGCGTAGTCACCGAGGGAATTCCCGGTAGGCCCGCGGAAGTACCCCCATCCCCCCGCCCCAATCCAAGCGTCCACGGTTCGCCGAGGCAGGCCGGGGTATTGAACTTCGCCGGAGGGGGTCAGCGAAACGGGCCGAGACAAGCTCCTGGAGCTCACCGCCGTCGACCCAGAACCCCCCGCAGGTCTCGCACACATCGATTTCTACATCCTCGATGACCCGGCGATTCATCGGCGCCTGGTCCCTGAGGCATGCGATCGGGTTCGGCCCGGGCGTCGCGTAGTCCCTCAGGATCTTCTCGAGCTCGGCGTCGTGCGTGACCTTCCGGAGTTCCCCCCGGTCGAACCAGGTGCCACCGCACTTCGTGCACTCGTCGATCCGAAAGGGGAAGATCGTGCCAGCAACGATGCGGCCACGGAGCTCCGTGTCGTCGCGCGGACATCGAATCATGGGTTCCATGCGTTCTCTCCGCGGGGGCGACGGTCCGCCCAGCTTATGAGGTTTCGCGGGCCCCCGCCATGGGGTTAAGAGCCTCCAGATCTTTCCATTCGGTGCCATGGGGACCCTGCGGTTCGGGACCTCCGGATGGTCATACGAGGAGTGGCTCGGGGTCTTCTATGAGACCGCGAGCGAGAGCAAGCTCGCCGCGTACACGAAGGTCTTCAACACCGCGGAGATTGACTCGAGCTTCTATCGGGCGCCGACGAAAGGGATGGTCCTCGGCTGGCTCCGGTACACCCCGGAGGACTTCGTGTTCGCCGCGAAGGTCCCGCAGACCGTGACCCACGACCGGCGGATCGACGTGGCGAAGCGGGCGGAGGAGGACGTCCGGGCGTTTTGCGAGCTCATGGACCCGCTGAACGACGCAGGGAAGCTGGGCCCCCTCCTCCTCCAATTGCCGCCCTCCCTCCGCTTCGATCCTGGAGTTGTTCGTCGGTTCTTCGAGACCCTCCCACACCGGTACAAGTGGGCGATCGAGTTCCGGAACAAGTCGTGGCTCGTCCCGGAGGCGTACGACTTGCTTCGAGAGTTTCACGTCGCCTACACAATCGTGGACGAGCCCCTTCTCCCGCCAGATGTCCACCTCACCGCCGATTTTTCGTACATCCGATGGCACGGGCGGGGCAAAGACCCCTGGTACGACTATCAGTACTCTCCGGAGGAGCTGCGGGACTGGGTGCCCAAGGTAGAGAAGATTGCGGAGGCATCGGACCCCGTGTATGGGTTCTTCAACAACCATTACCACGGGTACGCGCCGGAGAACGGTCTTCAGATTCTCGAGATGCTCGGTGCGATCACGCCCGCACAATCGGAAATGAAGAGGCACATCGAGGACTTCCGAGCGGGGATCACCCGCGTTGCGGGTGGGAAGTTCCGAGCCGTCACGCTCGATTCCTTTGCTGACGGGGCCGCCGGTGTCCCCCCGGTGGACACGGAGGTCTCGGACGCATTGAAGGCGTTCGCCGATGCCGGCCGCCTCGAACGCGCTGCAAGGATCCCGAACGCGGACGTTCAGCTCGAAGACGAGAAGGACGAGGTCCGTGCTCGGGTGAAGGACTACCAGGTGGTCATCGACTTCACCAAGAAGACGATCCTCCACGATTGCGACGATTGGTCCTCGAGGCTCGTCGCGCGCAAGTTCTGCAAACATGTGGCGAAGGTGTTTCTTCAGATGAACCGCGAGGCGGCGCTGGACCGCCTTGACGTCCTCCGAGGGCAGCGGAAGGAATGGCGGTTCGAGGTTCCCTCCGAGGTCTAGCTCGCGAACCTTATCTGCAGCGGGAC
>VBML01000042.1 GCA_005878915.1 Methanobacteriota archaeon | reverse complement strand
CCTGCGGGATGTCGGGAAGTCGGGCGAGGTGGAGCCCACGGCAGACGGGAACTACATCCGCGGGCGGTGCGCGGGGGTCCTCCTGGACGGGACCCGGATTGGCCTGTTCGGGGAGGTCCATCCCCGGATCATCGAGGCGTACGAGCTCGGGCATCCGATCGGCGCGTTCGAGATTGACATCGCACCGCTCCTGTGAAGGCGGGAAACCTTTTAGCGAACCGCCACGATGAAACTCGGAGCCCAGGTCGCGAAGCCCGGTATCGCGGCGGTCTTGAAAACCGCTTCCCGCAAGGGAGCGCAGGTTCGAATCCTGCCCTGGGCGCTCTTCCTATCTGGCGAGTGCCGCTTCCGACCGCAACCTGGGCTGTGGTAATGTCGGCCAGGATTTCGCCCACGACTCCCCTGTGGCCGGCGGTCTTTCGGGCGGACCGCATTCCACTCGAAACCTTCCCGCTCCTCTAAGATTTTATATCGGGGACCGCAATGGTCGCGCGGCGCGTGGGTTGCCAAGCATGGTCAACGGCGCAGCGTTGAGGTCGCTGTCCTGTAGAGGTTCGCAGGTTCAAATCCTGCCCCACGCATCCCTTTACGCAGGCGAACAAGCACCTCGCGGACGTGCAGAAGATGTCGCAGGCGCTGGGGGAGGCGGTCCGCTAATCCCTGCGCTACGATCACCATGTGAGCCGCGGAAATCCCAAGGGGAACACGAACGGCCATGGTACTGAAGAGCGAGGACCGGACATCGTTCGACTCCGACGCATTCCGGATCGCTGGTCGGCGGCATCGCCCTTGAAATCCGCCCTGCGGCGACCCGGTCTGGGTCGAGGTCAGCAGCAAGCCTTATAGGGGTCGAGGACTGCTCGGTGTCGGGGGTAGGCGGGGATGCGGACTTCGTCCGTTCTTAGCATGTTCTACGCGCTGGTGTGCGCGCTGGCAATCGTGATCGCGGTTCCATTGGCGTCCGGGCAGAGCCAGGGGCGGTTCGTTCCGCCACACGCGGACCGAGGGGTCGACACGGACGGCGACGGATTGTTCAACCTGTTGCGCGTCGATGTCCACGTTGGGACGTCCGTCCCTGGAAGCTTCCGGCTCTACGCGGATCTCTACGACGGGACGAACACGACCTATGTTGATTCCGCGTTCGCATTCCGAACGATCAGCGGACCCACGGTGATTCCGATTGACTTCGTCGGCTTTCTAATCCGGAATTCAGGAATGGCCGGGCCGTACCAGGTCAACCTCGCGCTGTACGATGACGCGTTCAACCTGAACGATTGGAACCAGCACACGACTCAGGCGTACAGCCCGGCTCAGTTCCAGCGGCCTCCCGCCACACTCGCGCCGCCCCACTCGGACGCCTCTGAGGACCGCGACACGCCGCCGGACGGGCTCTATGACGTCCTGAGGGTCGACGTCCGCTTGAATGTGTCGCAGGCCGGAATCTATACGGTGGCAGGCCAGTTGTGGGACCCCGCCCGCTCCTCCACGGTCGCCAACTCCTACCGGGTCGCGGCGTTGAACCCGGGCTTGCGTACAGTGTCCCTCTTCTTCCCTGGCGTCTCCATTCAAGCGTCGGGATTGAATGGCCCGTACCCGGTGGACTTGTACGTCTTCGGCCTTTCCTCCGGCCGTTCCGAGATCACGGACCAAGGCACCTATACGACGGGCAGCTATTCCGCCAGCCAGTTCCAGCCGCCGACGGCGACCGCCTTTGGTGGGGTCCTCGACGAGTCGTCGAATCCGATTCCGTTCGCCCTTGTGAACGCCTACAACTATCGGGATGACGTCCTAATCTCCAGTGAGGCGGACGCATTCGGGTTTTACTCGTTCGGCCTGTACCCGGGGAACTGGATCTTCACGTTCGACGATGTGGACCGGCAGGCGCAGCTCCAGCGGATTACCCTGGTGGCTGGCCCGAACTTCGTGCCGTACCTGTATCTCTCCGCCACCGCCGCGGACCCCGTAACGACGAGCGTGACATTTGCGTCTTGGAAGAACGTGGAGGAGCGTGTCGTGAATGTGGGCGTGGCAGATAACGCTACGTTCCGCTTGACGTTCGACTGGGAGGTCGGGAATCGCGACCAGACGCTGACGTTGGACGAATGGAACCGCCTGCAGCCGTACCTCGGGTCCGTTCCGCCCACGGCGAACGACACCCGGGAGGCGCTCGTAGTCGACGGGACGGCATATGACATCGTGTCGGGCTCCGATTCCGTCGCCTACCCGAACCTCGAGGGGCCCGTCGACGAGCCGCTTGCGCCACGGTTCGAGCAAAACGCTTCTTACGCGTCCACCCTCGGTCCATCCAGCTCGCGTTCCGTTGCTCTGAATGTGACCTACGACACTGGTTTTGCTAACTATGCCTACGTCGTACAGCTCCCTCCCTTCTACGCCCTCGCCTCGTTCACCTCCGCTCCATCCGTCGTCGTCACGGGCGTGGGTGGCCGCATCGCCTCGGTCGACCCTGGACCCGCCCCGAGCCCCGGGGTGGAGTCAGCCTGGATCACCCTCGTCGCGAACGCAACCGATTCGGCGCCGCCAACGATTACCCTAGTTACGGCAACTCCGAACCCCGTCGAGATCCATCAGCCCACGGCAATCGACGCGAGCGTGACGGACGACCACGGTGTGGGCGCTGTGAACGTCGAGGTCCGCGATGCGAGCGGCATCTCTGTGGGAAACTTCACGATGTCCCAGACGACCGGGGATACGTACGAATACCTCTTCTCACCGGCGACCGTGGGGACGGCCACCTTCCAGGTCACTGCACTGGACATCGCAGGGAACACGGCGACCGCCTTAGGCTCGCTCGTCTCACGGGACACGACGCGACCGACTGTGAACGCGGGTCCCGACATAACTGCGGCGCAGCACACCGTCGTGACATTCGACGGTTCTGGCTCCTCGGACAACGACCGCATCGCGAACTACACATGGACGTTTACGGACAACGGAGTGATCAGCCTGTACGGTGCGTCGCCGACGCATCGCTTCGACCGCCCGGGCACCTTCACGGTGACCTTGGCCGTCCGAGACCCTTCCGGGCTGACCGCCACGGATGAGTTGCAGGTGACCGTGACCCCGACAACGGCGACGATCCGGGGGACGGTGAGGGACGAATCCGGCGCTCCTCTGCGGAGCGCCAATGTCCGCTTGCTCAGCGGATCCACGGAGGTCGCAAGCATGACAACGAACGCGACGGGCGTCTATTCCTTCCCAGATGTGGCCCCGGGCACGTACACCGTGCGCGTCGAGATGGGTGGCTTTGACCCGAAGATCGAGACCGTCACAGTCGCCGCCGGCGACACTGCGACGAAGGACATCACACTGACGAGGACCTCACCGTTGCTGGCCTGGGCCGTGCCCGGGGTGATCCTCGTCGCCGTCCTCCTGGTTGTCCTCGGGACCGCTGTGTACGCGCTCCGGAGACGCGGGCGGAAGCGCTTGACGGAGGAGAAGCCCGAGGGCCCGGGCGAGAAGTCGTGAGTCGGCGGCCGGCGTCGGTTCCGCATACGTGGTTCGACGGAGTGGAACCGATGTCGCTCGTCGACGGACCCCCCAATCCCAGGACACGCGCCCTCTGGTATCTCGGTCATTTCAGGGGTCCGCGGTAAACCTTATAATCCGCCCCCCGCTACGACGGCCCGGGCATGCCCTTCAAGTTTTGGAAGAAAGATGAGAAGAAGCCCGAGCCGGCCCCCCCTGCAAAGCCTGAAGTCAAGCCCGAAGCCAAACCCGAGCTCAAGCCCGCCTCAAAAGCCCCCGCAGCGACGCCAGTCAAACCGGCCGTCAAGCCCGCAACGAAACCTGCGGCTCCCACGGCAAAGGTCGTTCCCGTGCCGAAGCGGACGCCGGAGGAGATCGTGACCGAGGTCCATCGGGCCCTCGTCGAGTTCGGCCTGGCGGTGGAGGCGACCCGGGAGGTCTTCAAGAAGCGGATCGCCGCGAAGTTCGGGTCTCTCGAGGACTTCGAACGGAAGATGAAAGAGAATCCCCAGTCAATCGTCACGGGCTTCGTCGTGTCGTGGCTCGGCTTCACCGTCCCGGAGAAGTTCGACCTCGGGAACCTCCTATACGAGGCGAACCAGCGGCTCTCGAGCTTCGGGATGCAGGTGTCCGCCACGGACGAGATCTCCGTAGACGAGGCGCAAGGTCTCCGCGAAGCCACGTTCACGCTCGGCAACGAGAAGGTCGTGCTCCACTTCCATAACCCCCGCGAGGTGTTCAACGAGATCAACACGATGATCCGCGACCGCGGCCTCCGTTTCATCGAGCTCGAGACGTGGTCCGAGGACTACGCCTTCATGCTCGTGAAGTCCCCGAACTGGGACGTCCTCGCCCGTGGCGAGCTCGTGATCGTGAAGGCGGAGGAGACCGCGACGGACGGGGAGTGCCCGGAGTGCGGATCCGCCATCGGCGAGCGGTGGGTGACGTGCATCGCCTGCAACTCGCCACTGGAGGCCTAGGCGGGCCTCGCGGGCGTCTTGGCGATCTCCGTCTGGCTCCACTCTCGACGGACAACCTTCATCCCGCAATGCGGGCAGTTCTTCTCGTCGAGGTGTTCCTCGTTGCGGGTGAAGAGGACCTTCCCGTCGCAATACGGACAGTGGAGGGTCCGCGGCTTTCGCATCATATTCGGCGCCTTCGAGGAAAGGGCGGCCTCACGCACCCCAGGGCTCATCGCGGTCGTGCCATCCGAAGAACGGGCTTTAAGTTTCCGGACACAAGGCTATTATCCGCGGCCCCTCTTGGGACATCGAGATGCGAGAGCTCCCCCTCCGGTCGTTGCACGAAATGAGTGGCGCGCTCTTGGCGGAGCGGGCGGGGTGGAACGTGCCGCTGAGCTACACGGGCCTCGACGAGGAGGTCGGTGCCGCGCGCTCCACGGCGGGTCTGATCGACCAGTCCGACCGGGTGAAGGTCCGGCTGTCCGGTCCCGATCGCGTGTCGTTTCTGAACGGCCTCGTGACCCAGGACATCGCGGGGCTCAAACCCGGCGAATGGACGTACGCTCTGTTCCTGAACCCGAAGGGCAAGGTCGTAGGGGACGCGACCGTGTTCGCGCTGGAGAACGCATTCCTCCTCGACTTGCTGGCGGACGAATCGGACCGTGTCCTCGACCACATCCGAAAGCATCTGATCAGCGACGACGTCACGGTGGAACCGCTCATCGGCGCGGCGGACATCGCCCTCCACGGGCCCTCCGCCCCGTTTCTCCTGCGGCGGGTCCTCGGCGACGGCCGGCCACCCAGGTTCGGAGAGTTCCTCTCCACCCCCATGAACCGCACACGATCGATGATCGTCGCGAGCACGGACTTCCTCCGGCTCCCCGCGTTCCGGTTCATCTCCGACTCCGATCCTCTGGACGGTGTATGGCGGACCCTCACCGCCTTCGGAGGCTCGACCGTTGGAGGCGCGACCCCGATCGGCCGGGAGGCGTGGAACACGCTCCGGATCGAGGCGGGCCGCCCGCTCGTCGGCGTCGACATGGACGAAAGCACGATCGCGCTGGAGACGCGAATGGAATCCGCGATCAGCTACACGAAGGGCTGTTACGAGGGTCAGGAGGTGATCGCCCGCGCGACGTACCAAGGGCACATGAACCGCCACCTCGTGGGGTTCCGCGTGGAGGGCGACACGGTTCCGACGCGGGGAGATTCGGTGCTCCTCGACGGCAAGGCAGTCGGGGAGGCAACGAGCGCCGCATACTCTCCGACCCTCCGGTACGTCATCGCGATGGGATACGTTCGTCGACCGAGCGACGAGCCGGGAACCCGAGTCGTCATCGAGACGGACAGTTGGCAGCTCCGTGCGTCGGTCTTGGACCTCCCGCTCGTCGCGCAGCCCCGGGGGCCTGCGACCCAGCGACGCGGCGGACTTCTTGCGGCCGTCGGCGCAGCTCCGTAGGCCCAACCAAGCCCTACGCAAACAAGCTCCATTTATCCCGGAGGCCATTGCGGGCCCCGTGGAACTGAAGACGGGTTGCGTCGGCTACTCGTATCCCGAGTGGGTCGGCCCGTTCTATCCCCGGCGGGCGACGCAGGAAGAGTTCCTGGAGATGTACGGGAAGGTCTTCGACCTCCTCGAGGTCGACTCCAGCTTCTACCGGATCCCGACGCCGGAGATGACGCAGGAGTGGAGCCGGCTCGTGCCGGACGGGTTCACGTTCACCGCGAAGTTCCCGAAAATCGTGACCCATGAGCGGGAATTTCGTCAGGCGAAGGAGCCGCTGGATCGATTTCTCCGGGCGATGGGGGCCTTGCGGCAGAAGGTCCCAGTCCTCCTCGTCCAGCTCGCCCCGTCGTACACGATGATTCGCGGGGAGGAAGAGCTGTTCGATTTCCTCAAGGACCTCCCGAGGGACTTCCGTTACGCCGTCGAGTTCCGTCACGGCTCCTGGTTCAATGAGACTGTGTATCGAGAACTCCGGAAGCTCGAGGTGGCGATGGCGTGGTCCGAGGTGCAGTACACGGAGCCGCCCGCGATCGCGACGACGGACTTCATCTACATGAGGTTCATCGGAGACCGGTCGCGGTTTGGCGGGGCTTTCCCCTGTGGACTTCAAGGCGATCCATGCGCCCGGCCCGGGGCAGAAGCGGATTGTGGATTTCTGAAGCGCGCGTGCTCAGATTGGTGACGAGCACCTGTTGAAGGGAACAGGGCGGTCGTCACGTTGAAGTAGAGCCGGCCGTCTTCTCGGACACGATGTGCCGGCTTTTTGGTGCTGTGAGCCTTGGCCCCGTGTACTACGACCTCTTCGAGGAGTTCGCCGATCTTGACGTCATGGGGAACACTCCTCGCGGTGGCGCGGACGAGAGGGGGCACCGAGACAGTTGGGGAATCGCATGCTTCCACAACGGAACGCTCCGCGATCACATCCGCGGCGTCGGATCCGCGCAGGCCGACCCACGATATTTCCAGGCCGCATGGAAGGTCGCGAAGACGAACATCGATCGAAAGGCGGGCGAGAGGCTCGTCGTCATTGGCCACATCAGGAGGGCCTCCCCGGGCACGCCGATCGGCCCCGAGTGGTCTCACCCGTTTGTCGACGCGAAGGGCGGACGTACGTGGGCCTTCGCTCACAATGGCGGGTTGAACGACTGCCCGTGGCGGGAAGAGGACGGCAGGATCGACTCGCAAGTCGCGTTTCGAGTGCTCCTGTCGAACCTCGATGGCGAGGGACCGGAGGAGGTCGCAGGTGCGACGAAGGCGACGGTCGAGGCCGTGCGGCGGGAGTACGGGGGCTACTCCGCCCTCAACTTCCTCCTGACGGACGGGGAGTGGCTTCACGCGTTTCGGGATTACGAGAACGACTCGGACTATTACACGCTGTACTACGATGACTTCGGGGAGATGATGCTCGCGTGCTCGCAGCCGATTCTCGGGATGAAGGACGACCCCGTGGTCAAGGGGTCAATCGTCTCCATAGGACCCGATCTGAAGATTCGCCGGACCCGTGTCCTCTGAATTCCGGGCATACTTCTTTAGTGGGACGCTGGAATCTGCGGACGAATGGATCTTGAGGTGTGGGCGTGCCCCGTGTGCGGGTCCACACTCGAGGAGACCGTCAATGGGCTACGTTGCTCTGACGAGGACCGAGTGTTCCGAACAGCTGGGGGCCTTCCTGTCCTCCTCCGACCCGAAGAGGAGCCCCTGCTCCAGGACGCCGAGTCTCATGCGTCCGCGTGGAAGCGAGACCGGTACGCCCCCCCACGAGATCGCGTCGCGGACTTGCCATATGTAGCCGGTGCTACCTGGGCCCAGAAGGCACGGAGCCTCGAGGCGCTCGTCCGACTCTTGGGTCCAGCGAGTGGACGCCGGATTGTCGACGTGGGCGCAGGGACCGGATGGCTCTCTCGCCGCCTGTCGGAGAGGGGCTTCCGATGTTACGCCGTGGATCTCTCGTCAGATACCGAGGTCGGGCTCGGTGCCGCAGACACTCCGAAGGGCGAGCAGGTGTTCGACCGGGCGATCGGGGCGCTCGAGAGATGGCCGCTCCGGGATGATTGTGTTGATGTCGCGATTTGCAACGCTTCCCTCCACTATATTGCAGACGTTGGACCCGTGATCGCCGAGGCGGCGCGTGTGCTCCGTCGCGATGGGGTATTCTTCACTATGAACGACCCGGTCCATGTCGACTCTGAGAGCGCGGTCCGTGCGTCCCATGACTTTAGAGATCGGCTCATCAGGGAGGGGGGCCAAGGCCGTCTTGTAGATCGTCACCGCCACTTCGTAGCTTCAACGCTAGAGGCCGATCTCCGTCGGCGTTTCTCGCAGGTCACGCGGTACGATCCGGACTACGGCTTCCGGTTTCAGTTCGTCCGCCGGGTCAAGTCCTTCGTCCTCGGGATGGAGCTCGCCTCATTCCCCATCTACATCGCCAGCAAGGGGTAGCCATGCGCCCGGGAGCCATGTGGGGCAAGTTTCCCAAACGTAGTCCCAGCGGTAAGCCTGCCGCGAGCATCGGCGAACGTCAACGGGATCTTCTGATTTCGGACTTTCGCTTCTACGTCTGGCGTGTCAGGCGGTCTCGACTGCGCGCGGAGCTTCACGCCCGAATCGCGAACCGGGTCGCTTCAATGATGAGGACCGGCTGGGTTGTCGATGTCGGGTGTGGCCCCGGCCTTCTCAAACCTCACATGGATTCCCTGATGAAGAACGTGCGTATGGTGGGCGTCGACATCGACCGTCGGATGCTTGCCTTTGCTAGGACGGAATTCGGACTCGAAGTCGTCCAGGGTGCGTCCTCCAACCTCCCGATTCGTGATGAAGGGGCGACGATGGTGGTCTCCAGTGCAAGCATCAAGGACTGGGGTAATCCTGAACAGGGGCTTGCGGAGATCGTAAGAGTAGTGAAGCCCGGTGGGAGGGCGCTGATTTATGAATTCGTAACCAAGGGCCCCGCATCG
>VBML01000102.1 GCA_005878915.1 Methanobacteriota archaeon | reverse complement strand
ACGGTTGACGACTTCATGGACCACCTACGCACTCATCGCGGGGGTCACGGAGAATCGGCCCGCATCGAAGAGCAGGGCGTAGAAGCCGGTCTTGTGGTTCGACCCCCTCAGCTTGACGACCCGGACCCGGCGCTGCATCACCACATCGGAGAGCGCATGGAGCTTGAGGTGGACGATCCCATCCGCCAGGTATCCCGCGTCATCGCGCGGCTGGGACGCGTCGAGGATCGCGTACGTGGGCTCCGGGGGGGTCTCCGTCAGGACGAACGCCGTCGCGCCCAGATCCCGAAGCCATTGGAAGAAATGGAACAGCTCCGACCTTCGGTCCGCGAATCGCGCAAGGACCTCGAGGGCGTCCAGAGAGTCGATCGCAATCAGGTCGATCCCATCGATCTTCTTCTTCGTCTCGATTGTCCGCCGGAGGAAGTCCATCCAGGGCTTCGTCGCCGAGCGGCCGAGACCGCGGTGGATCGACCCGACGTCCAGAATCGGAACCGAGCGCCGCCCGGCTTCCATGTCGAATCCCATCGCCTCCATCTGGTTCTCCAGGGAAGGCTTCGTCTGCTCGAGGGACACGTACAGGCACTTCGCGCTGTTCTCCTTCGCGTTGTTCAGCAGCATCGCGTACGCAAGGGAGGACTTCATCGTCCCCGGCAGCCCGGTCAGAAGGACGACGGACCCCGCGGGCACCCCGCCACCGAGGACGTCCTCGAATCCGTCGATCCGGCTCTTCACCCTGGTGAGTTCCATCCCGTTTCACCGCCCCTGCGCGCGACGGAGGATCTCGTCCACCTTGCGCGACGCTCGATCGAGGGCCATCAGGACCATGCCGAGGTTCGCGTCTCGGTAGGCGAGCGCGATCACGAGGGCCTCGTCCCCGGCTCCCGTGGACACCAGCTTGCCCTCGTCCGACTCGATGAGCGCTTGGGAGAAACGGCCCTGCCCGAGCTGAGCCGTCGCCATCTCGGACGTACCGACGATCGCGGCGGTCATCGCAGCGGCAATCTTGGGGTCTACGCCTTCGGGCAGATTGTGGGTGATGATGAGGCCGTCTCGGCGGACGATCGCGGCGGCCTTGATGTCCGAGACCGTGGCGAGACCCTTGATCACCCGGTCGAGGTCGGACCAGACATCCGCCATCTCACCGTCCCCCCACGATGATTTCCGCGAGGATCTGGAGGGCCTCACGGACGCCCTTCGCCTCCGTCGCGACGGTGAACACGATGGGATCGGACTTGGACAGATTCATCCCCTGCCGGATCTCGCCCTCGCCCATGGCCCCCGGAAGGTCAGACTTGTTTGCGAGGATCACGTACGGCACGCTCTGCTCAACGAGGTCCAGCATCTGCCGGGCCCGCGGCAGTTCCTCCCGCCGTGTGGCGTCAATCACGAGGAGGAGGCCGCTGACCTCCCGCGCGAAGATGCGGAAGATGAACTCGAACCGTTCCTGGCCCGGCGTCCCGAGCAACTCCGCCTCCAGGCCCATGAGGTCCACGTTGCCATAGTCGAACGACACCGTGGTTCCGAGCCGGTCCACGCTCACGGACGTCTTCGACAGGGCCTTCACGACGGTCGACTTCCCCGCGCTGAACGGCCCGGTGACGAGGATCCGCGGGAAGTACACGGTCAGGCCGACGAGCTCCCGGAACGTGTACGGGACCCAAGAGGTCCGCAGTCCCCCCTCACCCGTCTCCGTCACTCGGAGGGTGTTCCGGAGGATTCCGCCCTTCATCGTCGTGTGGAACTCCACGACGTAGTCGCACATCGTCATGACCTCCTGGACCTCGGCCTCGCCGTACGTCCAGTTGATGAACATGAAGCAGACCGCGCTCCCAACCTCCTTGGCCACTTCGATCAGCTCGCGCCAATAGCGCATCACGAGCCTCTTGTCGAACCGGTCCGCGAGGAATTCCATGGAGTCGATGACGACCCGCGCCGGGCGACTCTGAGCGATCGCCTGCTTGATGATGCGCACGATGTGGTCAAGGTCCTCGATGTTCGTGATTCGGTACTTCTCCTCTGTCGGGAGGAGGAGCTGCGTCGACGTCGCGTCGACGAAGACGAGGCGGTCCTGAGGGATCGGCCCGAACGTGCTCAGCTCCCGCCGCGCGAGCTGTGGGGCCCGGAAGAAATCCACGTACAGACACGTCTCCCCGGTACGGAGCCCCGTGACGGTGAAGTGCTCGGCGAACAGCCGCTTCTCGCTCGGAATCTCGGAGAAGAAGAGGAGCGTCGACGGGCGGCGGAATCCGCCCCCCAGCCGCTGGTCGATGACAGGGATCCCGGTGGCCACTCGACCTTCCACGACGGAGAGCCTCGGGTCAGGCAGGGAACCCACCCCCCGCCGCGGTATCGAACACCTTCGCCGCGCTCGCGACGCGAGTCCACGCGTGCCCCACCGCAATCCCGCGCATGTGGTGCGCTCGGACCTCCCGTGCGAGGTCCTCCGTGAACCGAATCTCGACGACCCCGTCCACCAACGACCGCAGGAGGGCGGTCGTGTGCGCGTCGTGGACGCCATCGTGCATCGCGTACGCGATGAACCCGATGTTCGTCTTCACCCGGCTCGTGATGATCTGGATGAACTTCGCGATCGCCTGCGGGGAGTTGTGCAGGAACAGGGTCGACACCGTGTAGAAGAGGACCCGGACGGGCGGCTTCAGGTCGTGGGCCGCCTTTGAGATCGCCATCCCGATCCCCTCGAGGTTGCTGAAGCTCGACACCGGATACACGCGCTTGGGCGCGGGGGGCTCGAGCCGCTCGGAGGCGGACGAGGAGTAGCAGTCCACGAAGGCGAACGATGTCCCCTCTGCGGCGGGCAGCTCAAAGCCTGCGGCCGCGGCCCGCGCCCGGACCTCGTCCGGGTGGAGGTCCAGGGTGACGAAGGTGATCCGTTCCCCCGCGTCGAGGAAACCGTGGGCGAGGCCGAGGAGGAACTCGAGCTTCCCGACGCCGGGAGGACCCGCCACGAGGATGGAGTAGTTGCTTGGGAAGGGCAGGCTCGTCACTATGCGGGTCCCTCCAGGCGGGTCCTCGCGACCCGCCCACGAGTCGTGCGAATCCCGATTTCCTCGATATATAGCCCATCCCCCCATTATCAAAACCGAGCTTGGTTCGGTCACGTGATGCGCGGAGGCCCGCGACAAAGGCTTTAACGCGAACCCGAATTGCGTGCCGGTCCCCGTGACTTCGCCGTCGGAGTCCTTGAGCTATCTCGAGAAGAAGGTGCTCCTCGCCCTCGGGGAACGGACGCCCGCGAGCCCGGAGGAGATCCGCACGGCGGGCGGGTTCAGGGAGCTCGTCGAGGTGATGAACGCATCCTCGTGGCTCGTGTCGAAGGGCCTCGTGACGATGCGGGAGCGGGTCCAGCGGCGCTACACCCTCGCGAAGCGGCAATGGGCGACGAAGGCGCTGCCCGAGCGCCGGCTCCTCCGCGAGCTCCGGAAGATGCATGGCAAGGCGAACCTCGAGGCCCTGCGGAAACGCGCGAAGATGTCCGAGCAGGAATTCTCCATCGCCCTAGGATGGATGCGGAAGAAGGGGTGGGCGGGCGTCGAGCGGGATCCCAAGGGCACTCTCGTCGGGATCACCGACCGCGGGGACGCGGCGCTGAACGAGAAAAGCAAGGATGAGGAGGTGATCACCCGCCTCTCGAAGGGCGAACTCGCGGAGGAGGAGATCGATCCGGCGGTCCTCAAGGACCTCCGGTCCCGGCGGGACATCGTCTCGGAGCGGGAGGGCGTCCGGCGGGAGATCGCACTGACCGACGCCGGTCGGAAGGTCCTCGCCCGCGGGGTGGAGCTGAAGGAGGAGGTCGCCCAGCTCACGCCGGAGCTGATCACGTCCGGCAAGTGGCGGTCCGTCGAGATCCGAGGGTACGACGTGCGGGCCTTCGCGCCGACGATCCACCCGGGGAAGGTCCACATCCTCACGGAGTACGTCGAGAAGATCCGCCGGATCTTCATCGGGATGGGGTTCACCGAGATCTCCGGTGACTGGGTGCAGCCTGCGTTCTGGGTCTTCGACGCGCTGTTCCAACCCCAGGACGCAGAGGCGGAGAAGTCTGTGCTCCGGAGCCACACGACACCGGTCACGCTGAAGTATCTTGCGGACCACCCGCAGCCGCCGCGAAAAGCGTTCATCATCGGGAGGAACTTCCGGCGGGACGCGCTCGACTGGAAGCACCTCCCGGAGTTCCACCAGATCGAGGGCGTGATCATGGAGGATGGCGCGTCCCTCTCGATGCTCCTTGGGACGATCGCGGAGTTCTACAAGCGCCTCGGGTTCGAGCGGGTGAAGTTCCGGCCCGGGTACTTCCCATACACGGAGCCGAGCATGGAACCGGAGGGGATGCTCCCGGACGGACGGTGGGTCGAGCTCGGCGGGAGCGGGGTCTTCCGTGTCGAAGTCACGGAGCCGCTGGGCCTCGGGGCTCCCGTGATCGCGTGGGGGCTCGGCCTTGAGAGGACCGTGATGGCGATCGAAGGACTGACGGACATCCGGCAGCTCTACCTCAGCGACATCGATTGGCTCCGAAACCGGAGGGCCCTTCAGTAGTCCTGATTACGGGGCATTCGCGCAGCGCCTCAGCAGTTCGGGACGCGGGCATCCCGCTATGGGACCCTGGATACGAGGCCTGGTCCGCACGAGAATCACGCGACAACCTTTATGGGCTTGTTCCCGGAATCCCGCCCGGGTCTACATCATGACCAGCGCCGACGAGGAGATCCAAGCGGGAGAGCGCGCCCTGAGCGCTCTTGATTACGCGGACGCCTACAAGCACTTCGACAAGGCCGCGAAGGCGGACGTAAAGAACCCGGTCGCCTGGTTCGGCAAGGCGGAGTCGGCGTTGGGGCTCCCAAACATGGAGCCGGATGAGATCCTCTCCTTCTACAAGAAGGCGGTCGAACTGGAGCCGGAGCACCCGCAGTTCCTCGAGGCCCTCGCGAGCTTCTCGATGGACATGGGCCGGTTCAACGAGGCGGAGCAATACTACAACAAGGCCGCCGAGACCGACGCGGAAAACGCGGGGTACTACTGGTCCGAGTTCGCCGTCAACTACCGAGCCAAGGCCCCTGTGGCCATGGAGCAGTTCCTCGACGACAAGACGCGGGACATGATTGCGCAGAAGGCCCTGTTGTACGCACTGAAGGCGATCGCGCTCTCCAAGGATGAGGCGAAGCGGCTCCTCCAGTGAATACGACCCCCTCCTCCCAAATGACATGGTCCGCCTGCGGCACGATCACCGGCCTCTCCGGACGGCGGCGATTGTAGGCACGACGATGACGATCATCAAGAACAACACGAGGGCGATGGCAATGGCCGTGGAGTACGGGCTCCCAGGATTCGCGACCATCGTGTAGATTACGGCGGAGAGCGCCACGCTGAGGAACGGAAGGAGAATCGCGATGGGCTCGAGAGTCCAGCGATTGACGGTCCGCGGCGGGCTTTGAGGTTCGCTCGAATGCACGATATCGCACCGCGATAGCTGCGGATAACAGTATCGCGGATGCGACGTTCCGTGGGGTGCGACGTTCGGCGTTCATTGATGGAGGAATGCCGACGGGCGTTCGATCACAAGGGCGGAAGCTCGACGAGGCGGCCCCCCTCGCACATGGCGCAGAGTCCTGTCTTTGGATTGTAATGACGATCGCACACAGGCTTCCCGCAGGAGCTACATGCAAAGAATCCCGCCTGCGGGCACACCGCGCACAGGGGAAACGCGGCCACGTCGGGCCCGCGAAGGCCCTCACGGCGTCTTAGGTCTTTGCACCGCGCCGCGGAGACAAGCACGCGACGCACATCCGCGAGAACCGCTCCACGTCCCGCTCACACACCGGTCGCCCGCACATCGAGCACGACAGGACCGCGGGGGCGCCGCACACGTGGCAGAGCGCCGGGATCATCCGCTCACCGGCGGAGCTCGCCCAGGGTCGTCGTCCGCTCGGCGTACGCGTTGTGCTTGTGAATCGACTCGTCGCTCTCGCTCTTCACGCTGACGAGGGCGGGGTCCGGCAGATCCGAGTAGCGCTTCAGGATCCTCGCGAGGACCTCGCGCACGACATCCTCGACGAACCGAGGCTTCCGATGCGCGGCCTCCACGAGCTTCCCCTCCTCGGGCCGCTTGAGGAGTTCGTACGTCGGCGAGCTGAGGGAGGACTCGACGATCTCGATGAGGTCGTCCGCCTCGACCTCGTGCCCCTCGGGAACATCGAGCATCACGGTCGTCCGATTCCGTTGGTTATGGGTGATCAGCGGGAGTCCGTCCGGAACGCCTCTCGGAGCGGCGGTCGACCCGAGTCCGTCGCGTATCGTTTCCATCGCGCAAGGGCAGGCGGTCATCCCGACGACCTCGACGCCGACGGCCCGGTGCGTCTGCATGGAGCGTCCTCGGTCCGCGGTCGCCTTGGCGACGAGGCGGTACGGCTCGAGGCTCTTCCGTCCCCAAGGGGACGTCCGCTCGAGGAAGTAGTCCGCTCGGGCCCACACCTCCGATTGCGTCGCCGTCTCGTGTCGCTTCAGGAGGGTGGTCGCGATCGTTCCTGCGAGGTCCTCGAGGCTGGGGACGTTCGAGCGCACGGACGCGTCGACGATCTCTCCGATCACCTCGAGGTGGCGCGACAGGTGCGAGCCCCTCTGGCTCGCGGGCACGTCAACGAAGACGTCGAACGTCGTCGGCAGCGTGACCGTGTGTCCCGTGCGGGAGACCTGGACGGGCTTCATCACCCCGCGAACCCCGACCTTCTCAAGGCGAAACGAGTTCGCGGGCCTCTCGCTTTGCACGTCCCGCGCCATGAACTGGTGGACCCCGCGTCGATACCCGAGCGCTTATCATAAAGGTTCGTTCAGGAAGGAAATCGACTCTGTATGGGGCAGGGCTCCACGAATCGCACAATGCGAAACGCCCGCCCTCACATCCCCGTCGGAAAGAAAGGGGCTTGCCCCCTTGACGGGGGCAAGCGTGTGGTTGGGGGAGGAGGTTTATCGGTATCCAATGAAGCCGCGTTCGTCGAACGAGACCGGCTGCGTCTCCCACGCAGCCTGGACCGTCGCGTGGGGCGCTGTCACGTGGACCTCCACGGGAGCGGGCTCGTCTTCGATCTCCCGCGTGACGCTCTCGACCTCTTCGGTCACCGTCGTCATGAACGACTTCGCCAGGTGATCGAGGACGCCCTGGATCACGGCCTGGACCATGCGGTTCACGAGTCCGAAGGCCTCGCGGACCGTCAGCCCATCGAATCGCGCGAGGGAGTTGTTGTCCACGACAATCACGGAGTCACAGGCCTCTCGAAGGCGCTCGAGTCCGACCTGGGCCCGGGCATCCCGTCCTTCGATGGAAAAGGGGAGGATTGCAATGCTCACCGTGACCGCTCCGAGGGCCTTGGAGGCCTCGGCGACAACCGGCGCAGCACCCGTCCCTGCGGCCCCGCCGAGCCCCGCGACGACGAACACGATGTCCGTGGACAGGGAATCCTGGAGGGCATCGGACGCGTTCTCCGCCGCTTCCTCTGCCGCCTCCACAGGGTCCTCCGCGTCCGTGGGCTTCAAGAGGATCTTCACGTCGGCCTCCGTTTTCGTGAGCCCGGCCGGGTCCGTGTTCACCGCCACGGTCTCGACGCCGTTCAGATCGCTGGCGTACAGGGCGCCCACGACGTTTCCGCCGGCTCCGCCCACACCCACGACGGTGATGCGGGGGTCGACGGCCTCGTCGAAAAGGGCGCTGATCACGTCGCTCACGTTGTCATTCGGTATCATGCTCTGTGGCCTCCGCGAACTCGGTCCCCTCCCGGGGATCGATGGAGGCCAGAGGACCCGGCCGCGACGAAGGTGTGCATCCCATCCCTTCTGACAGGCATCCCACGCATCCCATTTTCGTGAATTGCCCCTTCGGGTCGAATCCCCTGGCCGTCACGCCAGCGCACGCTCAGGGCGGGATCACCCCGTCCTTGTCGCCGGTGGAGACGGACATGACCTTGCCGGTGGCCTTGCCGATCTCCTGCCGGTGCTCTCCGATTTCCTTCACCCGGTCCTTGTCGTACCACTCCTCAATGCAGCGAACGATCGCGTGCTCCCGGCTGAGGAAGTAGCCGTCTGCGACGAGGGCGTCGATCAGCTCGAGGTAGTACCTCGGGACCCGAATCTGGACGGTGTTCCCGCCCTGGGTCACGGATTCGATGAACGACTGGACCGCATCCCGGCACAGCGCCGAGCGGTTTCTGTAGTTCGGGTTGTTCGCCAGGAACTGGTCGATCAACTCGAGGTTTTCCCGCTCGAGCCGCAGCGTGATCCGTTCGTTCTCGTCCATCCCGTTCGACCGCCCCGCCGCCAGGACCGGTATGACGCGAGTCACACCGTTTCTGAGCGTGCGTTGACGTTCCGGTCGGCGTAACCCTTAGGTGCTTATATAATCGTTTTGTCAAGAATATGACGACGTATGACGCCGCCCTTGAGACCCGCGTGAGCGGGTCGAAATCGGGCGCGCGACGATAATTATCGTCCCGAGCTTATGAAAGTTGAATGGATTTCCTCTCTCCGGACCGACAAAGGTTTAACGCGATGCTAGAGATGGGCGCGCCGTGTCCGGCGCGCGATACGACCGCGAGAAGATTGAAGCGAAGTGGCAGCGGGCTTGGGCACGAGCTCGCCTCTTCGAGGCGCGAGCGAAGCCCGGGACGAAGAAATGGTTCTCGACGGTCCCGTACCCGTACATGTCGGGCTATCAGCACCTCGGGTTCGGGATCGCGTTTCTCCGCGCGGAATTCCAGAGCCGATATCGCAGGATGGCGGGCTACAATGTCCTCCATCCGCAAGCGTTCCACTGCACGGGGCTGCCGATCTCCGGTGCGGCGCGCCGGGTCGCTCAAGGGGACCGCCTCCAGCTCGATATCTTGCGGAAGATGGGCGTACGAGAGCGGGACCTGAAGAAGTTCGCGGACCCGCTGCATTGGATCGAGGTGTTCCCGCCCGCGACGATCGAGGACCTGAAGGCCCTTGGGGCGGCGGTGGACTGGCGTCGCTCGTTCATCACGACGGACTTGAACCCTCCATACGACGCGTTCGTGAAGTGGCAGTTCCGGCGACTCCGAGAAGGCGGGTACGTCCGCATCGGGAAGCACCCCGTGATCTGGTGCCCATTGGACCTCGCGCCGATCCAGGATCACGACCGGCTCGAGGGGGAGGGGGAGACGCCCGCGGAATTCACCCTCCTCAAGTTCCCCATCGGGGACAAGGCCCTCGTCGCCGCGACGATCCGGCCGGAGACCGTCTTCGGTCAGACGAACCTCTGGGTCGACCCTGAGGTCTCGTACGTGGAAGCGCGCGTCGGAACGGAGACCTGGATCCTGAATGAGTCCGCCGTCGCGAAACTGCGGGAGCAGGGTCGCTCAGTGGAGGAGGTCGGCCGGGTCAAGGGGTCAGAGCTCTTGCGATCGGAGGTGATCGCCCCCGGGATCAACAAAGTGATTCCGATCCTCCCCGCGAAGTTCATCGATCAGGCGCGCGGGACGGGGATCGTGACGAGCGTGCCCTCCGACGCGCCGGACGACTACGTCGCCCTGCGGGAGCTTCAACGTGATGACGCGACGATGGCCCGTTACGGCCTCGACGCCGCCCGGGTCCGTGCGATCTCGCCGCTCCCGATCATCCGGACCCCAGGGTTCGGACCCCTCCCGGGGGTCGAGATCGTGGAGCGCCTCGGAATCCAAAATTCTTCGGAGCGAGAGGCCCTCACACGCGCGAAGGAGGAGGTGTACCGGTCCGGGTTCTACGGCGGCGTTATGAACGAGAACTGCGGCCCGTTCGCGGGGATGCGGGTCGAGGTCGCGAAGGACGAGGTGAAACGACAGCTCCACGAAAACGGACAGGCTGACGTGCTATGGGAGCCGAGCGGGGAGGTCATCTGCCGTTGCACGACGCGCGCGATTGTGAAGATCGTCGAGGACCAGTGGTTCCTCGCGTATGGCGATCCGGAGTGGAAGGCCCGGACCCATCGAGCCCTCGACGGGATCACGCTGTACCCCGAGGCGGTACGCAAGCAGTTCCACCACACGATTGACTGGCTGAACGACTGGCCCTGCACGCATCACAAGGGCCTCGGCACCAAGCTCCCGTGGGACGATCACTGGGTCATCGAGTCTCTGTCCGATTCCACCGTGTACATGGCATACTACACGATCGCCCATGCCCTCCAGGGCGGGACGCTCCGGTCGCAGGTTCCGTGGGCCCAGCGGCTCGACGATGAGTTCTTCGACTACGTCTTTCGCGGGATCGGTGACGCCCAGGCGATCGCGAAACGAGTGAGGACGACAAAGGCGACCGTCGAGGGATTGCGGAGGGAGTTCGAGTACTGGTACCCGCTGGACCTCCGGCACACAGGGAAGGACCTCGTCCAGAACCACATGACGTTCTGCGTCTTCAACCACGTCGCCCTCTTCCCCGAGTCGCAGTGGCCGAAGGGGCTGGGGGTTGTCGGGTACGTGGCCCTTGGCGGCCGGAAGATGTCGAAGTCCAGGGGGAACGTGTGGTACCTGCGGGACGCGATGAAAGCGTTCGGCGCTGACCTTGTGCGGATCGGCCTCGCTTACGCGGGGGACGGACTCGATGATCCGAGCTTTGACACGGACTTTGTCGAGTCCATCCAGGGGCGGCTGCAGGACTGGCACCGGTTCGCCACATCCCGGGCCCGGACACGCACGAAGACACTGCCGATTGACCGATGGTTCATGTCCGCGATCAATCGCGCAATCCAGTGTTCATCGAAGTCCAGACGAAAATCCTCGCGCCGTTCACGCCGCACATCGCGGAAGAGATTTGGGCGCGGCGGAAGGGGCGGGGGTTCGTGTCCTCGGCGCCCTACCCGGAGGCAAAGCCAGCGGAGATCGACGAGTCCGAGGAGGCCGCCGAGCGATACCTCCGCACCGCGATCGACGACGCGCGGGAGATCCTGAAGGTCACCGGGTTGAAGCCCAAGCGCGTCATCTTTTACACCGCCCCGGGATGGGCTCGCACGGTGTACGCAAAACTCGCCGCCCTCGTCCCGACGAAGTCCCCCGACATCGGAGCGGCGATGAAGTCGCTGATGCAGGACCCGGACCTCCGGAATCGGGCCGCCGAGGTCCAGGCCCTCGCGAAGAAGATCGTGCCCGACATCGCGCGCCTAGGACACGAGGAAGCCGCGGCGCGATCAACGGCGTTCGACGAGCGGGCGTATCTGGCGGGCGCGAGCGCATTCCTATCGGGCGAGCTGAAGTCCCGCGTCGCGGTCTTCGAGGCGGATGCTCGGGACATCGAGGACCCGAAGGGTCGTGCGACGATGGCGGTCCCGTGGCGGCCCGCGATCTTCGTCGAGTGAGGGGCCATGAAGATTCCCCGGTTCGTGCGGAGGAAGCCCGCCTTTCGGCGGCGCACCTCCCCCCCTCCGGCCGCTCGAAAACTCTTGCTCGCCTCCCTCGCGTCTGGCCTCATCCTCCTCGCGATGCTCGCGATCGTCTTCGTCCCGCGCGGGCTCCAGTACGAGCCTCTCCCGGTCCTTCCGCGGGTTGAGTTCACGTACAACATCACGGGTTCGACGACTCACGTGATCATTTCCATCGTGACGCTGGTCCGCCCCCTCTCCGAGTACAACGCGACGTATCACCGCCAGTCGACGAAGCTCGCCGAGATCGTTCCACTGACCGCCTCGGGGAACGCGAATCTATCCTTCCAGGACAAGGATGGCGACGGGAGACCGGCACTGGGCCCGTAGCTTAGTTAGGTAGAGCGATCGGCTCTTAGCGACTCGCGAACAGGTGCGAATCGAGAGAGACCGATAGGTCAAGGGTTCGAATCCCTTCGGGCCCGTTTCTCTCGACCTAGGGCCAAGTGTGGTTCGGAGGAGCCCTAGTTGTGAACATTCTCCTGGGAATCGGGATCATCGTCTCCGCCGTCCAGATCTTCCGCGGAGAGGAACCTTTGGAGGAAGATCGCGAGTAGCCCTTCATGGGGAGCCTTTATCCAATGGACGGGCGTCGCCGGGCCCGGTCATGGCGCGGAACCTCTACTTCATCGGGACCGCCGGATGCGGGAAGTCCACGATGGTCCGGGCGTTCCACGAGTGGATGGCCTCCCAGGGGCTCGACACGGTGACGGTGAATCTTGATCCTGGCGCGGAGCGGGTCCCCTACGACATCGATGTCGATGTGCGCGATTGGATCCGACTCTCCGACGTCATGGACGAGCACGGGCTCGGCCCGAACGGCGCGCAGGTCCTCGCGGCGGACCTCCTCGCGATGAACGCGGGGGAGATCCGGGACGTGATGGAACCGATCAACACGAACTATTTCCTGATCGACACCCCGGGACAGATGGAGCTGTTCACGTTCCGCGAATCGGCTCGGGTCCTTATCGACGCGTTCGGGCGGGAGGACAGCGCTCTCGCCTACCTGAACGATCCCGCCCTCGTCAAGACGCCGAGCGGCCTGATCTCCAGCGTGCTCCTGAGTGCGACCGCGCAGTTCCGCCACGTCCTCCCGTTCGTGAACATCCTTTCGAAGTCGGACCTGCTGTCGCCGGAGGAGCTGGAGTCCATCGTCGCGTGGTCCCTCGATCCCCTCGCCCTCTATGAGGCGCTCATGGCAGACCCAGCGACGCCGAAGACCCTCCTCGACGTTGAGTTCATGAAGGGCATGGAGACGATCGGCGTCTACCGGAAGCTCGTCCCGGTCTCCTCGGAGGTGTTGTCCGGTTTCGAGGAGATCTACAACCAGGTCCAGCTGGTGTTCGAGGGCGGGGAAGACCTGCGCCCGGACTAGCGGGTCCGCGAACAACTCAGCATCAGACGTTCTGCCCAATTGAGCAGAATCTAGAGGAAGGACTCGAACTCTGCGACGAGTTCCGGGTGTTTCTTCCGGAGGGCCGACAGGATCTCGTGCGTCGACACCCGCTCGAGCCCGACCTCCGCGATCGCGCGGATGATCCGATTGACAAGGTCGTCGTCCATCGTCAGGAGCTTCTCCTTGATGAGGTAATTCCGGTAGAGCGACTCCTCGAGGCGGGCACGCCACCGCTTCTCGTACGCCTTGACCATCGCCTCGCCGGCATCGCCGTCCTTCACCGCCTGGGCCGCCAGCTCCCCCGAGTACTTCCCTGTGAGGCAGCCGTTCAGGATCCCGCCTCCGGTGACCGGATCGATCAACCGCGCCGCGTCGCCCACGAGAAGGAGGCCCGGCATGCCAGTCCTCTCCAGAGGCAGCGCGACGGAGACCATCCCTGCGACCTCCTCGAGGATCTCGCCGCGGCCGAGGTGGGGATGCGCCGAGATGAACCGGTCCAGGTACGCCTTCGTCTCCGCCTTGTCCCGGAGCTTCGAGAGGTTCACCCCGAGTCCGACGTTCGCGATGTCCGTGTCCTTCCAGAAGACCCAGGCGTATCCTCCCGGCGCCCAGCTCCCGAGGTAGAACTCGTTCAGGCTCGGGTCCCCTTGCACGCCGACCATCGTGTACTGGAGGCACGCGTCGATGTCGCGAGTCCTCAGAGGTTTCTCGAGGCCCGCCCATCGCCCGACCTGGCTTTCGATCCCGTCCGCACCCAAGACGACCTTCGACCGCACGTCGTACGTGCGCCCCATCCCCTCGAGGCGGGCGCCCACGACCCGCCCGTCCTCTTGGAGGAGGGCGGTCGCGGACGTTCGGATCCGGATGACGGCGCCCGCCTTCGCCGCGAGCTTCGCGAGATGGCGGTCGAACAGGTCCCGTTCGAGGATGTACCCGCACTCGTTCCCCGCGCGGGCCTCGTCGACGACGAGGGTCGTCCCATCGGGGGCGACGACCTTCGCCCCATCGACCTCGTGGGCGATGAACGACCCGGAGGGCTCGAGCCCCACCTCGTCGAGCCACCGCTTCGCGACGCCCTCGCCGCACCGGACAGGAGTGCCGATCTCCGATCGTTTTTCGATTAGGAGAGTTCGCGCCCCGCCCATCGCCGCGTGACGCGCCGCCGTGCTCCCTGAGGGCCCGGCGCCGACGACGAGGACGTCGAACTCCTCGGTCATCGTCGCGTCGAAGCGACGCGCGGGACTTAGACTTTGCTCTGACCTCTTCGAGATCGCGTCTTCCAGCGGACGCGGCCCTTGTCGCGAAGACGGAGCCGCATCTCCATCGTCCGGGTGAATCCCTCCCGGCGGTAGATCGATTCGCCGTAGTCCGACGCGTGGAGAGTGATCGCGTCGTATCCGTGAGCCCGCGCCCAACGGACCGCCTCGCGAACGATCCGGCTCGCGTGCCCTTTCCCGCGGTGAGCGGGCTCCGTGAACATCGACATCAGATAGGGGACCCACGGCCCCTGCCACATCGGCCGCGGCTGCCGCGGCATGATCCACAGGCACCCGCTCGACACGGGAGCGCCCTTTGCGCCCTCCACGATGAACCCGACGAGGCGGCCGGTCCGGAGGCGGGGCCGAGCCCACGCGCGGTACACACGGTCCGCCTCCTCGAGTTGGGCCTCCGAGAAGTGCGCGATGTCCTTCCACATCCCCCTGCGGTGACGGACGAGGACCTCGAGATCCTTCAGCGTCGCCGGGCGAAGGCGGGACACGGGCCGCCCGAACTCAACGCGATTCTTGAACCTTCCTCGCGGCGCGATGCGCGAGATAGTCTCTCTCGAGTTCCTTCATCGTCCGTGTCTTCCCGGGGCCGGCCTGCGGGAGCTCCGCCACGAGGACCACGTCGTTCACGTGGGCGAGGAGCGGATTCAACCGCTCGCGAATCAATTTCTGGAAATCCTCCCGGAGTTGTGAGGCGAGCTCGGGCGAGCCGACTTGGCTCGCGTCTCGCGGGACGGCGTAGATGATGAGCGCATGCTGAGCGCTGCCATCCGTGTCGACTGCGGCAGGCTTCGCATCGTACACCAGGTCGTGGGCGATCACGCTCCGGATTTCCTCCGCGCTCGTCTTCACGCCACCGACGTTGATCACGTCGTCGATCCGCCCGAGGTGGCGGTAGAACCCTCCCGGAAGCGCCTCGACCGCATCCCCGTGCCGACGGAGGACCTCGCCTTGGGGTCCGCGCGGGACTCCCGCGAAATACTCTCGGTGGTGGTCGTAGTTCAGGAGGTCGTTCGAGAGCCCGATCGAGGGAGGAACGAGAAACACCTCCCCGCGATCGGCGGGCTTTCCCGCGTCAAGGATCACGAGGTCGAGGCCGAGCGCGGGCGCGGTGAACATCGAGGGCGCGCAGGGCTGCACGACTGTGCCCGTGATGTACCCGCCGCCGATCTCCGTCCCGCCGCAGTACTCGATGATCGGCTTGTAGCCCGCGAGGAACATCAGGTACAGCATCTCCTCGGGAGTCGAGGGCTCCGCGGTGGAGCTGAACAACCGCACGCGCCTCCAGTCGAGGCCCTCCATCGTCCGTCCCGACTTCCAGCTGCGTACGAGCTTCGGGACGACTCCGAGGATCGTGACCCCGGCGCGCGCGACGAACTCCCCAAACTCCCGCCGCTGCGGATCTCCGGTGAATAGGGCCATCGCCGCCCCATTCACAAGGCTCGCGTAGGTGAGCCACGGTCCCATCATCCAGCCGTAGCTCGTGGGCCAGGCGAGGAGGTCCGTCGGGTACATGTCCTGGTGAAAGTAGCCATCGGCCGCGGCCTTGATGGGTGTGACGTGCGTCCATGGGATCGCCTTCGGGTCCTTCGTCGTGCCAGACGAGAAAAGGATGTTCGTGGCATCCTTAGGAGAGCACGCGACAGCTACAAAGTCCGAATTCTCCGGGAGGAAGGCGTCCCAAGCGATATCTCCTGGGCGGGCGAGCTCGGCGGCCTTCGCCGTGCCCGAGAGCACGATGGCTCGAGGTCCTCCCGCGGAGACGACCTTCTCGTAGATTCGATGGGTCTTCCCGCCGCGGACGTAGGACTCGATCGTGAACACGAGGTCCGCGCCGGCGATCCGCGCACGCTTTGCGAATTCCTCCGGAGCCGACGCGTCCGCAATCCCCACGACGCATCGTCCGGAGAGGATCACACCGAGGTAGATGGCCACGGACTCCGGGGTCATGGGCATGAACAGCGCAACGCGGCCTCCTCGGGCGACCCCGGAGGCCTCCAAGCCGTTCGCCACGCGATTGGCCAAGAGGCGTAGCTCGCCGTACGTTGTCTCCTTCGGGGTCGGCGCCAACTCCGTCGCAGATACGATCGCGGTGCGCCGAGGATCGGGTCGGAAGCAGCTCTCCGCGATGTTGAGCTTCGCCCCGGGAAGCCAGATGGGCTTCTCAGCTGTGGACCGGGAGCCCAGGACGCGACTCGGCGGCTTGCGGAACGAGATGACCAGTTTCTGGAG
>VBML01000101.1 GCA_005878915.1 Methanobacteriota archaeon | reverse complement strand
GACCCGACGCAGAGGCCCACGCGGGCGGTGTCCCCGCTGGGGATGATCCACCCGAAAAACCCGGGCGCGTAGTTCGATCCCACGAAGAGCTGCACGAGGCCGGGGTCGCTCTCGACCCCGACCATGTCGACCTCGAACCCGGGAAGAATCTTCTTCGGCCGGAGGATGTCGAACCACTTCGCGACGCTCGATCGGACGCCATCCGCACCGATGAGGAGCTTGCAGCGGAAGCGCTGACTCTCACCGTCGACGTCGACGAGGACTTCGACGCGACCGTCCTCCCGCCGGGCCGCAGCGGCCTGCGCCCCGAGGAAGGAATGCACGCCCTTCCGGAGCGCATCCGTGACAATCGCGCGATCGAACATCGCGCGGTCCACAACCACCGCCTCGGTTTCCCCCCCATCGATGACGATCCGGCGTCCGGAGGGCGAGAAGATCTCCGCGCCATGGACGCGGCCGATGATCGTCTCCTTGCACGAGACGATGTCGAAGACCCGCGGGGTGACGAGCCCGCCACACTGGATCGGCTCCCCGATCTCGCGGTGTTCCTCAAGGAGGGCAACGTTGTACCCGGCCTTCGCGATGCGACCCGCCGCGTATCCGCCCGCGGGGCCCGCGCCCACGACGATGACGTCGAACTCGCCCGCCCGAGAGACCAGGCGGACCGCCTCACACCTTCTCCGTCATCAGGATCTGCAGGAACGCGTCGAGGTGTGCCGCGAGGGCGGCATTGTCCGTGAACCCGCAGGCGGACAGGTCCGGCGAAGCGATCATCGCGCGCTCGCCGTCCGCGATGATGTCCGTTGCGATCAGCCCTTTGCGATAGTACACCTTCGCCCCCTCGGGCACCTTTTGCCCCGGCTCCGTGATGAGGAGAATCTGGACGCTGCGCTGCATCGCGTTCTCGATCTTCTTCGCGAGCCTCTCCCGGATCTCATAGAATGCAGGAGTCGCGATCGTCACGCTCCCCGTGGCGGTATCGAGCATCTCCCCGATCTTCTCCATCACGCGGGAGTTTCCCGCCACGGTGTACACGAGTTGCGGTTCCCCCTTATCCCGCAGGATCTCATGCATCATGTCGAGCTTGTCGAAGCTCTCTCCCAGGCGTTCAATGACCTTCTCCTTGATCTTCGCCGGGGGCTCCGGCTTGAAGATCGTCGGGCGGCCCCGCGTGGAGATCGCGAAGCCCTTGCCGACGAGGGACTGTAGGACCTTGTACGCCGAGGTCCGAGGGATGTGCGCGGTTTCCGCGATCGCCTCCGCGCTCCCGTGACCATGCGCGACGAGCGCGATGTACCCCTTCGCCTCGTAGCTCGAGAGCCCGATGGACTCGAGGGTCCTCGACACGTTCTCGTACTCCTTCTCGAGCTCGACACCCCCTTCGAGGAGCTTCGAGAGCGCCGGGGGAATCATGGCATCGTGGGATGAGCGTGTGCGGCTTAACGTTTTCCCGCACGCCGCGTCAGTGCATGACCGGAGAACCTTCCGAGAAAGCTTTTAAGGATGGCCCTTTGAATCCCCGCCACCATGTTCAGCCGCCGGAGGCGCGTCCTTCTTCTCGCGGTCCTCGTGGGCCTCTCCGTCGTCAACCTCATCGACCGGGCGGAGGCCCAGACAGGCAGTGTCCGAGTCGCGACGGACCTCCAGCTCATCGGCCTTGGCCGGCTCGGCGGCGGGGGCCACGTCACGTGGACGCTGACGGGCGAGGAGGCCCGGGCGCTCCGGACGAAGATATTGGGTCTGTTCGACGAGTATCCGAGGATCCCGCAGGGGTTCGGCTACGCCGGGACCGGGAACCAGAGAGTCGGATTGCTGAACGACGGGGTCCTCCAAGCGGTCGAGGCGAACAACTACACCGACATCCTTGAGAAGCAACTCGAGGCGGGCACGGGAATCCAAGTGCGATACGTCCGGCTCCCCGCGGCGGACATTCTCGAGAGGGGCTTGAATGTGGACCGGAGCACGGACGGACTCGTGGGGACGACCAAGAATTCCACGGAGCGCCTCGAAATCCGGTTCATCTTCAACGCAGAGACCCTCTCGGAGAACTGGCGGTTCCGGTTCTCCGATGTCGTCCTCGCGAACGCGCTCCATACCGTGTTCGACCTGTCGCAAGCAACGGGGCGGTGGATCTTGGACCCGTGGTGGCCCCTGTTGCGGGAGAACGGCTGGCAACCCGTCGGGATGACGGACGGGCTCACCGCGCTCTGGCACGGGAACGTCTCAACGATCACCGGAAATGATCCGACGCGAGGCCGGTACGACAACGCAACCGCCAGTACCGCCCGGACGTACACGGAGCCGAGCGTCGCGGCCACGGACCTGCGATTCGCGCACTGGGCGAACGTGTCCTTCCGGTACCTCGGTGGGGTGTCGGACGCCGGAGACTCTCTCCGGCTCCAGGCGTCGACGGTACCGCCGTTCAATGTCTGGACCGACCTTGCCCCTGAGGGGGGCGTCGCCGCCCTCCCAAACACTCCCGCGTGGCGGTCCGTCCGGTACAACGTGACCGCGTTCGCCGGAGAGAAGGTGCGGTTCCGCCTCAACTTCACCTCCAATGCGACCGGAAACAGCGCCTCCGGCTTCTTCGTGCGGGACTTCGCGATCAATGCGCCCTCGCGGTTCGTCGGGACGATCGAATCCTCTGAGTCGGATTTCCTTGTGGGCACATCGAGCTTTCAGGACTTCGACCTATACACCGGCCGTGCCCACCTGTTGCGCACCCCCGCGGGGGAGGTCCTGCTCTACGGTAGCGCGTACAACGCCTCGTCCCCGCCACTCGACTCCACGCGCCTTCGTGGCTTCGACGCGCTCGAGAACCCACAGGTCCTGTTCGTCCTCCTCATCGTCGCCGCGTACCTGACCTCGTGGCTCCAGGATGTGGTCTTCCTGCGCTTCCGCACCCGCCATCCGATGAAGTATCGCGGGGGCGCCGTCCGAATGAAGTGGCTCTCCTGGGTCGTTCGGGCGTTCATCATCCTGTACATCGTGTTCTATTTCGTCCCCTCGTTCTTCGTCCTGTTCGGGGCCGCGAACGCGTTCATCACCGGCCCGATCTTCTGGGCCTTCTCCGTGTCCTCGACCGTGGGGCTCACCTTCTTCACGTGGTTCCTCTACGAACGCCAGGCGAAGCTCATCCCGCCCGAAGAGGCCGCCGCGGAGGAAGCGGTCATTGTCGCCCCGCATCCGGATGAGGTCACCGAGGCCCCGCCGCCCCCGCCCCCGGATGTAGAGACCCTGCTCCGCCCGGGTCTCTCGACGTGTGCCCACTGCGCCAAGGAAATCGCGGACCCAAGGGACTCCCTGAAGTGTCTCTGCGGGCAGGTGTACCATCGGACCTGTGCGGCGGAGATGCGAACGTGCCCGAACTGTCAACGGACCCTCGAAGTCCCGGCTCCGTCGGACCGACGCATGGTCACCACGACGTGCAGTTCGTGCGGGGAGATCCAAGTCGTAGCCGAGACGGCCGACCTCATGCAGACCCGCTGCGAGGCGTGCGGGGCCCTCATGAAGGACATCGAAACCGGCTACAACTATCTCGTCGTCGCGCCGGAGAACGACCTCGCCCTGGAGTGGTTTCATTCGATCGCGAAGCGCCACGTCCCTGGCCTCGCGATGAGCACGACGTTCCCGGACAAGCTCCGGAAGCAGTACGGATTCGAGGGGGTCGACCTGTACTGGCTCACGGACACCGAGACGAGCCCCAAGGCGATCGACCCGAAGCGGATCGACTTCGAGATGATGCGGGCCCTCAGCAATTTCATCAAGAAGACGAAGGGGGGCGCCGTCCTCCTGGACGGGCTCGAGTACCTGATCGTCGAGAACTCGTTCGAGCGGGTCCTGAAGTTGATCAAGAAGGTGAACGACCTCGCAAGTGTTCACGAGGTTACGTTCATCGTCCCCGTCACCGCGGGTTCCCTCGGTTCCGACGAACTCACCTTGCTCCGGAAGGAGTTCGACCGCGTGATTGAGACGAGCGGGCGCGCAAGCCCCCTGCCGCCGAGACCCTAGGCAGGGTCCTTGGGCCAGCCCTTCCACCGTTCGACGAGCTCGTGCTTCTGACCGATCTGGTCGAGGATCCGCCCCACGACGAAATCCACGAGGTCCTCGACCCTCTTCGGCCGATGGTAGAAGCCGGGCATCGCGGGAAGCACGGTCGCGCCCGAGTTCGCGAGCTTGAGGAGGTTTTCGACCGCGATCGTGCTCAGTGGGGTCTCCCGCGGCACGAGGATCAGCCTCCTGCGCTCTTTCAGTGCGACCGCAGCGGCCCGCGTGATCAGGTTGTCGGCAATCCCCGCTGCGATCTTTGCGATCGTCGTCCCGCTGCATGGTACGATCACCATCGCGTCGAACGGGTAGCTCCCCGATGCGGGAGCCGAGGTCAAGTCGTCATTCCGAAACGAACGGGTCGCGAGCTTCTCGAGGTCCGCGGGCCCACGCCCCGTCTCGAGGCGAACGACGTCTTCCGCATCCCTGCTGAGAATCAAGTCGATCTCCCCGTCCAAGGTTTCGAGAAGCCGAACTGCGTACGGCGCCCCCGAGGCGCCCGTCACACCGACGACGGTCCGCATTGGACGAGGCACGCCTTTCTCCATAGATAACGACACCGACTTCTCCCGTTCGCCGAGGAACCTTCTTATACGTGCTCACTTTATGAACGGAACCCGACCCGAGGAACGCATGACGACCGCCTTTGACGTCCCCGCTTTCCCCCTGCTACAGCGGGTTGCCGAGCACCTGCGTTCGGAGGGGAAGGTCAGCGAACCGGACTGGGCTCCGTTCGCCCGCACCGGGGTCCACACCGAGAAGGCCCCCGTCCAGAAGGACTGGTGGTTCCTCCGGACCGCGGCGGTGCTCCGCAAGGTGTACGTCCTGGGCCCGATCGGGACCTCCCGCCTCGCCGCGGAGTTTGGCGGAGCAAGGGACGGCGGGTCCGCCCCGTACCACCCGAGGAAGGGGAGCCGGAACATCGTGCGGTCCGCCCTCCAGCAGTTGGAGGAGGCCGGGTACGTCGCGGTGCGGGAGAAGCGCGGTCGAATCGTGACCGCTTCCGGCCGGAAACTTCTCGACCGACTCGCGTACGATGTCCTCATCACGATCGCGAAGACGAACCCCCAGATGATGAAGTACGCGCGGGTGAAGTGATGTCGATGGACGACGACGAGCTCGACGCAATCCGGCGGCGGAAGCTCGTCGAGTACCAACAGGCACAGGAGCAGGCGGTCGCCCAGGCCCAGGCGCGCGAGCAGGTGATGGCCCAGCGGCAGCAGATCCTACGGCAGATCCTGACCCAAGAGGCCCGCGAACGGCTCGCCCGGATCGAGCTCGCGTACCCCGAGCTCACGGAGTCCATCGAGAGCCAGCTCATCGCCCTCGCACAGAGCGGGCGGGTCCAGAAGGTGATCGACGACGAGACCCTGCGTCAGATCCTGACTCGCCTGATCCCTAAGAAACGCGAGAAGCTGGCGTCGCGGCCACTTGGACAAGTGAGACAATGGCGGAAGAGGAGCAGGAAGAGCGCGTGCTGAACGTCCCCCTGCGGGACGCCCGCAAGGCCCCCAGGACGAAGCGGGCCGCTCGGGCGGTCGAGGCGATCCGTGACTTCGTCGTGCGTCACGCGAAGGCGAAGCGGGAGGACGTGTGGATCGACCCGGAGGTGAACCGGGCCCTGTGGACGCGGGGGATCCAGAAGCCCCCGAAGCAGATCCAGCTTCGCACGATCAAGTTCGAGGACGGCCGCGTGGAGGTATCCCTCCCCGAGGAATGAGGGGGTTTCCTGCTCAAGCGCCTGGACTTCAACGGAAACCCCTACGTCGGCGTGTACGCGGCAGCGAACGAACAGTTCCTCGTCGTCGGGCCGGAAGTGCCGCGGTCGACCGGTAGGGTGATGGCGGAGGCGCTCGGCGTCACCCTCGTGGAGACCACGGTGGCGGGCGCAAGCGTCGTCGGCTCCCTCATCGTCATGAACTCCAACGGCGCCGTCGTGAGCGGGCTTGCGGAATCGACGGAGCTCAAGCGCATGGACCTCCCGCAAGTGGCCCGGATCGGCCACCGACTGAACGCCGCGGGGAACAACATCCTGTGCAACGATTCGGGGGCCCTCGTCAATCCCGGATTCGACGACGAAGCGGTGCGGGTGGTCTCGAAGGCGCTCGGGGTCCTCGCCGAACGCGGGACCGTGGCGGGGGTCCGGACCGTTGGATCCGCGGCGGTCGCCACGAACAAGGGAGTGCTGTGCCATCCGTACGCGCGGGAAGAGGAGATCCGGGTGCTGCGGGACATCCTGAAGGTCCCCGTCACGACGACGACCGCGAACTACGGAACGGCGCAGGTCGGTGCGTGCATGGTCGCGAACTCCCGCGGGGCGATCGTCGGCAGCCGGACGACCCCCATCGAGATGGGGAGGATCGAGGAGGGCCTCGGGTACCTCTAGGCCGTGGCACCCTCGAAGATGGCGCCGCAGGTCGGGCAGTGGGTCGACTGGGAAGGAACTCCCGTTCCGCAGAGGGGGCACACGAAGTCGTCCCCTGATTTGCTAGACGCCTTGGCGACCTGCTTCGCTCTCACGACCGGCTTCGCGCGAATCCCGGCTGCGACGAGGCCCGTCGCGAGGATCATGAAGGACGCGACGAGGACACGTCCCAGGAGGGCAGTGAGGAACAGGGCAACGACATAGAGAACACCCCCCGCCGCGATGGCGGCAATCCAGAACCTGGGCTGGTGCAGGGAGGCGGACCGAGGTCCTCCGCGACGGCGGGGCTTCGAGGCGGCAGCGCTTCCCGCCCGCGACTCCTCGAGGCCGGCCGTCTCGGACTCCACCTGGGCCTCCATCGTCTCGATGAACGTCTCGAGGTCCCGCGATTCCACGGCCTCCGCCACTCCCTCCGGGGAGGCCGTTGGCGCGGTCGCCGATTTCTCGGCGCGGGACGGCTCAGGCGCGGAGGGCTTCGCTGCCGCCCTAGCCGCATCCGCAGGCGCGAGCGCGGCCCTCACGGGTTCGGGGGCAAGGGCAGGCGTCGGTTGGGAGACGGTCGCCGCGAGCTGCTTTTCCAGGTCGGAGAGCGACTCCTCCGCCTTCGCGCTGAGCTCCGCGGCTTCCGCGACGGGCGTGCCGCAGTGGGGGCACGTCGCCGACCCTTCCGGCTCGATCGGCTTCCCGCAGGCGGCGCACTTGCGGAGTTCACTCATCACCTCCTCGAGTTCGGCGATGTGCTCGTCGAGCCCTTTACGGGATTTCTGTTTCGACAATTCGCGCGACCATCCGTGGACATCTTATTAAGATTCGCTAGAAGACTACAAACTTTGATATACGCACCGACCGGTGGTGCGGCGGAACGATGAAGACCTTAGTCCTGAGCGTTGATCGGGACGACGACGTCGGCACGAAGACACCATTGAAAGGACCGCTCATCGGGAGAGAGGAGAATCTTGTTGCCGCGACGAAGCTCGGCCTCGCCGATCCGGAAGACTCCGACGTGAACACGATCCTCACCGCGATCTCCGTATACGATGAGAGGGTGAACCTCGGCGAGGACGCCGAGGTCGCGACGATCACGGGGGACGTCCGTGTGGGCCCCATCTCGGACCGGATCCTGACGCAGCAGCTCGAGCGCGTTCTCGAGGAGGTGAAGCCGGATCGCGCGTTCCTGGTGAGCGACGGGGCGGAGGACGAATACATTTTCCCCGTCATCAGCTCGAGGATCCGCGTGGACCATGTTCGGCGCGTGTTCGTCCGCCAGAGTCCCGCGATCGAGTCAACGTACTACATGATCGTCCGGGCGATGAGGAACCCCAAAATCCGGAGGAAAATCATCTTCCCCGTGGGCCTCGCGCTGGTCGTCTTCAGCGCGCTCTTCCTGATCAACCCGGCCTTCGCGCCCGCGATCGTCGGTCTCACAATCGGCCTTTACCTCCTGCTCATCTCGCTCCCCTTCAGCTCGCTCGGGGACGTGATCCAGAAGTCCACCGGCTACTACGGGAGCTTGCGCCGACGGTTCGTTGCTCGAGACTTCTCGCCGATCTTCAACCTCGTCGCGTTCATCGTCGTCCTCCTCGGTATTGGATTCGGAATCGACCTCGCGAAAAACGTTACTTTCGGGGACCCCGGTGCGTCCGTTACCCAGATGATCGTCCTCTTCCTGGCGGGCTCCCTGTGGTGGTTCATGGTGGCGATCCTCACCTTCGAGTCCGGGAACGCCGTCACGGCGTATCTCCAGAAGGGGCGGGCCCCGAAGCACACGCTGATTGTCGCGGGCGCGTTCCTCGCCATCGGAATCATCGTCCTCGTCCTGGCCCAGATTCTCGGGGGGATCTTCCCCTCGGTGACCCTGGGCTCCCTTGTCCCGCTCATGGGCGTGATCCTCCTGATGGCAATCCTCGTGATGATCTCCGGGGCGTTCACCTACCGTGAGCGCGAGGAGAGGCCCGTCGAAGACGGTTGGCGCCACTGAGCGACGCGGTGGCTCGATGGAGTTCGAGGTTTGGGAGCCGTACTACGAACGGATCCTGAAGGACTTCGGCTTCTCTCGCGCGGAGGACGAGAGAGCCGCCAAAGTCCTGGACTCGGTTCTTGGCGGGCGGCGAATCGGCCCGCGCACAATCTCCAAGGAGATGTCCGGAAAAGCGGTCACCGTCGTCGGAAACGCTCCCGGCCTTGGGCGAGAGATGAATCGACTCACGAACGTCGTCGTCGCCGCGGACGAGGCGACCTCGACGCTCCTTGCCCATGGACAAATCCCCCAGGTCATCGTCACGGACCTCGACGGTGAGGTCAGCGATCAGGTGGAGGCGAACCGCCGCGGGGCCATCGTCGTCGTCCACGCCCACGGGGACAACATCCCCGCAATCGAGAAATGGGCGGGAGAATTCGTAGGACGCACGATGGCGACGACGCAGGCGAGGCCGTTCCCACGCGTCTACAACCTCGGAGGGTTCACGGACGGGGATCGGGGAGTCTTTCTGGCGGATGCGTCGGCGGCGCGCTCCATCCGGCTCGTCGGCTTCGACTTCGAACGCCCGAACCCGAAGGACCAGCCCGCCGAGGTGAAGAAGAGAAAACTGGACTGGGCCGCGACCCTCATCAAGACGCTGGTCCAGCGGCCGGTTGAGTTCTGACGACTACGCCGATTTCTCTGAGCCCTTTCCCTTCTGCAACATCCGCCAACTCAGGATCGGCCGGCGGGCCGCGAGGACCTCGTCCACCCGAGCGACGGCGGCGTTGTGCGGGGCGGACCGCAGGAGCTTGGGATCCTCCCGAGTAATCTCAATTAGAGCATCTGCGAACTTATCAAGCGTCTCCTTCGACTCTGTCTCCGTCGGCTCGATCATGAGTGCCTCTTCCACGAGGTGCGGGAAATACACGGTCGGCGGGTGAAATCCGTAGTCGATGAGTCTCTTTGCAAGGTCGACAGTCCTCGCGCCGTTCGCCTTGAGCGGCTCGCCGCTCGCGACAAACTCGTGTTTCCGAAGCCCGCTGAACGGGACGGGGAGGTGCTTCTCGATCCGGTGGCGCAGGTAGTTCGCATTCAGGACCGCTCGATCCGTCACCCATCGAAGGCCGTCCGACCCCTGGCTGAGGATGTATGCGTACGCCCTCAGCAGCAACGCGGAGTTCCCGAGCCAAGCGCGCACCTTTCCGATCGACTTCGGTCGGTCCCAGTCCAAGCCGTAGGTCCGGCCGTCGAACGTGACGACGGGGACCGGAAGGAAGGGCTCGAGGAACGCCTTCACGCCGACAGGACCGGCCCCCGGGCCCCCGCCACCGTGGGGTGTCGTGAACGTCTTGTGCGTGTTGAAGTGCGTGATGTCGAACCCCATCGTTCCCGGGGACGTCCTCCCGAGGATTGCGTTGAAGTTCGCCCCGTCATAGTACAGCAGAGCGCCGGCATCGTGCACAATTCGAGCGACCTCCGCGACGTCCTCCTCGAAGATTCCCAGGGTGTTCGGGTTCGTGAGCATGAGCGAGAGCGTCCTTTCCGAAACCGCCGTGCCCAAGGCCTTGAGGTCCACACGGCCGTCCTTCGAGGGAATCTCCCGCACGTGGAAGCCGAGCATCCCCGCCGATGCGAAGTTCGTGCCATGCGCGGTATCGGGGAGGATGATCTCGTTCCTCCCACCATCCCCCCGATCGTCCAGGTACGCGCGGGCGAGGAGGAGCCCCGTGAATTCCCCCTGCGCTCCCGCGGCGGGCTGGAGCGTGACGGCGTCCATCCCGCTGATCTTCGCGAGAATTCCCTGCAGCTCAAAGAGGATCTGAAGGATGCCCTGGACCGTGGACGGGTCCTGTTCGGGGTGGACCCTCGCCATCTCCGGGAGGCGGGCGAGCTCCTCCGCGAACTTTGGGTTGAACTTCATCGTGCACGACCCGAGCGGGTAGAATCCCGTGTCGATTCCGAAGTTCATCTGGCTGAGGCGGGTGTAGTGCCGGACGACCTCATGTTCCGGCAGATCCGGGAGGGAGAGGGACTCCCGCCGCAGAGACGAGGGCACACCGAAGAGGTCCGTCTCCTCCGCGGGGCTCGGCCGCATCCTCTCGCACAGGAGCGGCTCGTCGTACCGGGCCTGGCGGAACGTCACCGGATTTCCTCCAACGCTTGCACCAACCGATCGTAGTCCGCCTCCGTGTGGACTTCCGTGGTCGCGAAGAGGGCGGCTTCCTTGAGGTCGGGGAAATGGCCGGTGAGCGGGAGCCCGCCGTGGACCCCCGCGGCGAGGAGAGCCTTGTGCACGCGCGCGTAGGGGATCTCCGACCGGAGGACGAACTCATTGAAGTGGCCGCCCTGAAACACGGGGGCCTCGAAGGACTCGAGCCGGTCGATCCTCTCGGCGAGGAGCCGCGCGCGTCGAATGTTGTCGAGGGCCACCTTGCGAAGCCCGCGAGACCCGAGCACCGCGATGTACGCCGCGGAGATCACCGCCATCAGCGTCTCGTTCGTGCAGATGTTACTCATCGCCCGCTCCCGACGGATGTGCTGTTCCCGCGTCTGGAGGGTCATGCAAAACGCCCGGCGACCTTCCGCATCCTGGGTGAGCCCGATGACCCTCCCCGGCATCTTCCGCACGTGCTCCTCGCGGCATGCGAAGATCCCGACGAGGGGCCCGCCAAAATTCACCGCGTTGCCCAGGGGCTGGCCCTCTCCGATGACGATATCGGCGCCGAAGTCGCCGGGGGCCTTCGCGATGGCAAGGGCGAGCGGGTTCGCGCCAACGATCAGGAGCGAGGGCGCGATCGATCGAATCTCCGGAAGTTCGTCCTCGAATCGCCCGAAGAAGTTCGGGTTTTCGACATACACGGCCGCGGTCTGCTCTCCCACGGCCTTCCGAAGGCTGTCGAGATCCATCGTCCCATTGTCTGCGTCGTAGCCGACATCGATGACCTTCAAGCCTGGGCCGACAGCGTTGGACGACAGGACCGCCCTCCGGTCCCAGTGCATCGCGCGAGGAACCACGATCTCCCGCTTTCCGGTGATTCGATGGGCCATCAGCGCGGCTTCGCCCAACGCGGTAGACCCGTCGTACATCGAGGTGTTCGCCGCGTCCATTCCCGTGAGCTCGCAGATGAAGCTCTGATACTCCCAGAGCGTCTGGAGGATTCCCTGGCTGACCTCCGGCTGATATGGAGTGTAGGCGGAGTAGAACTCCGATCGGGAGGCAATCGCGCGAACGCTCGCCGGGACGAAATGATCGTACAGGCCGGCCCCGAGGAACGTCGGCATCGTTTCCGCGGAACGGTTCTTCCTGAGAATGGAGGTGACGTGGCGGACGACATCCTGCTCGCCCATCCCCCGCGGAAGGTCAAGACCCTTGATCCGCACTGCCTCAGGGATGTCGGCGAAGAGGGCGTCGATGGATTTCAGCCCCATGGCCCGCAGCATCGCGGCCTCTTCAGAATCCATCGGGAACACCGTCGGAGAAAGCCTCTCTCGTTAAAGGCTTTCGGAGAAAACACCTTCACAACGTACCACGATGTCCCTCCCTTAGCCAGTCGCCCGGATCCGTCGTCGTGCGGGCTAGCGTTACCATTTCATGAGATATTCGCAGCGGTCATCGCCGGACCGGACGCACCGAGTCTTCATCACCGTTCCGTCGAGCCCTCGGGCCCGAAGGACGCCCTCGTAGGCTCCCTGGGCCCCGGCGCAGAACGCTGGCGTGGGCAACCAGTCAAAGTGCTGGAATCTGGCCTCCCGGCGCCCCCGTTCGACGACGAGCCTACCGTAATTCCACTCCTTGTTCCAGACGATCGGCGCGAATTCGACGAGGGCGGAAAACGGGAGGGCCTTCATGAGTTGCTCGCGGATGGAGGAGACGGTCGGGGTCACTTTGGATGTGAGGATTCGGATATAGTCGTAGCTTCCGTTCCCAAGCTTCGACACCAACAGCTCGAGGTATTCATCGGCCGCGTCGACGGACAACCAAGTGTCCTTGGTGAGATCGTCGGGATCGACGGACCAGTCCTTGAACACATCCCGTACCTTGGCGGCCCCCAAGGTGGCTTCCATGTGTCGAATGGCC
>VBML01000100.1 GCA_005878915.1 Methanobacteriota archaeon | reverse complement strand
GGCGTGGTGGAACCTCACCGACCCCGCGGACTCTATGGTCGTAACGTTCGCTCCGATGACCTCCATCGCCACGGACCCCTCCTCGCCCTCCGCATGGAAGCAGTTCCAATCGTCGTATGGGCCACAACTCACGCCCGGCACGTACCACGTCGAGGTCGTCTCGTTCGAGAAGAACGGAGCGAAATCGTTCATCGCCGCTGACGCGGTCGTGCGATCCCCCGCCTTTACCCTGCAGGTCTCCCCGACCCAGTGGAGCGTCCTTGGCGGGGACATCCTGTTCTACCAGGTTTGGTACAACAACTCGGGGTCCGGTACGGCGGGCCACGTTTGGATCAACGCGACCCTCGCTTCGGAGGTCACGTTCGTGACGAGCTCGGCGGAGGGGAGCCGCACCGGCCCCACGAACTGGACGTACGTGAACACGAGCGTGGGCAGTCATCTCCTTCTGATCGAGGTCCGGGTTCGGTCCGGCATCCCGCCCGAGACGTTCTTCCGGTCATTGGTCGCCCTGTACTGGACGGACGAGAAGGAGTACGCGGGACAGCCGCTTTCCGCCACCGCCGACGTCGCCCTGGGCGGCCCCGTCGTGTCCATCGTCCTCGTCCCCGCCCTTGCGACGATCCATCAGCGGCAGGCGTTCGTCATGACAGTCAACCTTACGAACTCGGGGGACTCGGCCGGGACCCTCTGGGTGAACGTAAGCCTCCCCTCGGGGCTCTCGTACGTCTCCGATTCCTCCGGCTCCCTCAACGGAACCTCGACGCCGACGCCGGGCGGCGTGAACGTCCAACTCGCGGCCATGCCCGGGGCCGCCTCGTGGTCCTTCGACATCGGCGTCCGGAGCAGTGCCGGCCTCTTGCGAGGCACTCAGTTGAACACGACCGCGAACCTCGCCTATGCGAACACCCACGGCGGGTTGATGCCGACGCGATCGGCCTCCGGCTCCGTCGTGGTCATCGCCCCGCTCATCGTCAACGGGACCATCCGCCTCGGACTCACGATTGCGGTCCCGGGCGACGTCGTCCCGATGACGGTCGAGTTCGAAAACGTCGGCGACGAGGCGGCGCCGAACGTCTGGGTGAACCTCACGGTGGACCCGCGGTACGCCTTCGTCAGCGCGAGCATGGCGGTCACCGTGCAAGGCGGGGCCATCCGCTTCCGCATGTCGAGCGTCGGGCGAGTCCAGACTCGGGTGTTCCTGAATGTTTCCGTGGCGCCGGCCGCGCCGGACGCTGCTGTCCTAGGCATCATGGGGACAATCGACTACACGGACGGCCTCGACAGCCCGCTACCCCGGGGACAGTTCGCTCCCGTCAATGTCACCGTGACGGCGCCGAGGTTCACCCTGGATGCTTCCCCCGCCCTCGCCACGATGGAGGCAGGCACCTCCGCCGTGTTCACGGTGACGCCCGCCAACGAGGGCACGGGGATCGCGGGAGACGTGTGGCTGAACACGACCCTCCCGTCGGACCTTGAGTACGTCTCCGACACCTCGGACGGACAGCGGATGGTCCTGGGAAGTGACCTCGTGTGGCACTGGCAGTCCCTGGGGCCGGGGCCTCGCCCCTTCACCCTCGTGCTCAGCGCAAGGTCGACCACGGCCGACCAATCGTCTGCCGATGTCCGCCTCCAGGTCCAGTACACGGACACGAACGGCAACCGGAGGGCGGACCTCGTCGCCACCCCCCGCGTCACCTTCGTCGCGCCGATGATCCAGCTCACCCTCTTGGTGAGCCAGGAATCGGCCCCTGCCGGAACGACGTTCTTCTATACCCTCCGGGCGCGGAACTCGGGGACGACGACGGCGCGGACCCTCTGGCTCCTGGATTCCCTAAGCGCGCAGCTGAGCCTTTTCTCCTACACGTCCAGCGTGCCTGCGACGGGGTCGTCGACCCTGAACTGGACCTTCCGGAGCCTCCGGCCGGGCGAGGAGCAGGCAATCACCCTCTTCGTACGAATCGCCCAGGATGCGTCCCCCGGCACGGCGATCCCGAACGAGATCGAAGCGGTCTTCACAAACAGCGAGGGGACCGTCATCGGGTACTCTCAATCCCTCGCGGTGACGGTAACCGTCGTGGAGCCCCAGTCGCCGCTCCCGTACATCATCGGCGCCGTCGTCGCCGGACTCGCCCCGGTCCTTTTCTTCGTTTACCGGTGGAGCCGATCGCGGATCGAGCAGGTCTTCCTCGTCACGAAGGACGGCATCCTCATCGACCACTTCTCGCGCAGCCTCGTGAAGGACCAGGACGGGGACGTCCTCAGCGCGATGCTCACGGCGGTCCAGCAGTTCGTCAAGGACGCGTTCCGGCTCGGGCAGAATCGCGCCCTGGAGGAGATGAAGTTCGGGGACTTCCTGTTCCTCGTCGAGCGGGGGCAGTTCGTCTATCTCGCCGTCGTCACCGCGGGCGGGAAGCCTCCGGGGATCGCGCGAAAGCTTCGACGGGTGCTGAACGAGCTCGAGGCGGCCTACGGGCCCGTGTTCCAGACGTGGAACGGCGAGATGGAACACGTGCTGGGGGCCAAGGACCTCATTCGCAGGCGGCTCCTGTGGGAGCGGCGGTCGCCCGCGAAGCCCGAATGAGCAGAGCCGCGTCGATGCCACCGCTCGCGGTGAGGGTGCAACTGCGCATCGAATAATCCGCACCGCGAAGCACACGCTATAACGTAGCTAAGAGATAGCGAAAGGTCTAAGCCCCTTCCTGGCCTATCCTGCGTTGCAATGCCCTTCCTGGACGGCTTCGCCCTCGAACCGCTGCCGAAGAAGTGGCACGCCGAGAGCGTCGCTTGGCGGGAGACGTACTTCCCCGAGATGCCCGAGGTCATGGACACCTCCCACTGGAACCGCTTCTACCCAGAGGTCCCCGTCCCGACGGTCGCGACCATCTTCGCGAAGCCCGACGCGTTCGCGGGGTTCGCATCAAAGACCGTCGGCGCGACGCCCGCCACGTCCGACCTCTCCGGAAGGGTGTGGAAGGCGGAGGACCTCGACGACAACCGGTTCAACACGGCCCTCAAGATCATCCGGGCCCAGGCGTCCACGGAGCTGGGGTCGATCCAGCAGCACCGGATGGTGTATGAGAAGCTCGACTCCGGGTCGTTAACGGGGACGGACCGAGAGATCGTCGAGGGGATCCATGCGACGCAGCCGGGCGGGCACACCCTCGAGTCGATCAGCTTCTCGAAGAAACGCGTGTGCGTTGAGGAGCTGCGGCACCACTACCAGATGGCGGGCGTACTCACCCTGGACCGGGGCTGGGACGAGCCGCGCTGGGGCCGCCACTGGGCCACGGAGACCTTGGAGGAACTGTTCGCAATGAAGCCGGGGGAGCACGTCCTCGACGCGTTCAACATCGAGTTCAAGACCCTCCTCGACACCTCCATATTCCTCGCCCTGATCGACCGCGTCGGCAAGTATCAGCTCGAGATGCAGCACCACTTCCTCTATGCTCCGATGGCCCTGAGCATGCCGTACATGCGGTGGCTCGAGGAGTCGTACCACCTCGCCGCGGGAGAGAAGCTCCTGAAGGCGATTGCGGTCGCCGCCGTGATGGACGGCGGGAATCTCGGGATCGAGGATGTCCAGAAGACGGTGAACATGTGGTTCCCGAGGGGGCTGGAGATGTTCGGCTCCGAGCTCGGTGGAGCGGCCGTCCGGGGGCTTTTCAAGACCCTTTCGAACGACGAGGCGCAACGGATCTATCTGGACGAGGTCGCGGGGAAGGTGCGCGACATCAATCTCGCGATCGTCGGCGCGAAATTCAAGGTCCCCCGCGATGCGGCGAGGCAACGCCTCGCGCGCCTCGAGTCCGGCGAGCGAGTCGATGGGATGGGCCCCGAGGACCTCCTGCGGCTCCCCCACCGGCGCTTCTTCCGAATCCGCGGGCTCGCGGAGTACGGCGACTACATGCTTCCCGGTGCCGGGTTCGGAGGGGTCGGCTACGTGTATCTCCCCTATGACGTGGCGGGGAACCTCCTCACGGAGAACGGGAGGCCGATCGACCGCCCGCGGTACATCGAGTACCTCCATACCGTCCTTCCGAGGGAATACATGGAGTCCCGCCACTTCCTCTTCGTGAAGGACGAGTTCCTCTTCAACGCGAAGTGGGGCGACCCGGTCCCCGCGAAGAAGTGGTGAGGGACGTGGGGCCGGAAGCCCTCACTATCGCGTGCGTGGTGTGCGGTACCCTTGAGGCGTACCCGCTCTGGTGCCAGAAGCCCCCGGAGATCCGCGAGGAGCACGCGAAGGTCCACCGCTGTCGCCCATGCGCCTCGAAATCGGGGAAGGTCGGGGAGGCGAGGCCGACGGGCGGCTAGCCCGCCCAGTCCCCGCTCGGACCGGCTACGAACGCAACTCGAAGCAGACCCCAGAGGAACCCAAGAGCGGCGACCGCAATCCCGCTGAAGATCAAGAGGTGCACAGGCGCGAAGAAGGACTCGAGCGCTGTGGAAAAGCCCGCAATTTCGTGCTCGTAGTAGTCTCCCGCCAGACCTCCGAAGGCCATGATGAAGCCGAGCCCCATCAGATAGAACGGGCCTCCTGCGCGCCGCAACACACCGCCGATTCCGGTCATGTGACTCCCTCGGTGGTTTCCATCGCGACGGAGGGTTGAACCTTGAGTAAATACGAATCCACTCAGCTCGGGGTAGGGTTTATCGCCTAGCTCGCCTCGCCGGAACTCGAGTGCCGCGGCGGAAGTACGGTCGCATGGTGAAACCCCTCCCCCAGGTATCCCAGGAGGACTGCGCGGCGTGCCGTCGC
>VBML01000099.1 GCA_005878915.1 Methanobacteriota archaeon | reverse complement strand
GCGCAAGCATCTCCGAACTGATGTCGAGACCGACCGCCTCGCGGAGACCCCGCGTCGAGTACCCGGTCCCGACCCCGACGTCGAGGACCCGCCCGGGGAGGATCGCCTCCGTGACGATCCGCCTCCACTCGGGACGGAAGATGACCGCGTTCACGACATCGTACCTCGGCGCGAGCCAGTCGAAAAACCGCCGGGTGCGCGCCTGGCCTTGCACGAGCGGCATCGCACCCGCGAGGCGGGCCATGGGCTTGCCCCTTTCCCTCGCCAGGCGCGAGTGGCCTACCTCCGAGCATAGGCCAGAATTCGTGAGTCGAACGCGAGCGGACCAAATCCTCGGGGTCGACACCACGCGACGACGATGGAATCGGGGTACGAAAGCCGCCCGTTCGCTCGGACGAACGTGCGCCACGCGTCTCGCAACGTCTCGTCCGCTCCGACCGCGATCTGGACCCCCGCCTGCAACCGCAGCCAATCCCCCGCCGCGCGGGCGTTCTCGAACCCCGACCGGTAGTGGACGAGCGCGATGGTTTCAGAGAATATCTCGGCGGGGACCGTGATGGCCTCGGTCTCCTTCGCAGCACGAATGGCCCGCTCGTGAAGAGCATCAGTCGACGAGAGGAGGGCATACAAAAAGCTCGTGTCGGCGACCCTCACGACCTCGCCTCATACAGATAGCGGTCGTGATTCACGCTCGCCTTCGGATCTGGATCCCGGATCACGGGGAGCGTGGAGAGATCGATGCCGGCTCCTGTTGCCACCTTCACGACGGTGACCTTGACGAGATCGCCCTCGGAGATCCCAGACGCGTCCGTGGCCGACTTCTGCAGGCGGACCGCCAGGCTGTTCCCCCACCGGCGCACGCGGGCGAGCATGTATCTACAACATGTATCTACGCGGCGCTACTTAAGCGCTACGCCTTCGATAGCGACTTCCTACGCGTACGTCGTCTGGCTCTGTTCCCGGAGGAACTGCTGGAGGTAGTACGTCCCGCCGGCGGACTTGTTCGTCGACGTGCTCGCCTTCCACCCGCCGAAGGGTTGCACGCCGACAACGGCGCCGGTCGTCGCCCCGCCGGCGCGGTTCGCGTACGCCACCCCCGCCTCGATCCGCTCGAAGAACTTCTGGATCTCCTGCGAATCCTCGCTGAAGATCCCCGCGGTGAGTCCGTACTCCACGCCGTTGGCGATTTCGAGGGCCTCCTCGAGGCCGTCGCACGTGATGACGCTCAGAATTGGAACGAAGAATTCCTCTTGGTTGACTTGATGAGAAGGCGGATGCCCGTCAACGATCGTCGGCTCGACGAAGAGGCCGTCTTTGAACGGCCCAGCGTTGAGGACGCGTCCTCCGTAGAGGACCTTCCCGCGACCCCGCTTCGCGAGCTGGACGGCGGCGCGATACTTCACCACGGCGTCCTCGTTGATCACCGGCCCAAGGAACACGTCCCGTTGCGTTGGGTCCCCGATCGAGAGCTTCTTCGTCTCCTCGACGAGGCGCGCGAGGAACTGCCGCTTGATGCGCTTGTCCACAATCACGCGGGAGGTCGCGGAGCACTTCTGCCCGCCGTAGCCGAAGGCGGCCCGGACCACGCCGGAGACGGCCTTCTC
>VBML01000098.1 GCA_005878915.1 Methanobacteriota archaeon | reverse complement strand
TCTCGATGAAGGCCGTCATCCGGGACCCTCGCGGGAGGGAGCACCGGGGAATCCGTGAGATCGTCAATTACGTGAACCGCCTCCCTCGGACGCTGGAGATCGAAGAGCTCCGACGGGACGGAGATGCGGTCATGGCCATCGTCCGGTCCGGCCGGGACGACCGTGCACGGCACACCTACGCCTTGAATCGGGGGCGAATTCAGGCCCTTCGAATCGAGGGCATGCGAAGCTAGCGCTGTCAGACGTAGCCAGCTCTTGACCCGAGGACCCTCGAGCCTCTCTTTGCATTCCGTGGATCCGACGGACGCGACGCTCAGCAACCCTTTTCAATGCCCCCGCTCTTCCATGGGCACATGGTTTCCGAACTCGCCGCCAAGCTGCGAATCGGGTGCAGCGGATGGGGCTACGATGACTGGCTCGGCGGCTTCTACCCGCCAAAGACCCCGAAGTCGGACTACCTCAAGTTGTACTCGAGCATCTTCGACACGGTCGAAGTGGATTCCTCGTTCTACCGCACGCCGGGCCCTACGATGACGAAGCAGTGGTACAAGACCGCGCCCGAGGACTTCACCTTCACGATGAAGATGCCGAAGCGGATCACCCACGAGAAGAAGCTGAACGGGGTCTCCGAGAACCTCGGGTGGTTCTACGCGTCCGCGAAGGAGCTGAAGGAGAAGTGCGGGCCCCTCGTCGCGCAGCTCCCGCCCTCGATCAAGTACGATGTCCATTGGACCCTGATGCAGGAGTTCGTGAAGGCGTTCGATGGAAAGTACCCGCACGCGATCGAGTTCCGGCACAAGTCCTGGTTCCGGGACGACGTGTACTCCCTCCTTCGGGATCGAAACGTCGCGATGGTGTGGACGGAGAACCAGTACCTCCGGAGCCCATCGGACGTCACGGCGGACTACACGTATCTCCGGATGGTCGGGGACCGTGAGCTCACGGAGTTCAAGGAGAAGCAGCGGGACAAGTCCGCGGAGATGCGGGAGTGGTACAAGGAGCTCGACGCGGCGTCCGACTCGATCAAGGGCGCCTTCGTGTTCTTCAACAACCACTATGCGGGGTTCGGCCCAGGGAGCGTGAACGAATTCCGCCGCTTGGCGGGGATGATCGAGTACGAGTTCCCCGCGGGGAAGGCGGGTGGCGGCCAGAAGGGGCTCACGGACTTCGCTTGAGGATTGCAAGAAGACGTCAAGTAATACCAGGGTATTACTCATCCGACATGGAGACGATTAGCCTCAAGCTCACGAAGGAGCAAGCCCGGCGATTGGCGCGGGCTGCGAGGGAGGAGGGTTTCCCATCGAAGTCCGAGTTCGTCCGGTATGCCCTCGCAAGAGCTCTCGAGGACCGGCTCAGCGTTGAGACTCTGGAAGAAATCTTCGAGTCTCGGCGCCAGATCCGGCAAGGGAAGACGGTTTCTCTGGAGAAATTGACCCGCGAGGGTTGATCCCCTGGCATTCCGGGTCGAGTTTTCCGAGCTCGCGGCAGGCAAGTTCCGCAAACTCGATAAGGCTGCGCGCGAGCGAATCGCTGCAAAACTCCGGCGAACCGCCGAGGACCCGGCCCATCATCTCAGCCGACTCAGCTCCGTTGAAGCGTACAAGCTCCGGGTCGGGGACTACCGCGTAATCATCGATGCGGAGTGGGGCGGGAAAATTCTGTACGTAGTGATGCTGGGACACCGGAGCACCTCCGGTCGTTGACCCCTCGACCTCTCGAATGTGTGGGCGGGCGCTTACGACAGCCCCGCGGCCACGCACAGCATCACGATGAGCCCACCCGCGAGGAGGACGGCCTCGCACCGACCTCCACCGCAAAGATTGTTATCCCAGGGAGCGCCTCCGAATTCAGGAGGACCACAGTGGCCCGCGTGATCTTCCACGTCGACATGGACGCGTTCTACGTCAGCGTCGAGCGGCGTGAGAATCCCGAGCTCATCGGCAAGCCCGTGTGCGTCGGCGCCCTCCCAGAGGGCGGGAAGGCCCGCGGGGTCGTAATGGCGGCGAGCTACGAAGCCCGCGCCCTCGGGGTCCGCAGCGGCATGCCGGTCTCGATGGCGTACCGGAAGGCTCCGGACGCCATTTACATCTGGCCGAACTACGAACTCTACGGGGACGTCTCCGAGAGCGTGATGAACGTCCTCCACGAGTTCGCGGACGTCCTCGAGCACGCGTCGATCGACGAGGCGTTCCTCGACGTCACGAAACGGACGGGCGGGGACTACGAGAAGGCGGTGGAGCTCGCGAGAGAGGTGAAGAAGGCGGTGAAAGAGCGCGAGGGGCTCGGGTGCTCGATCGGAATCGCCCCGAACAAGAGCGCGGCGAAGATCGCCTCGGATCTGAACAAGCCCGACGGCCTCACGGTCGTCCCGCCGGACAAGATCGCGGAATTCCTCGCGCCGCTCCCGGTCTCGAAGATCAGCGGGGTCGGTCCAAAGACGACGGAGGTCCTCGACGCCATGGGGATCAAGACGATCGGGGACCTCGCGAAGCAGACGGGGAAGGACCTGCAGGACCGGTTCGGGAAGAACGCGGTGTGGCTCTGGGGGATCGCGAAGGGGATCGAGGAGATCCCCGTGGAAGAGCGGCCGGACCCGAAGTCGATCAGCGTCGAGCGGACGTTCGACCGGGACGTCACGGACTGGGCCGTGATCCGGGAGACCCTGGACTCCGTCGTGCACAACGTGTGGCTTCGGGCAAAGGGGCAGGGCGTGCGGTTCCGGACCGTCGGGATCAAGATCCGGTTCGAAGGGTTCGTGACGCACATGCGGGAGCGGACCCTGCCGACGTTCATCGTGGACGAGGAAGTGATGCGGGCGACGTGTCGCGATCTCGTCGCCGAGTTCGAGGAGAAGAAACGGGCCGTCCGCCTCCTCGGGGCGCGCGTAAGCCACCTTCAGAAGGCGGGCGCAGCCCAAAAGGGGATCACGGAGTTCGGCTCATAAGGGCAGCCATAGCCGATTCCGATTGGAGTAAGTATAAATACTTATTAGAATCTAGAATTGGACATGAAGTTGGACGTTTCACTCCTGCGATCTCCGGGCGAACGTGCGCTCCCACGGGACCTCCTGGTCCGGGACTCCCCGCCCGCCCATCGGCCGCGGGAGCGGTTCGCCATCCGGGTGCGGACGGCGGACGATGTCGAGCGCCTGCGAGCCCTCGACCTCCCCCTGTTCCTTCTCCGCGACGAGGACGTGACGATGCTCGGATACCCGATGCGGTTCCCGCCCATCCTCGTTGCCGCACGCACCATCGAGCCGGCCCTCCGCTCGGACCTCAGGGTCCTCACCTTCGCGTCGGAGGAGGCCGCGCGAAATCCCCGCCTCGAGGACATCGTCGTCGCGATGCTCCAGTTCGATCCGCTAGCCGCGAGGGCTCTTCTGGAGAGGAACCGGGACCTCCTCGACCTCCGCCGACTGACGAAACGGGTCTACCAGGAGGACCTCGAACAGGTCGCGGCGTCCGTGCGCTTCCACGACGCGCTCGACATTCCCGCGACGGGGGACGCACCCCCGCGCGAATCGATCGCCCGCCTCATCCGCGCGAACTCCCCTCGGGGGGTCCTGCCGTGATCCTGGACGACCTCCCCGTCATCTGCGAGGAGTTGCGGGGGGCGGGGATCGAATACATCGTGGTGGGCGGCGCCGCGCTCGAACGGACGTACCCGATCGGAACCGGGGACATCGACCTCGTGATCGCCATGCGGGACTATCCCGCAGTCCTCCGGAAGCTAGAGTCGCATCCCCGGGTCCGGAACGTCGAGGATGTGGGGACCATGGCCGGCTGCTGGTTCCGCGTAGGGACCCACTGGACGGATGTCGAATTCATCAACCCGAAGCTCTTCTCCGGCCGCAGGCCCCCAGACGCGTTCGTCCGCTACGTGGCCCGATACCGGTCCGAGGAGACCGATGTGGGGCGGGTCGCGAGCCCCGAGGTGGTGTGGTACATGCGCCTCGCCGTCCCGGACTGGGTGATCTACATTCAGAAGATCCTGCGGGACGTGCGGGCGGGGGTCCCGCCCTCCCTTCTCAGCAAGGCGCTCGAGATTGCGGAGTACTTCGGGAACCGTGAGGAGATCGAGCCGAGGGTCCGCGAGGCCCGCAAGAAGATCGAGATGCTCGCCCGCTGACCGGGCCGCAGTCTACTTCCGCTTCTTCCCCGCCCGGGCCTTCTTCCCGCTGGCCTTCTTCGCGGCTTTCTTCGGCCTTGCCGCCGCTTGGGGACGCGACATCGCCTCGTACACCGCCATCGACGTTCCGCCAGGCTCCTGGAAGATCGCCCACCAGCCCCAGCCCGGGATCTCCTGCTTCGGCTCGACCACGTTCCCGCCCGCGTTCTCAATGTCTTCGAGCGTACTCGCCAGATCCTCCGACAGGAGATAATTCAGGACCTGCGGGGGTCGGCCCTCCGCCGCCTTCTGAAGGCCGCCTGCGGGATCGTTCGGAGCCCTCCACAGCGTGTAGTTCATCTCCGGGAGCTCCTCGAACTTCCACCCGAACACCTCGCCATAGAACGTCTTCGACTTCGCCGGGTCCGCGGAGTGAAGCTCGACGTGCACGACGCTTCCTGCTTTCTGTGCCATCTGCAATCCTCCCCTTTCGAGGGATTCGGTGGACGGGCTTGGAGAGTATTAATGACTTGCGTGCAGAGGCAGAGTTCGCGCGGCGTCTCCGTCCTTCGGCGCCCTCTCCCCGTGCACGAGCGAGTCAACGGTCGTCGTCTTCGGCGTGCCGGTCGGTGCTGCCGCCGAGCGCGGCGGGGTTCTGCTCCCAGAGGGCCATCCGCGTGCCCGCGGGGTCTTGGAAGAGCGCGAACCAGCCCTGCCCCGGAACCTCCAACTTCGACGTAAGGACCTTCCCGCCTGCCTTCTTGATCTTCTTCGTGTAGTCGTCGACGGATGAAACGAGGATGTAGTTGACGACTCCCTCCTCCCAGTTGCCCGGCTGCAAGCCCCCGACCCCACCCGGGGGTCCGCTCGGCGGCTCGAAGAGGGAATAGTTCATCCCGGGGACCTCCTGGAACTTCCATCCGAACAGGCTCCCATAGAACTTCTCCACTTTCTTCGGGTCTTTCACATGAAACTCTACGTGCACGATGCTCCCAGGTTTCGGCCGTTCTGCCATTTCGGATTCCTCCCTAAGGGGAACGCGGGACGGGTGAGCGCGGTACTTACGCCTTCCTTCGGGGGGTGGGCGAAGTGGAAGGCTACTCTCCCCCCGCCTCCTCTTCAATCCGCGCCCGCACGACGTCCGCGATCGTAGGGCCGTGGTCGTGCCGGCCCACGCGCTCGATCCCATCCCCCGCCGCGACGTCTCCCTCACTGACAACACGGAAGTAGAACCCGGACCGCCCGCTCAGAAGGAACCGGTCGAGGATGTCCTCCCGCCCGAACCGGATCCCGAGCTTGAAGCACGGGAAACGCGGGTTCGTCGATTCGAGGACCGCAGTGCCAACGCGGTACTGGTCTCCGATGTGGACATCACTCTCAACGAGGCCCTCCGTCGTGACGTTCTCCCCGAACATCCCCCACGGCAGCGTCATCCCGGGAAGCTCGCGGGACCAGAACGCGTAGTGCTCGCTCGGGTAGGCGTATACCGCCTTCATCGGGGCCCCGTGGACCCGTGGATCCCCGACCGAGTCTCCCTGGAGGCCGGTGGTCCGGACGCGAATCCGGCCCGCCACGGGCTCCTTGAAGATCGCCGTGGACACGGTCCTCCCTTGATACGGCACCCGCTTCGGGAGGGAGACGTTGACGGAGACGACTCGCATTCCGTTCGATCCTCTCGATGTCGCCCCGCCCTCAGCGGGATCCGGGGATTCCCGCGGGTGGCGCCTTGGGAGGCTCGGTGTCGCGGTGATAGACCTGCTTGACGACCCCGGTGCTGAAGGTCTTGGACTCCACGAGCTTGAGGTTCGCATGGCTCGTCTCATCGAAGAGACGCTTCCCTCGCCCCAGGACGACCGGGTAGACGAGGAGGCGGTACTCATCAATCAGGTCGTGCGGCATCAGGGAGCGGATCAGGGTCGGGGAGCCGTGGATCACGATGTCGTTCCCCGCCTCCTGCTTCAGCTTCGCGACCGCCGCCGCGACGTCACCTTTCAGGACGTGCGAGTTATTCCACGCGAGCGTCTTCAGCGTGCGGGAGGCCACGTACTTCGGCATGCTGTTGAACCGGTCCGCGAAGCCCTCATCGTCCTTCCGGCTCG
>VBML01000238.1 GCA_005878915.1 Methanobacteriota archaeon | reverse complement strand
CGGTACGATGCCGCCGCCAAGAACCTCGCCGTGGTGCCGGTGGAGGCCGAAACGGTCCGGGAGATTTTCCGCCTTGCGCGGCACGAACGCCGATCCATGCAGGCGATCGCAGAGGCGCTGAACGCACGCCGCGTGCCGACGAAACGGGGTCGTTCGTGGTCGAAACGCCAGGTGTTCCGAGTCCTCCGGTCTCCCCTGTACATCGGCTCGCGCCGCTGGGAGGACGTCGTCACCCCGAACGCCCACGAAGCGATCGTAGATCCAGTCGTGGCGACACCAAGGAGGCGGCGAACACGCCGACGGGACGATTGAGGCCGGGGTTCGTCCGCGTGGCCGGCGTAACGACGCTGCAGATCCGCGAGGAGCTCGTTCGGCTCATGCACGACCGCGCGCTTCGGAGCCTGTCTCAGGCGCTCGGCGTCGCCCTCGCAGAATGGTCGGTGTGGCGCGGGGAGGGGGTTTTACACCCCGGCGAGCCTCCGAGCGTGCATCCCTACCGCGGTCGAGGCGAAAGCGGTTCTAAACCACGCGACGGAGGGTGGACGATGACTTCGGACGCCCCGCATGCCAAATTCGTTTCGATTCGCCCTCTCAAGGACCTCGTCCTCGCGCGCTTCCCGGAAGGACATCCGCTGCGCGAAGTGATCTTGGCCGAGCGGGACACATTGAGCTCGAACGAGCTTGTCGCGAAGGTGGAAACGTGGGTCTTCCTTTTCAACCGGAGGTCCTGACGACCGCCCGGTCGTCCGGCAATCCGACGACCCATTGCCAGCCCGCCTCAAGGTACGCCTCGACCGCCGTCATGGGGACGACCTTCTGCTTCGTCCCGTTCGTCCCGCCGTTGCCGTTGGACCCCGCCGCCCCGACGAGCTTCTCCCGGACGATCCGCTGAAGGTCCGCGTCGGTCATCGCCTCGAGGTCCATCGTGTCGACCTCCTTCTCCGTCAGGCCGGCGACGAGGAGCATCTGCCGCCGGAAGAGGGCCTTCAGCTCCGCCTCCCGGTCCTCGCCCTTCGAGGTCTCGAGGAACGGCGAACTGCGGCGGTATGCGTCTCGCATGTCCTCGACCAGATCCGGCGGCAGGCGGCCCTTGTTCGTCGTATACCGGGCCTCGATGTCCCCGGCGTGGCCCATGAAGAACTGGCGGTACGTGTGAGTCATCTTGCCGCGGCTTTCCGCGAGGAGGAGCTGGGTGTCGCAGTACGCCCGCAGGACGTATGGCCGCCACCGGAAGCCGGCCGCACGGATGGCCTTGCGAATCGCGTCCCCCACGTTGATCGATGTCAGGAAGGCCTTCTTCGACCAGGTCGGCGCAATCACATCGCTGCGGTCCGTCAGCTTCTCCCCGTCGCGGAGCCGGCCCTCGAGGTAGGCCTTCAGGTAGCCGGCAGCCTCGAGACCCAGGAACGTGAAGTACCTCCGGTCCGACTTGCTCAGCTCCGGGCGGACGACGACTTCGAGCGGGACCTTTCGGAAGGTGAGCGTCTTGCCCTTCACGACGACGTCCGGCAGGTCCCGGAGGCGCAGGCCGTCGTTCCCCCGGTAGTTCCCGAGGGTCTCGATCCGCAGCCCGGCATGGGCGAGGAGAGCCGCCGCGACGCGTTCCCGCGGGGAAGCCGCGAGAAAGATGTACCCTCCCGTGAGTCCGGCGTCTTCCATCGTCGAGACGAGGTCCGTCAGGAAGTCCCGGCGCGCATCCCTCGCCATCCGGACGAGGTCCTCCGGTCCGACCTTTCGGGCCTCGCAGACGTTCCCGAGTCGTCGTAGATAAACGTCTGCGGTGATCTCGGAGCCGCGCGCGAGGTTCCGGTACCACCGGCCAATCGTTGGGTTCTCTCGCAGCGCCGCATACTTGGCCCCTCGTCTCGTCGCCACTCGGACTCGAACCATCAATCCGGGATGGGTGAGGTTGGAGATATAGGTTTTGAACCGGAAGTTAAGTGGGTCCGTCCGGATTTGAACCGGAGTCGCCAGCACCCCAAGCTGGTAGGATTTCTTGTGAGCGGGAAGACCAGCCGGCCCCCCGCTCAAACCAAGCTACCCCACGGACCCACCGGAAACTCTCGAATGACTGAAGGCCTAAAAACCCTTCCCCGCGGGTTCGTCGCCTCGGGGCGAGATCCTTCAGCCGAACGGCAACACTTCGTCGATGAGTTCCGCATGGGAGAGGATCATCCGACGGCAGCAGTACCGTTTCAGTCCCAGCTCGTCCAGGACCTTGCGGGGCTCCTCCCCACCGCGCGTCCGCTCGATGAACGCCGGGAACGAACTTCCGACGAC
>VBML01000097.1 GCA_005878915.1 Methanobacteriota archaeon | reverse complement strand
GATGTAGGCGAGCTGGTCCTCCAGCGATTTCTCCTTGAACGCGTCCTTCCAAATCGCGCGCCCCGCCAGGAAACCGGAGGCACCCCTCCGGCAGGCGAGGTCCACGAGCCCGTGGAAGACGCCGAAGTCCGCCCCTGCGCTCAGGACGACCCACGGCACCTTCGTCGCGCGGCTGAGCCGCTCGCAGTTCTTCCGCAGTTCCTCCGGATCGGGCGTCGCCTTCGGATCTCCGGGGAACTCCGCCTTCAGGACGTCGAGCCCCAACGGGCTCAGGATCTCCGCGGTCCGGATGATCGTGTCCGCCTTGTGGTTCGCGAACTCCTCCTCGCTCTCGTCCACGGGGTACGACATCGGCTCGCACACGAACGCGAGATCGAGTCGCCGACACTCGTCCGCGACCCCCCGGACGACCTTCACCTGATGATCGACCACGTCCTGTGGGGCGTCCGGGTTGAAGAACACGAGCAGCTTCGCTGCGCTTGCCCCGAGGCGTTTCACCTTCTCGACGCTCCAACCCTCCAGGAGCGTCGTGAGCCGCCAGTTCCCCTTCTTCTCGTACCCGGAGGTCTCGAGGGCCACGAGGAGGCCCGTGCGGCCCGGCAGGGCGAATCGGTTGATCACGGGTCCGACGCCGTACTCCGGGTCAAGGAGGTACCCGCTCGCATGGGGGGCGAGCCACTCCGTGACCCCGAGCTTCACCGCCTCCATCTCTGCGTACGTTGCGGCCTTCGGGTTCTCCGGGTGGAGCATCTTCTGCAGGCTGCCGCGCTGATCCATCGCGATCATCGTGAACCGGCCCGTGGGGTCGGAAATCTGCTGAAGGCCCCGAAGCTTGCCGATGGAGATTCGCACGACGCGCACCTTCCGCGGTTGCGAATGAGCAGTGCCGTATTGACCTTTGCGCCAGAGTTCCACCCGCGTGTTTTCGGTAGAAACCGAAACAGCCCCCAATCGATGGACCTCAGGCCTTCGGGTTAACCATTCATGTTGCAGCTTTTACCGAAAACGGATTGGACCTTCCCGAGGTCACTGGGGGCCGGCGATGAGGGCCTTTCGGTAATTCCCGAAAGTCACCTCCAAGTTCCTTCGTCCTCACGCGAAGGGCTCACGGGAACATATTCGAGTCAATTTCATGGTCGATCCCGCATGAAGCGAGGAAGCTGGTCAACTCCGTCAGCCGATGCGGGAGCACGAAGACCACAGACTGACCCATGTAGCGGACCCCATCCTTCCAGATGAAGCCAGGATACCGATACTCCTTGCCGTCGTTTCGGACGGTCCGGCCGAAGATGAAGAACCAGAGCCGATTTGCAGTACCGCGATCACGACTGTCCACGTCCCACGTGACTACGTACCCGCTTCCGCGCACCTTCTGCTTCCCCTTTCGAACCAAGCTCATCATCGATCTTCGGGCCATTCTCCCATCCACTTTCGGCAAACACCGAAAGAGGGGACGAGACGTGAACTCTCTCGGAGGAGAGGAATGAAAGTGGACGACACATTTCTCGTGGCGGGAGTGAAAGTACTCACCGGAGCAGCAAGCTTGCGTCTGCCTCGGGGAGGTCGCCGACCCGTCCAAACTCCAATAGTCCCTCCTTCTCGTCGATGCCAATGACGCGTGCAACGTCCACGTCAATCCCGTTCAGGATCGGTGAGAGGTAGGGATAGTTCGCGACATCGACCCCGAGGGCGAGGGGGCTGAACGCGGGGAGCACGATCACTCGCTCGGCGACGAGGAACGCGGGCACGCTCACCGTCGCGCCGAGGGAGTCCCGCAGCTTCACCGCGGGGTGTTCATGGCCCATCACGATCGTCCCAAGGGCCTGGACCTCCTCGTGCCCGTGGACGAACGTGCACCCGCCGAGGTCGTACCGGTCGTGGAGCTTCATCCGGAGGTCGCCCAGGATCGTCGCGAGAAAGTTGTCATGGTTTCCCCGCACGACGATCGGCTCCGCCCGCTGCTGGAGGAACCGGAGGACCTGCTTGATCTCCACCCACTCGTCCGAGAGGTTCTTCGAGAACTCGTGCTTGAAGTCCCCCGCGATGATCACGGTCTCGGGGTCGTATGCATCGAGAAGGCGGGCGAGCCGTTCGAGGATCTCCCGCCGCTGGAACCGAGGGACCGACACCCCCTGCTCCGCAAGGGCCGCCTCGAACCCGAGGTGCAGGTCGCTGATCGCGACCGCGCCTTCCTCCTTCAGCCAGAGGGCAAAGTGGCGGGTCGCCCACAGGCCGGGCGCGACCTCGATCTCATCCACGGTGGACGGAGCGTGGCCGCGCTATTTGGACGTTCGGCGGTCCCGCTCACCGGATAAGAAAGAAAAAATCGCCCCGGCCGCACGCGGGCGGGGGGGCCGGAAAGGGTTTCGATGTTGCTGCCCTCTTCGGTCCTAGAACCGCCGCGGGCGCCGCTTCGCAAAGCAATCTTGGCAGTAGACGGGTCGCGTGCCATCGGGTTTGAACGGGACCTGCGCCTGCTTTCCGCAATCGGAGCAGACCACGTCAAACATCTCCCGGGGCCCGCGGTCGAACCGCCGCCCGCCGCCTCTGTCTCTGTCCATTTCTCCAACTCACTGTGTCAGCCCCTTAGTGAGGCCAACATCCGGAAACAGGGAGTTGACGTATAAGAAGTCATGGGTTACAATCTCACAAGTCCGGGCGGCTTCCCGAGACTCCAGCCCGGTCCGTCCGGGGGTGCCGAACCCGGTTGCGGTCCTCGAATCGAACCGAGCGTCTCGTTCTCTGTCATCGGACCCAATTAAAAGGTTTGAATATGCCCCCTTCTTTAGCCTAATGAACCCGCCCTCGGCCCTCCTGAGGACGGGCAGAGGGTCCATCGGTATCCTGGAGTTGCGATGACGCAGACGGCAAAGGTGAACGAGCTCTCGTGGATCGTCGGCGGGGCCCAGGGAAGCGGCGTCGATTCCTCGGCGACCGTCTTCGCCCGGGCCGCCGCGTCCGGCGGCCTCCACGTGTACGGGAAGCGGGAGTACTACTCGAACATCATGGGGGAGCACTCGTACTTCCAGGTCCGCGCCTGCAGCCGCCCGATCCGCTCCCATGTGGACACCCTGAACCTCCTTGCGACGTTCGACGCTGAGACCGCGTTCCGGCATGCGAGGAACGTGATCGACGACGGCGCGATCATCTACGACTCGGCCCTTGCGGGCACGAAGCTGGACGACGTCCCGACGATCGAGGCGCGGCTGCGGGCGGACCTCCAGACGTACCTTGTCGCGCGCGGGCTCGGCTTCACCCTCCAGGACCTCCTGAAGTCCGCCGCGGACCGCGGCGTCACCCTCGTCCCGCTCCCGTACGCGTCCCTGCTGACCCAGGTCGCGGACGAGAACCACATCGACCAGCTCTCGAAGATCTCGCGCATGGTGAACATGTTCGCTGTCGCCGCGTCCTTCGGGATCCTCGGGTACGACTACGAGCTGATGGCGAAGGCCCTCCGTGACGTGTTCCGTTCGAAGGCGGAGGTCGCGGAGATGAATGTCCGAGGCGCGCGGAAGGCGTACGACCTCGTCCGCGGGAAGTACGATGCGTACCCGTACCGCCTCGAGCCAATCGGGTTCAACGGGGAGCGCCGTGCCCTGATGACGGGCGCCCAGGCAATCGGTCTCGGGAAGGTCCTCGGCGGGATGCGGGTCCAGACGTACTACCCGATCACGCCCGCCTCTGATGAGAGCGAGTACATCGAGGCGAACCAGATCGTCAACGTGCGGGAGCCCGCCGCGGACCCCGCCGAGGAGGAGTCCGACGTCGCGCGGGAGACCGGGTCGGTCCTTGTGATGCAGACGGAGGACGAGATCGCCGCGGTGACGATGGCCATCGGGGCCGCCCTTACGGGGGCGCGGTCCGCGACATGCACCTCGGGCCCGGGGTTCTGCCTCATGATGGAGGGGATCGGTTGGGCCGGGATCAACGAGGTCCCCCTCGTCATCACGCTGTACCAGCGGGCGGGGCCCTCCACGGGGATGCCGACCCGCCACGAGCAGGGGGACCTCCGGTTCGCCCTCCACGCGGGCCACGGGGACAGCCCCCGGATCATCCTCGCGAGCGGGGACTTCGAGGAGGCGTTCCACGACGGCGCGAAGGCGTTCAACTGGGCCGAGCGGTACCAGACGACGGTGATCCACCTCGTCGACAAGGCCCTCGCGAACTCGAACGGCACGATGCCAATCTTCGACCCCGACCAGGTGCGGATCGACCGGGGCGAGCTGATCACGGACGGCTGGAGCGGGCGGGACCCGTACAAGCGCTTCGCGTTCACGGAGTCCGGCGTCTCGCCGAGGGCCCTCCTCGGCCACCCGGGCACGATGTTCTGGAACACGGGGGACGAGCACGACGAGAAGGGCCACATCACGGAGGACCCCGTCCTGCGGAACCTGATGATGGAGAAGCGCGATCGCAAGCTCGACCTCGCCGCGCGTGAGATCTCCGAGTCGGACAAGGTGAACTTCTTCGGCGACCGCACCGCGGAGACCGTCGTCGTATCGTGGGGCTCGACGAAAGGCGCCCTCCTCGATGCGATCGACGCCCTCGAGCGGGAGGGGATCAAGCTGGGGTTCCTCCAGATCCGTCTCGCGAACCCGTTCCCCGTCGAATTGGTGACGCGGGCCCTCGCCCGCGCGAAGTCCATCGTGAACGTCGAGATGAACTTCGGCGCCCACATGGGCGGCCTCATCCGGGAGAAGACGGGGATCGAGCCGACCCACCACATCCTCAAGTACAACGGGAGGCCGATGTCGAGCACGGAGCTCGCTGAGGCGCTCCGGGTGATCGCGAAGGGGAAGGCCCCCAGGAAGCAGGTGCTCACGTATGGCGTCTAAGCCGGTCCTCAAGGTCGCCGACTTCCAGACGGAGGTCCACAACGACTGGTGCCCCGGCTGCGGGGACTTCGGCATCCTCCGGTCGATCCAGATGACCCTCGCGGAGATGCAGCTCGACCCCTCGAACGTCGCGATTGTCAGCGGGATCGGGTGCTCCGCGAAGACGGTCCACTACGTGAAGACGTACGGAATCCACACCCTCCACGGGCGGCCGCTTCCGTTCGCGACCGGCGTGAAGCTCGCGAACCCCGGCCTCGAGGTGGTCGCGTGCGGCGGGGATGGGGACGGCCTCGGGATCGGCGCCGCACACTTCGTCAACTCCGGGCGGAGGAACGTGGACATGCTGTACATCATCTTCGACAACGGTGTTTACGGCCTCACGAAGGGGCAGGCGTCTCCGACCCTCCGGCTCGGCGTGAAGATCAAGTCCCTCCCCGCACCGAACCTGAACGAGGGGGTGAACCCGCTGTGGCTCTCGCTGGCCGCGGGCGCGACGTGGGTGGGCCGCGGGTACTCGTACGACATCAAGCACCTCGTCTCCCTGATCCGCCAGGGGATCGAGCACAAGGGGTACGCGTTCCTCGACGTCCTGCAGCCGTGCCCGACGTACAACAACCTCAACACGAAGGAGTGGTTCGGCGGAGAGGACCGCAAGGAGGAGAACCAAGGACGGCCGCTCCCGCGGGTGTACAAGCTCGAAGGGACGGGGTACGATCCCGTGGTCCACTCGGAGGACGAGCTCGACGCGAAGATGGCCCAGGCAATGATGAGGGGCCGGGAGTGGGGGGACAAGATTCCCATCGGAGTCTTCTACAAGAACGAACTCGTGCCGACGTACGAGGAGCGGATCTCTGCGCGCGTCCCGAACTTCTTGAAGAACCCACCCGCGAAGCAGGCGATTGCGGACTCAAAGGGTCGGCCCACGACGGACCTGTCGAGGCTCCTGAAATCCCTTGCGGTGAACTAGGAAGCGGTCCGTCACGGGCGGTCCGTCAACTCGAGAATCACTTCCTCGATTTCCTTCCCGCGCGCCTTCGCAAACCCCTTACCGTATCCGACGATCCGGAACCCACACTTCTCCATGACCCGGATCGAGGCCGCGTTGTCCCGCGCGGCGCGTCCATAAAGCGGACGGAGCTCCAGCTTTGAAACGAACTGCGAGAGGGCCTCCGTGGCAAGTCCCCTCCCCCAGTGCTTCCTCCCAATCCAGTATGTGACCTCTGGTTTGCCGAATTCTGCGTCCACGAATTTCGCGACGTGACCTACCACGTGTCCCCCGGAGATGACGGTCTGGATCATGATGCTGGGGTCGCTCCGGATTCTCTTCCAATGCGCATCGAACTCGCCCCGATCACGCGGGTCGCGAGCCGTGAAGGCGGCCATGTAGTTCGCTTCGGGGTCAAGTTGGTACTCGAAGAAGAGCGGTAGGTCGCCGTCGATGACATCGCGGAGGACGACATCAGGAGGGGACGAGCGGCCGGGGTTTTCGGACGAGGGCGATCACCGACTGGAGGCTACGTAGCTCTTGCGGACATAAGGTGAGAGCGACTTAATGTCTCCCGGTACTGGCCCTCGTGGCCTCCTCCGTTAGTAGCTTTGTCTGGCTCGCGGCAGCTGCCGCGATGGTAATCGGGCTGCTCATGACGGAGGAGCGGTTGGAGCGAGGCAGGAATCCGCCGACCGATTTGGATAGAATGAAGGAACGCCCCGCGTAGCGTTGGGTCGGCGCGCATGGAGTCACGGGACCGGGCTCACGATCGGCAACCGAACCCGAGTGGACCGGCTGGGATTTGAACCCAGGACTTCCTGCTTGCAAAGCAGGCGATCTTCCGCTGATCTACCGGCCCGGGAGAGAAGGGTAGCGACGACGCGGATATAGGCTTCGCGCGCTCAGGAGCGCAGGACGATCTCGATGTTCACGCCGTCGGGCACCTGAATCCGCATCAACGCCCGCAATGCGCGTTCGTCCGCGTCGAGGTCGATCAGCCGCTTGTGGATCCGCATCTCCCAGCGGTCCCACGTCTCGGACCCCTCGCCATCGGGGGACTTCCGCACCGGCACCATCAGTCTCTTCGTCGGGAGGGGGATCGGCCCGCT
>VBML01000021.1 GCA_005878915.1 Methanobacteriota archaeon | reverse complement strand
CGATGACCATGGGCTTCGTCGGCCGGACCTTCACGATCGCGGAGTCGCCGGTCTTGATGTGGTCGGGGTGCTCCGCCTTCGTCGCGTTCGTCCTCTGGTCGATGCTCCGCACGAGCTCCTCGAACGTGCACGCGACCTGGGCGGTGTGCGCATGGAAGACGGGCGTGTACCCGACGGTGATGACGCTGGGGTGATTCAGGACGACGATCTGCGCCGTGAACGTCTTCGCGACCGTCGGTGGGTTGTCCACCGGCCCCGCGACGTCCCCGCGTCGGAGGTCCTTCTTGTCGAGGCCGCGGACGTTGAAGCCCACGTTGTCCCCGGGGACGGCCTCCGGAATCGCCTCGTGGTGCATCTCGATCGTCTTCACCTCGCCGACCTTGTCCGCGGGCTGGAAGTGCACCTTCATGTTCGGCCTCAGGACGCCCGTCTCGATCCGACCCACTGGGACGATGCCGATCCCCGTGATGCTGTACACATCCTGAATCGGGAGCCGGAGGGGCTTGTCCAATGGCTTCGGCGGCACCGTCAGGGCGTTGAGCGACTCGACGAGCGCCGGTCCCTTCCACCACCCGAGCTTCGGGCTCGACTTCGTGATGTTGTCGCCCTTGTACGCGCTGAGCGGGATGAACGGGACGTTGTCCGTCTTGAACCCGACAGCTTTCAGGAGGCCCGTGACCTCCGTCTTGATCTCGTTGTAGCGGGGTTCCGAATAGGGGGGCTTCGTCGCGTCCATCTTGTTTACCGCGACGATCAGCTGCTCCACCCCGAGCACCCGCGCGAGGAAGATGTGCTCCTTCGTCTGCGCCTGGACGCCCTCCGCCGCGCTCACGACGAGGACCGCCGCGTCCGCCTGGGATGTCCCCGTAATCATGTTCTTGACGAAGTCGCGGTGGCCCGGCGCGTCGATGATCGTGAAGTAGTACTTGTCCGTGTCAAACCGCTTGTGCGCGACGTCGATCGTGAGCCCGCGCTCCCGCTCCTCCTTGACCTGGTCCATGACGAACGCGAACTCGAACGTCGCCTTCCCGAGCTGCTCCGCGAGCTTCTTGAGGTTCTCGAGCTCGTGGGCGTCGATGCTCCCCGTGTCGTAGAGGATCCGGCCCACCGTCGTCGACTTCCCGTGGTCGACATGGCCGATGAACACCAGGTTGAGGTGTGGCTTCGCGGGCATGTTTGCACTCCGTAGCTCCAGCCTTAGCATCCAGTGTTATATGACCCTTTCCTTTGACACGCCCTCCCGTGGCGGCGTTTCGCATGACGGAACTCTCGCGACGTGCAGAACTCGTTATCTATGGCGCGCAGTTCTGCCTCACGCCGCGTAGTACGCCTCGTCGTATGGCTCCGGTTGCAGACCCTTCCGCTCCCGGATCTTTCGGACGACGTCCATTTGGAGGTCCGGGGGGACGGGCTGGAACCCGACGTTCTCCGTCGACCAGAACGCGCGGCCCTGCGTCGCCGAGCGGATCGCGGTCGCGAACCCGAACATCTCCGCCACGGGAGCCTTCGCCTGGATAATCGTGTGGTCCCCTTCCTGGGTGATGTCCTCGATGACGCCCCGCCGGCTCTGGACCTCTCCGATCGCAGAGCCCATCACGTCCTGAGGAACGTTCACATAGACCTTCTGCAGCGGCTCCATCAGGGCGCGCGTCGCCTGGCACATCGCGCCGTAGATCGCGCGGTACGTCGCGGGAATCACCTGCGCGGGGCCGCGGTGGATCGAATCCTCGTGGAGCTTCGCGTCGACGAGGCGGACCTTCACCGCCATGCACTTCTCCGCGGCGAGGGGGCCCTTCCGCATCGCCTCCTCGATGAACGACTGCTTGATCAGTTCCATCGTCTCGTGCAGGTATTGGATCCCCTTCGTCGCGTCGATCAGCATGTTCGTGTCCTCGATCCACACGACATCCTTCGCCTCGTCGCGCGGCATCCCGAGCTCCTCGAGCTTCTTCGCCAGCGCCTTCGAATCCTTGATCCGCACGCTCGACGCGACCTCCCCCGCGCGGATCGCCTGGACGACGCCGGGCTCGAGGGGTTCGACCTCGAAGTAGAACCGGTTGTGCTTGTTCGGGGACTTGCCCTCGAACGGCCCGCCCTTCCCCTTCACGCCCTCCCGGTACACGACGATCGGCGGGCTCGTGATCACCGGGACCTTGTAGTCGTTCTGGATCCGGTACATCGTGATCTCCAGGTGGAGCTCGCCCATCCCGGAGATCAGGTGCTCCCCCGTCTCCTGGTTAATCTCGACCTGGATGCTCGGGTCCGCCTTCGCGATCGAACGCAAGACGTCGACGAGCTTCGGGAGGTCCTGCGTCGACTTCGCCTCGATCGCCATCGTGACGACGGGGTCCGAGTAGTGGACGATCCGCTCGAACGGCTGCATCTCCTTGTCGTCGCTCACCGTCGAGCCCGCGATCGCGTCCTTGAGGCCGACGACCGCCACGACGTTCCCCGCGTCGATCTCCTCGACGGGGATGCGGTCGGGGCCGACGATCATCGCGACGATCTGCGCCCGGTTCGGCTTCGGCATCCCGCTCACCCACAGCTCCTGTCCGCGGCGGATCTTCCCGGAGAACAACCGACCCGCTGCGGTCTCGCCCGCCTGCGGATCCACGAGGATCTTCGTGACCATGAACGCCACGGGACCGTTCTCGGACACGTTGAACATCGCCTTCCCTACGGGGCTATCGAGGTCGCCCTTCCAGATCGCGGGGATGCGGACCTTCTGCGCTTGGAGCGGGTTCGGGAGGTGCCGGATCACCATATCCAGGACGACCTCGTGGAGAGGCGCTCGCTTCGAGAGCTCCTTCATCGTCCCCTCCTGACAGTGGCGGTAGACGTCTCGGAACGTGATTCCAGTCTTGTTCATGTACGGGACGCTGATCGCCCACTTGTGGAACGCGCTTCCGAACGCGACGTTCCCGGAGGCGACCTTCAGGGCCCACGCGTCCCTCAGGTCGTCCGGGAGCTGCTTCAGGATCCGCGTATTCACGTCCGTGATGATCTTCACGAACCGCTGCTCCATCGCCTCCGGCGAAATCTTGAGCTCGTTCACGAGGCGGTCGACCTTGTTGATGAAGAGTACGGGCTTCACCCGCTCCTTCAGCGCCTGGCGGATCACCGTCTCCGTCTGAGGCATGACGCCCTCGACTGCGTCGTCGAGGATGATCACGCCGTCAATCGCCCGCATCGCGCGGGTGACGTCCCCGCCAAAGTCCACGTGACCGGGGGTGTCGATGAGGTTGATCAGGTACTGCTTCCCCTCGTGGTCATGGACCATCGATGCAATCGCCGCGTTGATCGTGATCCCGCGAGCCTGCTCCTGCTCGTCGTAGTCCATGAAGAGCTGCGTCCCCGCGAGCTCCTCGGAGATCATCCCCGCCCCTGCGATCAGCGAATCCGAAAGGGTCGTTTTCCCGTGGTCAATGTGTGCCGCGGTCCCGATGTTCCGGATGAACTCCTTCTTATGGAGGAGCGCCTCGGCCCTCTTGATGTTGTCCTCTTTCCGTCCCATGTCCGGTCACTGACCTACTCTGACGCCTCTTGATAAAGATTTCCGGGAGAGACGCTTATCGCGCGGACATCGCGATCCGCTCGAGCTCGTCCCTCTTCGCGACCGCCGCGCTCTCCATCTCGCCGCGAGACGCCTTGAGTATTTCGTCCGCGAGGCAGTCCTGGATCGCCTTCCGAGACTTGAAGGAGGCCGAGGTCGCGCCCACGCAGATGTTCCGCAGGGCCATGTCGAGCCGCCGGGACGGAGACACGTCAACGGCCCTTGGGACGGATATCCCGCCGAAGCGTAGCCGCGTGATCTCCTCGCGGGGTGCCGCCTTTTCGAGCGCGTTCACGAGGACCTGTACGGGGTTCTCCTTCGTCCGCTCCGCAATCGTCTCGAACGCGCGTCGGACGACGCGGATCGCCTTCGCCTTCTTCCCCGTGTACTCCTCGGACCGCATCATCCCGTTGATCAGCCGCTCGACGATGTTATACTTCGCCTTCCCGAAGGGCTTGTTCGCCCACCGCCCGCCCGTATGCGGAATGACGATCGCCGTGAGGTTGATGTACCTCGCGAGGCCGGGGTCGTGCACGACGACTTCCGAGAGTTCATACCTCTCGAAGAGCTTCAGTTCGTAGACGTACTTCTTCTTCGGCCTCTTCGGCTCCTTCTTCGCCTTCGGAGCGGGCTCGGCGGGGATCCCCTCGGGGCCCGGCGGTGGCGCGGGAACGTCCGTCGGAGGCGGCGGGGGCGGGACCTCTGCGGCCGGAGCGGGCGGCAGTTTCTCCGGAGATTTCGGGGCGGGCGCCTCGTCGTCCATCGTCTCACCGGACGGGCTTCTCCTTCCGTCCTTTCACGAGCTCCTCGAGGGAGACGTCGTTGACCTTGATCACCTTGTACCGGACGCCTGGGATGTCCCCGTACGACCGGCCCATCCGCCCGCCGATGCCCTCCACGAGGACCTCGTCGTGCTCGTCGATGAAGTTGATCGCGCCGTCGCCGACGGCGAACGCGGTGATCTGCCGCCCGTTCTTCACGAGCTGGACCTTCACGCACTTCCGCAGGGCGGAGTTCGGCTGCTTCGCTTCGATCGCGACCTTCTCCAGCACGATCCCCTTCGCCTGCGCGGCGCCCTCGAGCGGGTCCGATTTCTCCTTGAGGTGGAGGACTCGCCGCTTGTAGTACCGGTCGGACCAGCGGAACTTTTGCCGGTCCTCCGTGAGCTTCCTCGCTGCGTTCAATCCACGGGCCAAGGCTCGACCTCAGGGTAAGGAGGCCGTCCTAACGTCTGACGCTATTTAAGGCTGGCGTCGCACGGTCTCCAGGACCCACGAGTCACACGAACTTGTAGACGTCCGAAGGGAGCCCGCCCCGCTTCATCTCCTCGTCAATCTCCTCCAACATGAGAATCCGCTTGTACGTTGGCGGGTGCGTCCGGAACAGTTCGTTCGCCCGTTGCCAGTGGTTCCTCCGTTCTGTCTCGACCGCCTTTTGGAGTTCGTACGCGTCGAGCTGGCCGTCGCGGTCCAGGTCGAAGGACTGCATCCGTTGCTGGAGGTCGACGTAATCCTGGTCCGCCTTCACCGGGTCCCCGATGAAGAACGCCCGCAGCCCGGACGGCTCGGAGTCCCGCCGGGCGAGGGAGAGGCCGTACGCGATCTTCGTGAGGGCGGACGCGAGACGCTGCGGGTCCTTGGTCGCGGCGGCGCCATATGCATCGGCGTAGTACTCTCGAGTCCGGGAGAGATAGAGGACGAGCATCTGCGTGACGAGGTAGACGAGATACGATACGATGGCGACGAACGCCGCGATCAGGAGCGCTTGGCCCGCGCCCTTCCCCCGGACGTTGCGGGAACCCCGCAACGCCTCGAACCCCACGCGCGCGACGATGTATGCGAGGAGCGGGACCGCGGAGACCCACGTCATGATCACGACGTCCCGGTGGCGCAGGTGCCCGATCTCGTGCCCGATGACCGCCCGGACCTCGTCCGCGTTCAAGCGGTCGAGAAGGCCCGCGGTGACGACGAGCCCCGAGGAACGGACGGTCCGACCGAACACGAACGCGTTCGGCGCGGCGTCGGAACTCGTCCAGATCCTGGGGACCGGCACACCCGCCTGCTGGGCGAGGGAAGAGACAGTGGAGTGGAGCCAGGGGTTCGACTCCGGGGTGACCTCCTCGCGCCCTCGGATCGCCCACCGCACGATGGCGGGGGAGATCGCCCATTGGATGCCCATGAACAGGAACACGAGGGCCGCCACGGCCACCAAGGAATAGGGAAACGAGCGGGAGGACAGCACGAAGTCGACGATCACGACGATGCCCAGCATCAGGAGGCCAAGGAAGCCGAAGACGAGGGCAACGGTCGCGAGGCTCCCCCGTCGGAGGGCGCTGAGACTTCCCACACAACGGCTATATGGAACTCGCCCATGAGTCTGTCGCGGGAATGCCAGACCTCGTGGAATCCCTGAAATGCCCGCAGTGCGGCGGGCCCCTGACCCTCGGGCCCGGTGACGTCATCGTCACCTGCCCGTATTGCGGGTCGACCTCGCGGATCCGGTCCGAGAACCCGTTCCTGCTCCGCCATGGGATGCTCGCGGCCCGCCTCGACACCGCGGGGGCGACCGCGGTGGCCGAGGGCTGGCTCGACGGGGGGTTCCTCAAGCCATCGGATCTCCGGCGGGCCTCCCGCATCACCTCCCTGGAGTGCGTGTACATCCCGTTCTACGTCTTCGAGGTCGATGTCACGACGAGCTACTCCGGCGTCCTCACGCGGACCGGGTCGAACGAGCGGCGGTCAGGGAGCGTTCCCAGGGACTATTTCTGGAAGGTCCTCGGCAGGAGGGGGAGCGACTTCCCCACCCGGGAGTACAAGATCCCCCTCGCGTACAAGGTACCCTTCGACACCGCGGGAATGGTTCGCGGTTCCAGCTTCCTGAATGCGGAGTTCGACGAGGACGAGGCGGCCCGGCTCGCCCGGGAGGAGGTCGAGGCGCACGAGCGGGAACTGCTCAAGGACGCCGTCGATGAGGTCGAGGACGCCCACTCGGAGATTTCCGTGAAGGACACGGAGTTCCTCCACGCCCCCGTCTGGCTGGCAGCGTTTGTCTACCGGGGACGCCCGTACCGGATCATCATCGATGGCGCCTCGGGCGAGATCGTTCGGGGGGACATCCCTCCGCCGACGGGCGGGGTTGGAGAATTCCTGAAGGACGCGGGGCGGAGCGTCTTCGGACGCTGACGCGATTCCCTATTCGAACTCCTCGTCCTCCTCGTAGTCGCCGATGATCGCTCCGCAGTTCGGGCACTCGTCTTCGTCGTGCTCGAGTTCGAAGCCGCACTCCGGACAGCGAGCCGTCCTCGTGCCCCCGGAGGCTACCCATCTTTGCGGCGGGTATAAAACAATCGGGGCTCACGAGTGGATCAAGGACGAGCACGGCTAGTCGTACGCGGCCTCGCCGTGTTCCCCGCGGTCGAGCCCCTCTTCCTCCGTCGCCTCGGAAGCTTGGATTCCGCCCGCCCGCTGCATCACCTTGAGAATCACGTACGTGACCGCGAAGCTGAAGGCCGCCACGAGGAGAGCGGCCTCCGCCTGCACGAGGAACAAGCTCGTCCCCCCATACAAGAGCCCGGTCTGGGAGTTCACCCAAGGGGCCGCGAACGCGCCTGTCGCGACGACGCCAATCGTCCCGCCGATCCCGTGGCACGCCCACACGTCCAAGGAGTCGTCCCACCTCCGGCGCGCGCGGATCTTCGTCGCGGCGTAGCACCCCGCGCCCGCCAGGATGCCGATGATGACGGCGGCCCATGGAGCGACGAATCCGGACGCGGGCGTCACGGCGGCGAGTCCTGCGATTGACCCGGTGAAGGCCCCCGTGGCCGACGGCTTCCCATCGTTCGCCCAGTTCACGCCCATCCACGTGAGGAGCGCGAATGAGCCGCCGAGCATCGTGTTCACAAACGCGTACGCCGCAAGGACCCCGGCGGCGAGGGCGCTCCCCGCGTTGAACCCGAACCAGCCGAACCAAAGGAGCCCCGCGCCGAGCCCCACGTAGGGGACGTTGTGGGGCGCGGTACTCGCTCCGGCGGGGATGACTCGTGGTCGGAACACGAACACGGAGGCGAGGGCGGAGAACCCCGCGCTCATGTGGACGACGTATCCGCCAGCGAAGTCGATAACGCCATTCTGCGCCAGGAACCCGCCGCCCCAGATCCAGTGGGCCAGGGGCACGTACACGACCAGGCTCCAGATGCCCATGAAGATGAGGTACCGGGAGAACCGCATGCGGTCCGCAAACGCCCCCGTGATCAGGGCGGGCGTGATGATCGCGAACATCAGCTGGAACGCCATGAAGACGAGAGCAGGGATTGTCGTTCCGTATCGCGGGTGCGGGTCCCCGCCGACGTCCGTCAGCCCCGCGTACTGGAGGCTCCCGATGAACCCTCCCTGGTCCTGGCCGAACGCGAGCGAATACCCCACGAGGATCCATACGACGGTCACGACGCCGAACGCGGCGAAGCTCTGCATCATGATCGCGAGGACGTTCTTCCGGCGCACAAACCCGCCATAGAAGAACGCAAGGCCGACGGTCATCAGCATGACGAGGGCGGTGCTGACGAGCATGAACGCCGTGTCGCCGGAGTCGACGGGCATTCCCCTCTCCTTGGAACCCGGGGCGGCATCCCTCCGGGTCTCAATAATCTATCCTCGGGCGGGACTAGTAATCCGGAAGCTTCGCCTGTCCTGGCTTCCGCGGCAGCTTCGCCGGAGTCGTCTCGCCCCGCGCAATCCCCCGCATCCGTTCGAGTCGTTCCCCGGGCTTCATCTGGACGAACGTCTCCCCGGTCGGCTGCCCCACGAAGATCTTCTGGCGTAGGTCCCGCCGAAGACGCTCGAGCTCCACGTGCATCCGCCGTTCCTTTCGACGCGAGGAGTAGAGGTACGCCTCGTCCCGCGTGCCGCGGGTGACGAGCATGATGACTCGTCCCGCCCGCGTGCGGCCCGTCCGGCCCCGCCGCTGGATCGTGCGGATCTCGGAGGGGATGGGCTCGTAGAACACGACGAGGTCCGTGGCGGGGATGTCGAGCCCCTCCTCGCCGACCGCGGTGCACACGAGGACGTTGTGGTCACCCGCCTTGAAGCGCTGGATCATGTCCACCTGTTCCCGCTGCTTGAGGCCGACATCGTCCCCGCGGGTCGCTTGGCCGACGAACCGCGCGGGCCGGATCCCAGGGAGGGTCGCGAGCTCCCGCGTGACCTGCTCGGACATGTCCCGGTAATGGGTGAACACGATCACCCGTGAGTCGGGCTTCTTCAGGAACTGCTCGCGGACCGCCCAGAGGACCTTCCGGACCTTTGGGTGTTCCGTCTTCGATTCGCTCGCGAGCTGGCGGGCCTTGAGGACCTCGGGACGACTCAGGAACTGGCGGTCCGCGCGGCTGTTCGCCTCCGCCTCCGTCCGATCGAGGTACGAGCGAAGCGCCTCCATCCCCTGCGTCTCAGCGAGCTCGATCCCGTGGTTCGCCTTCATCGCGACGGCCTGCGCCGTCGCCGCGGTGAATACGGGCCCCTGGCGCTCGCCGGAATCGAGGCGAGCACGAATCTGCTGACCCGCCAGGAGAAGGTCCTTGGTGATCGGACGCTCGACATCCTGCAGGAACCCGCACGCCTTGAGGCGGTCGATTTGGTCGTCCAAGACCTTCTTGAGTTGCGACCGGATTTCCTGCGCCGCTTCCGGCGGCTCTACGATGATGCGCTCCACGTCGATGTCGTGCACGTAGCTCACGACATCCGGGTCGTCCTCGGTGCGGATCTCGACGCCCTCGATCCCCAGGTTCCCGCACACGTCGAGGATCGTCGCCGCCTCGTTGCCGGGGGACGCCGTCATCCCGAGGACGAGGCCCGCGGGATTGTCCTTGTACGCCGCCGCGACCTCGACGTACGCGTAGTTTCCGACGGAGCGATGGGCTTCGTCGAAGATGATCAGGGAGACGCCCTCGAGGGAGACGCGGCCCTGCTTCACGTCGTTCCGGACGACCTGTGGCGTCGACACGACGATCTTCGATTCCCGCCACAGGAGCTCGCGGTCCTCCGGGGCGGCGACCTCACCGGTGAACACCGCGATGCGCTCCGGGGCGACGGTGAGCGTCACCCTCAGGGTCGCCGCGTGCTGCTCCACGAGGGGCTTCGTGGGCGCCAAGAAGAGGACGCGGCCACCGTGGGTCTGGAGGATCTCCGCGATGACCCGCGCCGCGATGACCGTCTTGCCCATGCCCGTGGGGAGGACGACGAGGGTCGACCGCTTCAGGCACGACGTCGCGATGTTCCGCTGGTAGTCGCGGTCCTCGATGGCGCCCCGCCGGATCAGCGGGTGGTCCACGAACACGGCCCGCCATCTTGGGCGGCCGGAATGAACCTTTGTGTCGGGTCAGCGAATGTGGCCCCGGAACCTCCGCGACTTCGCGTGGTCCACGAGGATGACGACAACGACGAGGGCAATCCCGAGCACGATGATCCAGACGATGTACTTCTGTACGCCACCAAGGCCCAGGGGATCGGCGATGCGGGCCGTCACGATGAAATCTCCGCGTTCGCTTGCGTCGTTCGTCGAGAACGCGGTGAGGGTGATCTGCTCCACCGTCCCGCGGAGGACGCCCTCGGGGGACTGCACGCGGAACTGCAGGTTCGATTCGCTGTCCGAGGCGAGGGTGACCCGGGCCTGGTTCACGGGCGCGACGGTCGTCGAGTTCGAGACGATGACCGCGGTCCACCCCGACGGGATGACGGCCGTGAAGCGGAACTCGTCGTCATAGTCCCCCACGTTCGCGAGCTTGAACGTGAACACCGCTTCCGCACCCGGCTCCATCGTCCGGTCCGGAACGATCGGGAGGACGGCCACGGCGCGACTCAGATTCGTGGAGGTCAGCATGATGTCGTCGATCCACCAGCCGCCCGTGTTCGGCATGATGTTGGACGTCACGTTGAACCGGAGCGTCACCGAGGCGGGTCCACCGGAGAGGAGCGAGGTCAAGTTCAGGCTCACCGCCTTCCACCCGATGTCCTTCGCGGTGAAGTGGGCAACCTTGACCCACGGGCCCGAATCGACCATCACCTCTACGTACGCATGGTCCGTCTCCGTCGCGTTCGCGGTCTCCGTCCGTGAGAGGTCGTATCTCTGGTAGTACAGGAGGTACAGGGGTCCGGGGGGGACCACGACGCTCGGGGATTGGAGGTAGTGGTACACGGGCGGGGTGAGGCTCGGGATGAGGGTTGGGTAATAACCGAACCGCCAATCGCGGATGGAGCTATGGGCCTTGCCGTACCCAGGCACGTCAGTGTCGTTCACGACTTGCCAGCGGTAGGCGTCGTTCCACGTCTGGTTCGGCATCGTCCACGTAGCGGTGCCGGATTCGACATCCTGTTGCAGGTAGAGAGTGCGGGAGCTGACATGCCCGAGCCGTTCGTTGTTCTCCGGGATCTCGTCCCCCGCCAACGTTACGCGGGCGTCGAGTATGTAGCTACCCTCCGAGGCGGCGGTGAACTGCCATGACAGGTTCACGAAGGCCCCTGAGGCGAACGTCGGGACGACCTGGCCACCATTCGGAATGCCGACCTGGGACGAAGGGTCGAACGAGTTCAGGTACACGGCGAGGTTCGTCTGCACGTTCGTCTGGGCGCGGGCCCCCACGTTGCGAAGGGTCACCTCCACATCGATGGGGCCGGCGACGGGGACGGCAAAGGGGTGTGTGATCTTCACGACGGATAGGTCGTCATCGACCTCTCGGGACAGGTCCGCCGTCATCACGATTCCCGGGGCCGAGATGTGCCGGACCTTCCAGCCCGTCCGGACGTTCCCGTATCCGTTCGAGTTCGGGTTCGAGTCGGGTCCCCACCCAGTCAGGTCCGAAGCCCAGCGGTCCGTCGCGTCCGAGGGATGGTCCCCGTCCGGCCCGCCCTCGTCTGCCTCCTCGACGTCGAGGAGGCGATGGGCCTCGTTGTCATTGTTCTGTACGGAATCGTCGACGTGCCAGATCAACAGCCCGCCGGGCCCCGGCTGGGCTGCGTCGTAGCCGATGTCCTCCCGATTCTCGACGAGGAAGTACTCGTCCCCGCCGGCGGCACTCTTGACGGTGAGCCGGTAGACGACAGAGTTGTTCTCCACCGCTCGGATCGGCTGAGCGAGGAGACCGCTCGTGACTTCAATGGGAGTCGCCCAGCCCAGCTGAATCTTCGACCACGCGCTGAAATGGGAGGGCGAGGTCCCCCGCGGGTTTCCGTTCCACGAACCGCCGCCCATGACGTCCCAGATCCCGACGCCGGCCGAGGAGCCATCCGTGTCATACAGGTCCGGGAGGCCGAGGTCGTGGCCGAACTCGTGGGCGAGAACGCCAAACGGCGAGTCCTCGCTGATCATGACGTATCCGTAGATCTGGACGCCATCGGCGACGAGCCGCTGGTCACCCGGGACGGTCGTGTCCCCGTCAATTACGGCCCACCGGTGCGACCAGATGAGGTTCGTGTTCGGGCTCGACTCCTGGGCGGCTCCCGCGTGCACGATGACGACGTGGTCCACGACCCCATCGTTGTTGCGGTCAAAGTTGGCGAAGTTCACGGACGCGTCCGCGGCGCGAACCGCCTCGGATACAAGGCGGTAGATGGGGCCATTCCCGTCATCGACGCCGGAACCGTCCCGTCCGTAGTCCGACATCATGCGGGCGCTTCGAACCCAGTTCGCGATCGTCGCCTGGAAGCCGAACGTGCCGTACGAGTTCTCCCGGTAGAACGCGTTCACGCTCTGGCCCGACGCGGAATTCATCATCGAGTTGAAGTAGGCCGTATCGTGAGCGGGGGACGTGTGACTGACGTCCTGGAACTCGATCGGGATCACGATGACTGGGTCCGTCCCCGTCGATCGGGTCCCAGTGGGGCGACCGGGGAGCGCGGGCGTTCCCTCGACCCCCTGGACGCCTCCCGCGGTCCCGGGCTCACGCGACATCAGATGCTGAGGGACTCGTTTCATCGCCGCTGCCAAAGGAGCTTCGGTGGGGCCCGGCGTAGCGACGGAGAACAGGAGCGGTACCGCGACGAGGAGGCCGAGGACAAAAAGGGAGAGGGCCTTGCCTCGCACGGTCACGGCGCGTTCCTATGATAGGTTCTCTATTTAAGCGTTAATCAGGAATTCCCGCACGCGATAATCGCGGCGAAAATTCGCGTGAAATTGAACCGACCGCAACGCCTTTTAGTCCCCGCCGCGTTCGACACCCATGATTCGGTTCGGCGGGCTCGTTCCCCGAAGAACGGTGTCGTGATCCGATGACGTCGATCGACAACTTCGAGTTCGCCCACGAGCACCGACGCGACGTCGTCTGGATGTCGCAGAACACGAACACGATCCCGATGCCCCGGGCCATCAAGGACGCGATCCTGAGGAGCGTCGAAGAGTCCGAGTACAACCTCTACCCGTTCAAACGGGGACTCTCCGGACTGCCGGAGGCGGTGAAGGAGGACCTGGGGCTGGAGGAGCAGGACGTCCTCATCACGAACGGAGGGATCGAAGGGGAGTACATGGCGACCCGGGCCCTCCTGAGGCCCGGCGACGAGGTGATCTCCACGGACCCGAGCTTCCTCCCGATCCACGATCAGATCGCGATGGCGGGCGCGAGGGCGGTCGAGATCGACATTTACCGAGAGGACTACAGGCTGCACGCGGACTGGGCGAACGAGGCGGCGACAGCGAGATCGAGGATCCTGTTGCTGATCGACCCGAACAATCCGCTGGGGAGCGGCTACACGCGGTCCGAGGTGAGGGCGCTCGCGGAGGTGGCGAAGGACCACGGTCTATGGGTGATCCACGACATCACGTATCGCGACTTCAACCCGGGGCATGTCCTTGCGTCCGAGTTCTATCCAGATAAGACACTGATCTCGTACAGCTTTTCCAAGGGGCCCGGACTTGCGGGGATGCGCGTGGGTGCCCTCCTCGGGATGCCGGACGCCCTGACCCCGGTCAAGAAGTACGACACGAATGTCCTGGGAACGAACGTCCTCGCCCAGCGCGCGGCCCTCGCGGCCCTGCAATGCAAGGGTGAATGGCTTCCCATGGTCCGGGACATCGTCAGGAAGAATCAGGAGATCATTCGAACCGCGGTGAAGAAGGTTAAGGGCTGCTCCCTGCCGGTGTTCCCGTCGATGGCGAACATGTTCGTGATCGACACGGCTCAGACCCGCGTCGACCCGGATGCGGTCGAGGAGCACCTGCTTCACGACCACCTCGTCCATGTTCGCGCCGGCGGGTACCTATCGAAGCGGTTCGGGTCCAGGTTCGTGCGGGTCTCGTTCACGATTCCGACGGCCCTGTGCGCGAAGTTCGGCGACGCCTTCCCGAAGGTTATGGAGGCGCTCGCGTCTGCGAAGCCATAAGCCCGTTGAGGCGAACATGCGTCACCGGCGCGAACGGTGCGGCGCGGAGAAACCAACGGCCTACTCGTTCTCTGCCCTACCGAGAAGCCTGCGAATCGAGCGGAGGACGCTGCGGTCCTCGGTGATCGTGTACACGACGGGCGGCGCGAACGAGTCCGTGTCCTCCCACTCCTGATCCTGTTTTACGCTCGTTGAGCGGAAGCCCATCGGACCTCGAGGCTTCAGAACTACTCCGCCTTTCATCCTCTGACCTCCGTTACCCGTGCTATTGTATCACATGTCGCCATATGAAGCTGCCGGGAGGCGCGAACCTCGGCCGGATGGCCCGACCTACATCCGGATCGCATACTTCGATTTCGTCCCGGAATAGCCGCAGTGCTCGCACTCCACGTACATCGTGTTCCCCACGTAGAACCAGTGGCGGGTGAGCTTCCCGCACTTCGGGCATTCCTCCGGGTGGGATGCGACGGCGGCCATCTTGGCTCGCGCCCCCTACGGGGTCCCGGGGATAAAGGTCCCTCGGTGGGAATCAGAGCCACCGCTCCCGCCGCGGATAGTACACGGGCTTCCGGTCGGGGAAGCGCCGCCGGAACGCAACGTAGCGGGAATGCCACTGGGAGTACCGTTGGTCCGAGGACCGAAGGGCTCGGTGGGGCATCTCAATCAAGGCCGTTTGGACGCCCCACACGTTCCTCCGAGAGGTCCTCCAGTCCACTCCCCGCAGGGTCCGCAGATCGAGCACACCGTATCCGTTGATGCGGCCGGTCATGTCGATGTACGGATCGAAATAGCTCCACACGAGGTCACGGATCGACCGGAACACGGGCTTCCGGCCGAAGAGCCCGGGGTCCCGCGACTTCGCGACGGTCCCCCATCGCTCCCCCTCGCGGTAGAGGAACACGACGTGGTCGAGGTCGTCGATCGACTCCATGTCAAGGAGGACCGGCGGACGCCCATGGGCCTCCATCACCGTCGCCGCCGAGAGGGCCGCCTCGAGACAGTGGGCGGTGCCCAGTTGGGCGACGACACGGAACGTCCGGAGCGTCTCACCGCGGACCTCGTAATTGTATGGGAGACTCCGTAGCCACCGCTGGACCTTCGCCGGAGTCGGCAGCCGCGCAATCAGGCGCCGCTCCGGGACGGTGAATGTCGCGACCGCCCGCGACGGGGCCTCCCGACTCCGTTTCCGGCGCGCCATCGGGCGGGCGCATGGCGGGGCAACCCATCAACGTGCCTCCGACGCGCCGAAAAGGGTTATGGCGGGGGCCGCGCTTCGCGGCCGCACGGTGAGCGGATAACGTTCGCGGAGCGACTTTCCACCTTCCCAATCGTTCTCGAGGTCGTACCGCCTCATCGGCGAGCGACCGAGAAGACCGTCGCGGGCCTCGTGAAGAAGGTGCAGGACGCGGTCGCCTCGATCCCGCACCTCGACGCCCTGAACATCCCCGAGGTCCTCGACGAGAACCACGCGGGGCTTCCGTTCTATCGGAACCTCGGCCCGCGCGAGTTCGCGAAGCGGCTGAACCCCGGCTCTCGCGTGGAACCGATCGTGAACAAGGTCGTCGTCCACGCGCAGGGGAAGGACGACCTCACGGCGTGGCTCCAGGGCGCGATCGACGTCGACGGCCTGAGGAACTTCATCCTCGTCGGCGGGAGCTCGAGCCGCGTTTCATATCCGGGGCCGGAGGTCGTCGCGGCGAACGAGCTGCTCCGATGGCTCACGCGGAGCCGCGGGGATGTCGCCTGCGGGAACATCACGATCCCGGAACGCCCCCGAGAGGTGGAGCGGCTGCTCCGCAAGACCCGATCCGGAGCGCGGTTCTTCACGTCCCAGGTCCTGTTCGAACCGGAGCCGGTCTCGACCGTCCTCGTCGAGTACGGGGACGCGTGCGCGGCGGAGGGGCTACGCCCAGCGACGGTCCTCTTGAGTTTCGCCCCTGTGGCGGACTACGAGGACGTCGAGTTCCTCGTGTGGCTCGGCGCGACGATCACCCCGGAGACCGAGGAGGCCCTCCTCGCCCATAGCGGGCGGGAGGTGGGGCGTGCCTCGTTCGACGTCGCGCGGCGGATCTGGGCGAGGATCCGAGACGCGAGCGCCGACTCCCGCCATCCCGTACCCCTAGGGGTGAACATCGAGGAGATCAGCGTCCACAACTTCGACCTCGCGGTCCGGATGGCGAGGGAGTTCCCCGCCTGGAAGGACGCGAAGGCCGCGTGAGAGCCTTATTTCTAACGGGGGGACATTCGTGGGAGCGTGATAGCCCCCGACATTATGTGGGCAGTTGCATCTGTAATCTTTCTGATCACCGGCGTTTCTATCATCCTTGGATGGTCGCTGATGGCGAAGGAAGAACGCCGCGACACAAGATACCTCTTGGCAGTCGCGATTCTGACTCTCTCCGTGGCCGCCGTCACGGCAACGGCCCAGTGGTACACCTGGGATCGGGAATTTCACAACGTTGTTTTTACTTATGAAGTCGTGTTCGAACCGAACGGGACAGGTCGTGCCCGAATCGCGCTTCCCATGCCCACTGAAGAGAGCCTGCTTGCTGATCTCACAATCTCTCCTGCCTCCGCATCGGTTACCGTTAGCCAATCCGGGCTCGAACCCGCACTCGATGTCGAGTTCAGCGAGCGGACCACTCTGCGCGCTTCGTTTTCCGGCTACCGAGCGTCCTTCGCCCCCGACCTATCCCAGACCTCGGACACAAGGTGCGCTCCCGATAGTTGTTCTTCCACACTCGTGATGACCGGCGTACAAGGGAATGTCAGTGAAGTCCACGTGCACCTTAGCGCGGTGTGGTCGTCCACATGCGTGGGCCAGAGTTGGCTGTTGGACGCGTACGTTGGTGTCGGGTCGCGATCATACCCCGGGTCTTGGCAAACCGTTGCCTGTTAGCTCGGGTAGAGCCCGGGTGGGCCATCCGAGCCCGCGCATGGGGACCGGGAGGCCCGTGGCCCCTAGAAGGGGGCGCCGCAGGACGTGCAGAACTTCGCGTCCACGCGGCTCATGGAGCCGCAGGTCCCGCACCGCTTCCGCGCCTCGTTCGTCACTACCGCAGGAGGCGCTGGCTGAGTGGGCGGTGGGAAGGGGGCGGCCGGTGGATACCCACGCTGGCCCGTTGGCGGGGGAGCGCCGGGCGCCTGGTAGTAGGGCGGCGGATAGTATCCCGGCAAGTACGCGGGCCTAGGTGGGCCTCGGATGAGCTTCACGAGCCCGACGATGAAGAGGATCGGACCGAAAATCGCGAACCCGCAGCAAATCACGGGTGCTCCAGAGAGGATCGAACCGAACCCAAGGACCGACATCACAATTCCAGCGACGATCTCCGTCGTCCCGTCCCCGCTCGCCATAGCTGGGCCCCCCCGCCCCTAGCCGGCATCGGTGCCCTCCGTACAAGAGCGTTTCCATCTTGTCTCGGCGGGCAAGAAAGGCCGTCCTCCTTCCCTGTCCACTCAACGTGCACATCTGTCGCTCCGCGCTAGCGTGGAAGTCAGAGTTGATCTGCGGGGTGGCCCACCGACGTCCGAGGGCCCTCACGCGCGCGCGCGGATTTCCTCGGCGATTTCTCGCGCGGCCTTTCCCGGGTCTTTGGCCTCATAAATCGAACGGCCGACGATCACCGCGTCGGCGCCCGCGGCAATCGCATCGGACGCCTTGCCTCCCTGCGAACCGACTCCCGGCGCGAGGATTAGTTTCGACCCGACGATCGAGCGGAGCACCTTGACCCGCACCGGTCGCGTTGCGGGCGCTACAATCCCCGCGGCCCCTGCGCGCATAGCAATCGTCGCCATCTCCTCAGCGTGGAGCGCCGTGAACGTTGCACCGCCCGGGTGGCTCATCTCCGTGATCACGAAGACTTCCGCCGCGCCCGCGGCCTCGACCGCCGCACGAACGGAGTCCTCGCCGACGAAGCCTTGCGTGATGATCCCCGAAGCGCCCATCTTGGCGACCTGGTCGACGATGAGTCGCGTCGTGTTCGGGATTTCGGCGGTCCGTAGGTCCGCCAGGAGGTATCCAAACTTCGCGAGGTCGCGAAGGACGCTTCGCCCCCCAGAAATGAAGAGGGCCCACCCCACCTTGATGGCATCGACCTCCCCGCGGACCGCGTTCGCGACGGACATCGCCCGTCCGGGGTCGACGACGTCGAGCGCGAGAATCAATCGCCGGTCGAGGCGCATCCAGGCCCCCGAAAAGGGCAAGACAGAAAAAGATTCCCCCACCCCTCGTTCAGCGGGCCGACCTCGCGCGACGTTGCGGATGTCCATCAGGTTCGAGGCAGGTCTGAGTTTGAACCTGAGGTCGAGTGCTGGCGGCGAGGACGCTCACACGTGGGTCAGCTCTCGGAGGCCTTGTGAGCAAAATCCGGAGGGACGTAGCAAGCGGTCAAGCGCGAGCCGGTGGCACATGATGAGAAGCGCCGCCCGCTGGCCCACCAGAGCCTCAGTCACGCCCTCACGGAGGGCTGGGCGGGCGTATTCTCGCCGCCCTCCTCCATCTCCACGCGATGAGGGCCACTGCGACAATGACTGCTGCAACCGCGACGAGGATTCCCGCGACAATCGCCGAATCCAAGACAGAAGGCCCGGGCCCCGGCATCGGTGTCGCCGCGACCTCGATGGACCTCAATCCTTCGCCCAGCCCGTTCACCGCGCTGACCTGATAGTAGTACGTGTGACCGTTCGTCACCGCGGTGTCGGTGTACGTGAGGACGTCGCCCAAGATGGTTAAGATAGTCTCGCTCCCAGATTCCGTGCCGCGAAAAACCGTGTAGTTGGTAACCGGCGCCCCCCCATCCGAGGCGGGAGGTTGCCATGTGAGCACGATCCGACCGTCCCTTGGGGCCGCCACGACGTTTCGAGGAGTAGCGGGAGGACCGGGTGGCGAGTTCGTCGAGATCACGCTGACGGTGTTCGAGCCAGAGTTGGCCACATAGACGTACCCGTTCCCGCTGTCGTACGCCACGCCAGCCGGATATTTCCCGACCGGGATCGCCGCCACGACGGTCGTCCCGTTGATTACGCTTACGTCATTCGCGTACGTGTTCGTCACGTAGACGTACCCGTTCCCGCTGTCGTACGCCAATCCGTTGGGACCGTACCCGACCGGGACCGTCGCTACGACGGTCGTCCCGTTGATCACAGTGACGGTGTTCGAGGCCTGGCTGGCCACATAGACGTACCTGTTCCCGCTATCGTACGCCACACCATGGGATTGATACCCCACTAGGACCGTCGCTACGACGGTCGTCCCGTTGATCACGGTGACGGCGTTCGAGCCCTCGGACGTGATATAGACGTACCCGGTCCCGCCGTCACACCCGACACCAGCAGGATACCTCCCGACCGAGACCGTCGCTACGACGCTGGTCCCGCTGATCACGCTCACGTTATTCGAGCCCGAGTTTACAACGTAGACGTACCCGTTCCGGCTGTCGTACGCCACGCCAGCCGGATATTTCCCGACCGGAATCGCCGCCACGACGGTCGTCCCGTTGATCACAGTGACGGTGTTCGAGGCCTGGTTGGCCACATAGACGTACCTCCTCGCGCTGTCATAAGCCACCCCAACCGGATAGATCCCGACGGGGACCGTCGCCACGACGCTGGTCCCGCTGATCACGCTCAGGTTGTTCGAACGAGAGTTCGCCACATAGACGTACCCGTTCTCGCTGTCATAGGCGACGCCAGCCGGATTGGTCCCGACCGGGACTGTCGCCACGACGATGCCGCCTGCCGTGATCGCCGTGAAGGAGATGGTGACGTTCAGGGGCGCCCCGTTCACGACGACCGATCCCGACGTTGGGGAGGGGGTGTAGTAGGCGGCGTATCCGGTGACTCTCCCCACCGCATAGGACCCCATCCCGTTCGGCTCTGAGAACGGGATCGTGGTCGTGGTGGAGCTGTTGGAGAAGCCACCCATGGAGACGGACCACGAGGTCCCCCACGGGAGCCCCGTCTCCGTGAAGGTCACCACGGATAATTGTGCGGCCCCGCAGATCACGCTGACGGTGCCAGAATTGTAGTTGGCCACATAGACGCAACCGTTCCCGCTGTGATAAGCGACGCCAGCGGGCTGGCTCCCGACCGGGATCGTCGCTACTACGGTCGTCCCCGAGATTACGGTGACGTTGGCCGAGACGAAGTTCGCCACGTACACGTACCCGTTCCCGCTGTCATACGCCATGCCTCGAGGATTTGTCCCGACCGGGACCGTCGCCACGACAGAGGTCCCGGAGATTACGGTGACTGTATCGACATCCCCGGGCCGGCAATCGGGATTGCAGTCCGAGTTCGCCACATAGACATACCCGTTGCCGCTGTTATACGCGATGCCTCGGGGATTTGTCCCGACCGGGACCGTCGCGACGACGGTCGTGCCGTTGATCACGGTGACGGTGTTGCCGGCGTTCGTCACGTATACGTAGCCGTTCCCGGTGTCGTACGCCACGCTAACGGGACAGCATACATCCGGAATGGTTGCAACGACCGTCGTTCCGGAGATCACGCTCACGGTCCACGAGCCACTGTTCGTCACGTAGACGTACTCGTTCCCGCTGTCATAGGTGACGCCAGCCGGATAGGTCCCGACGGGGACCGTCGCCACGACAGAGGTCCCGTTAATTACGCTGACCGTGTTCGAGCCAATGTTCGTGACATAGACGTATCCGTTCCCGCTATCGTACGCCAATCCAGAAGGATAGGTCCCGACCGGAATCCACGCCACGACGGTCGTCCCCGAAATCACACTGACGTTGTTCGACACATCGTTCGCCACGTAGACGTACCCGTTTCCGCTGTTGTACGCCACGCCAATCGGATCGTTGATCGGGTTGCCGACTCGAATCGTTGCTACAACGGTGCCACCACGTGTGTCCGCCGTGAAGGAGATGGCGACGTTCGGGGGCGCCCCGTTCACCGCCACCGACCCCGGGGAGGGGGAGGGATTGTAGTAGGCGGCGTTGCCGGTGACTCTCCTCACCGCGTAGGAGTGCGTCCCATTAGTCTCAGAGAACGTGATTGTGGTCGTGGTAGAGCTGTTGGACAAGCCATCCAGGGTGACGGACCACGAACTCCCGGCAGGGAGCCCCGTCTCCGTGAAGGTCACGAGGAAGAGTTGCGCGGTTGTGGAGATCACGCTCACGGTGTCCGAGAGCGCGTTCGTCACGTAGACGTACCCGTTCACGCCCTCATACGCCACGCCCAGGGGAACACTCCCGACCGCGATCGTCGCCACCACCGTCGTCCCGTCGATCACACTGACATTATCCGAGAAATGGTTCGCCACGTAGACGTAGCCGTTCCCGGCGTCGTACCCCACCCCTCCGGGATCGCCCCCGACCGAAACCGTCGCCACGACGGTTGTTCCGCTGATCACGCTGACGGTGTTCGAGTTCTGATTTGCCACATAGACGTAGCCGTTGCCACTGTTGTACCCGACGCCATCGGGGCCGTACCCGACTGGAACCGCCGCGATCACGTTCGTCCCGTCGATCACACTGACGGTGTTCGAGTTGATGTTCGCCACGTAGACGTACCCGTTCCCGCTGTTGTAGGCGACGTCATTGGGAAGGTTCCCGACGGGAATTGTCGCCACGACGGTCGTTCCATCGATCACGGTGACCGTGTTTTCACCGAAGTTTGCCACGTAGACGTACCCGTTCCCGCTGTTATGCGCCACACCAATAGGCTGAATCCCTACTGGAACCGTCGCGACCACCGTCATCCCGCTGATCACGCTAACGTTGTTCGAGGCAAGGTTTGCGACATAGACGTACCCGGTCGCGTTATCGTACGCGATCCCAGAGGGCTGGTTGCCGACCGGAATCGTCGCCACCACCGTCCTCCCGCTGATCACGCTAACGTTGTTCGAGAGAGTGTTCGCCACGTAGATGTAGCCGTTCCCCGGATCATTCGCGACTCCGCGGGGATAATCCCCGACGGAAATCGCCGCCACGACGGTGCCGCCCCCTGAGTCCGGGGTCGGTCCAGAGGATGCGAGACCTTCGGTTGATGGGTTGTCCACTCCCCTCGCCTCGCCCAAGAAGCTGGAGGAACTCGCCATGACCGCCGCGGCGGTGAAGCTCCCGAGTACGACTAGCCCGGTTGCGACGAAAGCTGCTAGGCTCCTCATGGTATAGACCCTCCCTGTATGACGGAGAACGAGAAACAGTTTATTT
>VBML01000020.1 GCA_005878915.1 Methanobacteriota archaeon | reverse complement strand
GACGGTAATATCCGTTCCGCGCAAGAGTCCTAAGAGCCCAACGACGACTTGAGCGGCAGCGGTAGACGGAAAGGGCAACGCCGCGTACTCCGGGAGGGGTGGCCAAAACATGTGGCCTGCCGGAAGCATCAGGAGAATGACGAGCCCGATTAGCGCCGCCTTCGCACCACGTTTCCCAGCCGCGACGAGGAGTCCGACGCCCTGCCCCAACGCGAGACCCATCGCGGCGAACCCGAGGAGCAACAGGACGGCGCTTCCAATCGCCGTCCATTGGCCCGTACGGATCCCCAACCCGAGTCCCGCGACGAGGAGCGCCGGGACCGCGAGGGCGTCCGTCACCGTGAACTGAAAGAGGAGGTCCGCGAGGAGGTACTCCCGTGGCCGGAGGCGAGAGGTCGCGAAGAAGTCGATTTCCGCGGGATGCGTGAGCGTCCCCCCGCTGAGCCCGAAGAGAAGGTCGAACGCGAGGAACGCGGAGAGAGCCGTCGCCAGTAACTCCGAGAGTCCGGTGGAGCGCCACGCCGGCGTGTCGGGGAGGAAGTATCCGACGATGAGCACGACGGGGAGGGTAATGAACGCAGCAAACCCGAGGATGACAATGGTCGCCGCGGAGTGTCGGACCGGACCGAAGAACTGCCGGAGCTTGAACCCGTACACGACTCGGATCCGGCCCACATTCACCGCCTCATTCCGAGGAGGGTTCGGCGGGAAGTCTCCGGGGGCGCGGGCTGCCCGGCCTCCTCTGTGAGCTTGAGGAACACGTCCTCAAGGGTTGCGTCCGCTCCCGCGCGAGAGGTCGACCGGAGCTCGGCAAGCGTGCCCATCGCCGCGATGCGGCCGTGCTGCATGATCGCGATTCGGTCGCACAGTTTTTCCGCCGTGTCGAGCATGTGCGTTGACACGATGACGGACCCGCCGCGGCGGGTGACCGTGCGTGCCTCCTCCTTGATCGCGTATTGGCCCGCCGGGTCCACACCGATCAGCGGTTCGTCCAAGATCAGCAGGCTCGGCTGGTGGATCACCGATGCCGCGAACGCGAGTTTCTGTCGCATGCCCTTCGAGTACGTGACGATGAGATCCCTCTTCGGGCCATCCAGGTCCAACCGATGGAGGAGGTCGGTCATCCGGAGCCCGAGGGCCTCCCTCGGCACTTCCCGCAGCCTTCCGACGAACGTCAGGAACTCGACCCCGGAGAGGTAGTCCGGCAGGGTCGTCGCTTCCGGAAGGTACCCGATGGACGCCTTGTAATCGTACGGCTGCCCGAGGATGTCGTGGCCGTCTAGGACGACGCGTCCGAAATCGGGACGGAGGAGCCCTACAATGATCTTCAGGGTCGTCGTCTTGCCGGCCCCGTTCGGCCCGATGAGGCCGAATACCTCGCGGGGTTGCACGGCGAGGCTCAGGCCCTCGACCGCTGTCTTCCCGTCATAGCGCTTCCACAGGTTCTCAATCGCGAGGGAAGCTCTCGGGCCTTGCATCGCGCCCTCGCTACCCAAAAGCCCGGGATAAAGGTATGGCGCGACGATTCAACCGAGGGACTTCCGAAGCTCCTGGACGGTGCCCGACATCATGTCGAGGACGCTCTTCAGGTAGTCCAAGAACTCCTCCAGCCGGTCGGTGGTGACCGCGCCCTCGGGAGAGGGCTTGATGAGCCCCTCCTGTTCGAGGATCCGCAAACTGTATCGGACCTTGTGCTGGGGCACGGTCAACATCTCACTCAGTCGTATGATGCCGATGGGCTGGTTCTCATTGATCGCCTTCAGCATCTGGACGTGGCGCTCGAGGAGCTTGACCTCGACCTCGATCTTGCTGGTCAGCACGGATTTCCGCGACAACAACCGTCCCCCAATTCACACCGTAGCACGGGCATGATAACAAGTGCATCCTTAAACGATGCGGTGACCACGAGAGGGGATTCAGGGAGCGTTCGTCCACCACGCCATCTTGCGATTGCACGCCTCCCCCGCGCCGTCCTTCCCTACCGCGATGATACCGATGGGGATGGTTTTCTTGAAGAGCCGCAGGCCCTCGTCGCACGCCGCCTGAGTCCTTCGTCCTCGGGCCATGAGGTCATAGACAGACTTCGAGAGGACGCGTCGGATGATCTCCTCTCCATGGCCCGTGACGGAGACCGCACCGGCGGAACCGCAGTAAATCCCCGCCCCCACAATGGGCGTGTCCCCGACGCGCCCCGGCATCATGAAGGCGGTACCCCCGGTGGAACTCCCCGCGCAGAAGTGCCCCCGCGAGTCGCGCGCGACGGCGCCGACGGTACCCGCGAGGTCGCGGAAGTCCCGCCACTTCCGCGCGTGTGGCGGAAGATCCCCCCGCCGAATCCGGTCGAGCGATTCCTTCCATCTCACCTTCGCTGCAGCGGTTACGGGATTGTGAGACTGGAAGCCCATTCTGCGGGCGAATGCGACAGCATCCGCACCCACGAGGAGCACGTGGGGCGTTTCCATGACTTTCCTCGCAACCAGGATAGGATTCCGTACGCCTTCGATAGCGGCGACCGCCCCCGATTCGAGGTCCTCCGTCATGATGGACGCGTCCATCTGCGCACGTCCGTCGATTCGCAACCGCGAACCCGTTCCCGCGTTCGTGCGCTCGTCGTCTTCGAGGACCACGATCGCGTTCGTCACCGCGTCGAGGGCTCGTCCGCCTCCATCAAGAGCCGATAGCGCGGCCCGCCCCGCGGTCTCCGCGGCATCCACGATCTCCAACGTCGAACCCGCACCGCAGTGGGTCACGACGACCGGGGAGGCCACAGATCGTCGTGTCAAGTTCCCATCCCCTCACGTGTTCTGTTCAATCCGGCAATCGTCGGAGGAGCTCGGACACCCTCCTCTCGAGGTCCGACCGGATCTCTTGCAACTCCGAGTGCGTCTTTCCCGTCGACCCGGGAATCGGCCAATCCTCGTTCTTTCCCGCGGCACCCGCGGGGCATCGGTCGAGACAGCCGAACGTTACGACGCGCCACGCCTTCTGGATCATCTCCGCCGTCACCTGCTGCGGACGTTTTTTTGAAACCCGAACGCCAATTTCCTCCATGAGCGAATACGCGAGCGGGTTGACCTGCTTGCCGACCGCGTCGACGCCGGCACTGATCGCTTTCCAACCCGGCGGTGCATTCGCATTGAACAGGGCCTCCGCGATGACGCTGCGGAACGAATTCTCGACGCACACGAAGAGGACGGTCCTCACGAAACCCATCAACGACAACGCCGAGATAAGGTCGTCGCAAATCCGCTCCGCCCGCAGGGTCGCTCAACCGACGCAAGTCTGACGGGGGCTCGATAACCGTCTCCATATCCTCATATAACCGGCTCGGGCTCGTGCCGCGCGTGAAGGCGATCGAGGCCCGCGGCCTCGGGAAGCGGTTCAACTCCGTGGTCGCCTTGGACGGCGTGGACCTCGACCTTGACTCGGGTCAGTTCTTCGGGCTTTTCGGCCCGAATGGCGCCGGCAAGACAACGCTTCTCCGGATTCTGACGGGACAGCTCGCACCCACGACCGGGACGGCGAGAGTCCTCGGGATCGATCCTGCCCGCGAACCCCTGAAGGTGAAGGCGGCCATCGGGATCGTGCCCGAGGTCGAGTCCCCTCCGTCGTACTTGACGGCTGCCGAGTATCTCTATTTCGTGGGCCGCGTGCGCGAGGTGGCGAACCTTCAGCGGGCGATCGACCGATGGATCACGTTCTTCGACCTCGACGGGACGCGGGGGACGATCTGTCGGGACCTCTCGAAGGGGACGCGCCAGAAGCTCATGCTCGCGGCCGCGTTCCTCCATGACCCGGACCTGCTCTTCCTCGACGAGCCGTTCATCAACCTCGACCCGATCTACCAGCGTCGGCTGAAGGACTTCCTCCTGGAATACCACGCGGCGGGGCACACCGTCTTCATGTGCTCCCATCTCCTCGAGATCGCCGAGAAGCTCTGCAACCAAGTGGCAATCATCGACGGCGGCCGGTTGATCGCCCGCGGATCCGTCGCGGAGCTCCGGAAGGGGGACAAGGACCTCGAGGCGGCGTTCCTGCGCCTCGTCGGGGAGCGGCGATGAGCTATCTCCTCCGGCTGATGCTCAAGGAGGAGTTTCGGATGCACGCCCGGTACTCCAGTCCCCGGATGTTCCTCACGTTCCCCGTCGTCGTCTTCCTGTTCTCCCTCGCGATCGGCCTCACATCTCATCGGATCCTCGAGGCGACTCCACTGAGCGAGGCGATCCTTTTCCTGCACGTGTCCGCGTTCCTCTACGGCCTCGGTGTCGGCGCATTCGGCTTCCTCGGAGCGCAGTACCTCGAACGCCGCCACGGGAATCGGAACTACCTCGTCGCGATGCCGGCGCTGCTCCCGATGTCGTTCCGCCGCACGTTCTTCGGGATGTACGTTCGGGACGCCCTGTTCTACACCGTGCTCCTCCTCGTGCCGATGGTCGCAGGCCTCCTTGCCTCCGTTCCGTTCACCGGCTTCCGCGTCGCAAGCATCGGGTTCCTGTTCCTCGCGTCGCTCGTCTCCTTTCTCCTGGGGATGAGCTTGAGTTTCTTCGTGTCCACGTTGTACATCCGGGGTCCCCGCCCTCGTTGCGGGCCTGGCGGGTGCCGGGGTAATCGCCGCCTGCATCGCCGGTGCCCTCGTCCTCGTCCCGGACCATTATGAACCCCGGTCGACGCCCGCACGGGAGGAGCTCCCGAGGGTCGACGCCCGCCTCGGGCTCGCGGGAGGATATCGCATTCATTTGGCGAAGGAGTTCGTCGACCTGAAGCGGAGCGGGACGATCGCAAAGATGTTCTTCTCCTTCGTGACGCCCCTGATCCTGCTAAGCTTCACGGCGTGGCTCGTTCGCTACGGCTTCCGTGTCCCCGTGGGCTTCAACTCTGTCTTCTACGGGGCGATGGTTGGATTTTTCGGCGTCCTCCTGTACAATTGGCTGAACAGCGTCGACGCGATGGATCACTACGAGACCCTCCCCCTTGGCGTTCCAAAGGTCATCCGTTCGAAACTCGCTGCGTTCCTCGTCCTCTCGACGGGAATCAGCTCGGTGTTTGTCGTTGGTGTGAGCGTCCTCAACGGCGACGTCCGGCTCCTGTGGCTCGCCTTTCCCGTGATGCTCGTCACCTCCGTGTACATGGTTGTGATGACCGCGTACCTCACCGGGCTTCGGACGAACTCGTTCCTTTTCGACCCGGGCATCCTCGCTCAGTTCAGCGTGATGGCGATGCTCCCCGACCTGGGGCTCACGATTCTGTCATTTACCGTCGATCGCGATCCCGTCTTCACGATCGCGGGCATCTCCCTCGTGCTCGCCGTGCTTGCGATCGCGACCCTGGTGCTGTATCGGGGCATCGACGGGAAATGGGGCCGAGCGTCGTTTGCGGAGTGAGGTGGCGTGGCGGAGGGGGTCCCGGCTCCGCACCTCTTCCGGAGGCTGTTCCACCTCGCCTCCCCCGTGTTCCTCGTGTACTATTGGATACCGCCGGACCTCGGAAATCCGCAGACGGGACTGACGCGCGAGGCTCTCCTTCTGCTATCGGCGGGGACCGTGCTCGCCGTCGACCTGGGGCGGCTCGCCTTGCGAATCCCGGTGTTCGGACTCAGGAAATATGAGGCGGGGCGCGTGTCCGCGTTCGCCTGGGGCACGATTGGACTCGCGCTGGCCCTTGCCCTCTTCCCGCCGCTCCTCGTGATCCCCGCGTTCTGCGGGATGGCGTGGATCGATCCCCTCTGCGCATGGTCCCGTCGGACGGGGCGATATCCGTGGCTCCCCGCCGTCGCCTACGCGCTCGTTTTCGCGTTCCTCACGGGGGGATTCGGTGGGCTGACCATCCTCAAGGTCGCCGCGCTCACGGCAATTGCGACCCCCCTCGCCCTCCTCGCAGAATACCCGGACATCCGCGTCGTCGACGACGATTTCCTAATGACGATGGTCCCGCTGATCGCCCTGTGGCCCCTGTTGTACCCGATCCTCGCGTTACTTTAGGACCTCGAGGCGGCCATAGCGGCCCGCGCTCACCTGGAGGTTCCCCCGCCACTCGCGTACCCAGCCGTTCGAGATCGTGACCCGATCATTCGGGCGAACCCTCTCGATCTCCTCGTTCCACAGTGTAATCTGGACCTCTTCCCCGTCCTCATCCTTCGCCTTGCAGTCGCACACCTTGCCGACGGAGCCCGACCGGCTTGTGAACTCCCGGACGTCGCCCTTCGATGTGATCGTCAGGGAGATCGTGTCGACCTTGCTCTCGGGCCGGAGGTCTTTGACCTTCATCGCCGCGCGAAACCCGGAAATCGAGATAAACGTTCCGTCGGGTTCTGAATCCTCTGGTTCGTTCCAACGCGAGCCGACTGACGCCGGCCCCAGGCTCACGTTTTATATCCCGGGCCGCGATGGACAGACGGGGTGCACTCGTGCAGAACGTCGAGAACATCTTCCAGAGGATCGATAACGAATTCCGGGACATCAAGGATGCTGAGAACTCGAACACCGAGGAAATCCGCAAGATCCTGAACCGTCAGGCCGAAGCCATCGCGTATCTCGTGACCCGAGTCAAAGACCTCGAGCAACGCCTGGAAATCGAGGAATCCTGGGACGCGAGCGTCGAAGAGGTCATCAAGCTGATGGCCCTCGACGACGCAAAGATCTGGAAGTTCCGCAAGCACAAAGAGGTCTACGAGGAAATCGCCCGCAAGGGCGTCGGGGAAGCCGCGGACACCCTGTGAGGTCCCCGGGACCCCCCAGGAAGAGGGGCCATTTCCTCTGGAGGAATACGGTGCCGGGCTGAGCCGTGCTAATTTCTTTCAGGCCACCAAATAATTATTTAGCGCGCCCGCCTCATATAGGCGGGTTCCGGGATGAACCGAATCAAGGTCGTGAGCGAGCCCGCCGAGCTCGTGCCGATTCTACGCACCGTCGACTCCCCCGTCAAGCGGGAGGTCTTCCGGGAGGTGACGAACGAGTGGCGGACCGCGAAGCAGATCGAGGAGAAGTTCGGGACGGAGGGGGCCGAGGCACTGAAGTTCTTCGAGAAAATGAAGCTCGTGGAGACGAAGTGGCAAACATCGGCTCAGATGCAGCCGGAGAAGGCGTACCACGCATTTTACTCGAGCTTCCACATCAACGCAACCGCGCCCGTCACGGAGATATCCGATGTCCTGTACGCAGCGATGATGGCGGAGAAGGATTACGCAAAGATCGAGAAACAGATTTTCGACATGGTCGGGGACGATGGCAAGTTCGCGGGGGATGTCGCGGAGAACCTGAAGGTGTCCCAGACCATGCTTAAGGCCCTCGTGAAACGGTCATCTCGACTCGACTTCCGGGGCCACCGGGTGATGCGGTTCGAGGAATAGGCGATGCGCACCGCGGACCGGCGGAAACGAACCGTCAAGGCCGGCCCGCAGACGATCTCGGTCCTCCGATTGGGCCATCGGCCCGCCCGTGACAAGCGGGTGACGACCCACGTCGCCTTGACCGCGAGGGCATTCGGAGGGGGGGCCATTTTCGTCTCGATGAAGGATGTGCGACTCGAGGCCACACTTCGAGCGCTTGTGGAGAAGTTCGGGGGGCCGTTCCAGGTCCGGACGGGGGTTCGCTGGCAGGAGGTGGTGAGGTCGTGGCGGGGGACCATCGTCCACCTCACGATGTACGGCGAGGCCATCGACGACGTCCTGCCCCGTATCCCGACCGGGCGGGATCTCCTGATCGTCGTCGGGGCCGAGAAGGTCCCGCGGGCAATGTACGACCTCGCGACGTTCAACGTCGCCGTGGGGAACCAACCCCACTCCGAGGTGGCCGCCCTCGCCGTATTCCTCGACCGCTACCTCAAAGGGCGAGGGCTTCGGCGGTCCTTCGACGGCAGGATTCGGGTCGTCCCAATGGCGCACGGAAAGGTCGTCGAGACCTCGAAGTGAGCCCGCGGCCGAAGCGGCGGCGAATCCTTATCTCGCGCCCGCGAATCCATCGAGCAATGCGTCCGTTCGTCGCGCTCGTCGCAATCGCCTGCACCCTAATCGCCGCGGGCGGCGCTCGGGCGCCGCTCCCGACCGCGATGGAGGCCCCGGCGTGGTCGCCCGGGGACTACTGGGAGTACCGATTCAACTCCACGTTCGAGAACACGGTGTTCCTCAACGGGACCGTGCGCGCGGACATCCTGAGTGTCGCAAACCGGACAATCCGGGGCGTCCCGCAGGACGTGTACGTGGTCCCGACCGCGGGCGCGGGAAGCCTCGAGGGCGCGTTCTCCCGCTTCAACGCATCCGTCCCGGTCTCGGGCCTGTGGAACCTCACGGGCGAGCAGCTGTTCTCCACGACGTCGCGCAAGGTCGTGAAGAGCCTGATCGACATCACCGCGTCGGGTCAGGCGATGATCCTCAACGTCCCCTTCACTCTCGTGTGGATCAACTCAACGTCAAGCCGTGTTGCGAGGGACGATTGGGTCTACCCCGTGCCCGTCGGGTTCACGGGAACCGTCACCCTGAACTCCTCGCTATCGGAGGATGTCTTCCTTCAGCTCGACTCGAACCCTCCGCTGAACTTCACGAGCAGCGTGGAGGCCGAGGTCACGTTCACCGCCTCCCTCCCGGCGATCTCCCGCGTCACCGTTCCGCTCGGCACGTTCGACACGTACACGATCCGGGAATCCTGGCCGGACGGCAGCCGGGAGGAGTTCGAGTTCGCTCCGCAGGTCGGGAACAACGCGCGGACGACCACGTACAACGCGTCCGGAGCCGAGGTGTCTCGAACGGAACTCGTCTCGTACGCGTACAGGGCTGCAGCGCCATCCTCAAACCCGCTCGGTGCCTACCTCGTGTTCGCGGGCGTCGGGGTCGGAGTTGCCGCCGCCATTCTGCTCGCGTGGTTCGTCGCAAGGCGGCGGAGGCGCGAGCGGGAGTACACCCCGCCGAGCCTGCGCGAGCCGCCTACATCAGGTCCGTGAGCCGGACGGGCGACTCCTCGAGCTTCACCTTCAGCAGATGGCGGGTCGTCTTCGGCGGGAACAGGTTCCCCGCGAGACCATGGGCGACGACCTCCGCCTTCGTGACGGTCGCGACGATCGCTCCGGGCCATGTCGTCAGCCCGATCTCCTCGGAGGCGTAGTCGACGACGTAGGCGGGGATCCTTCGGCACCCGAGGCGGCGGAGGGCCTCGTAGCGGTGGTGGCCATCGAGGATCACGTGATGCTCGCGCTCAACGAGGACAGGCAGTCGCAATTCCCCGTCCCGGGAAATCTCCGCCAGCAGCTGCTCGAGGAGGTCCTCGCGGGTGCGCTCGTGGGGTCTCACCTGTCGGATGTCCAAAATCTCCAGGGCCGCCCCCAATCGCGCAGCCTCCGGGGCCCGCGCCCGCGGCATCGGGCGGGACAATGCCTGCCGGAATAAAAGCGTGCGGACCTACTTCTCCGGCATGGGGGCAGGCATCGGCGGAGCCCCTTTCTTCAAGGAAACCCGCTTCGGGAAATACCTGAGGATCACGATGTCCCCGACGCTCTGGATCCACCGGTACGGCACCGATACCGCGCGACCGCCCTCGACGAGGAGGGGGTTCGTCTCCCCGACGAACAGCCCATCGACCGCTCCGTTCTCCACATCGACGACGAGGTTGTTCACGTTGCCGAGGAACACGCCGGTGTTCGTGTAGACCTGGAGGCCAATAATCTCAGAAATCTCCTCAAGCATGCAATCGCCATCCCTTGACCGCGTATCCGGCAACCGCGATATGAAATCTTCGGTCGCTCCCCTGGGGGCTGGACAATGCTGCCGGGTTGTGCGTCGGTGTCGCAGAGATTGAACGGATCCGAGGAGCGGAATCCTGCTACGTGGCGACTCAGACGATCGCCGCGGCCACATCCTCGACAATGCGATCGCAATAGCGACACGCGACCCGCGGCGGCTCGCCCCGGAGGACCAAGAAGTCCGTCTCCACCGGCTCCCGCAGGTTCGTGATGCAGTTCGGGTTCCCGCACCTCAGGATTCCCACGGCCCGGTCCGGGAGTCGCACGACGTGCTTCTCCGCCACGTTGTAGTTCCGGATCACGTTCACGCTGGCCCGCGGGGCGATCAGCGCGATCTTGTCCACCTCCCTCGGGCTCAGTTCGCGGTCCTCGACCTTCACGATGTCCTTCCAGCCCATGGCCTTCGATGGCACGTGCATCGCCACGGTCACCGTGGAGGTCACCGCCTCATCGATCCCGAGGACCTTTAGGACCTTCAGGGCCATCCCCGCGGGGATGTGATCGATCACCGTCCCGTTCTTGATCGGCGTGACGCGGAGCTCCCTCACCCGCCTACCCCCAGGATCATTTCGAGGAGGGCCATCCGCACCGGGACGGCGTTGAATGCCTGGCGGAAGTACTTCGCGTACGGAGTCCGGTCGACAACGGGATCGATCTCCGTGGTCCGCGGGAGCGGGTGAAGCAGGATGAGGTCCTTCTTCGCCTCTCGCAGCAGCGGAAGGTCGACGCGGTAGGACCCCGCGACCCGCTCGTACTCCTGGGGGTCCGGGAACCGCTCCCGTTGAATCCGCGTTACGTAGAGCACGTCCGCGACGGGCACGACATCCTCGAGGCGGTGCGTCGTGGACACCGCCGTTCCCGACTTCTTCACTTCCTCGATGATTTCCCAGGGCATCTCAAGGCCTGGCGGGGAAACGAACGAGAGGGAGGTGCCGAAGCCCGCGAGGGCGTGCGCGAGGGAATGGGCCGTGCGGCCGTACTTCAGGTCCCCGACGAGGGCAATCGACAGCCCTTCGATCTTCCCCTTCTCGTCCCAGATCGTGTACAGGTCCTGGAGGGTCTGCGTCGGATGCTGCCCCGCCCCGTCCCCTCCGTTGATTACCGGCCGCTCCGTGAATTCCGCCGCGAGCCGGGCCGCGCCTTCGTGGGGGTGCCGGAGGACGATGGCGTCCGCGTACCCCTCGACCATCCGGACCGTGTCGGCCAGGGTCTCGCCCTTCTGCACCGACGTGCCCTCGACGCTCGAGAACCCGAGGACCCGGCCCCCGAGGCGGATCATCGCGCTCTCGAAGCTCAGGCGGGTGCGGGTGGAGGGCTCGAAGAACAGGTTCGCGAGGATCTTCCCTTCGAGGGTCTGAGAGCTCTTCTGGCCCTCCGCAAACGGCGCCATTTTGCGGGCGTGCTTGAGGACGACCTCCATATCTCCACGGGAGAAGTCGCGGATTGAGAGGATGTCCCTCCCCTTCCATGAGGCCATCGACCGCTGGAGAAAGCAAGGTGTAGATAAAGCTGCGCCGGGCGGCTTGTCCGCTACCGCTTTGGAGGTCTCCGCCCAATCCCCGCGACGTTCGCCGGGAGAAGGACGACGCCCCCCTCCTCGGACATGTACTTCCTCCACTCCGTGGAGTTCTTCTGGACCTGCTTCGCCCGATCGACGCTGACCTTTGCGACGACCTGCTTCACGATCCGATCGACGTCCACGCCGAGAATCTCGCGGAACAGGTACTTCATGCGGTCGCGCTGACCCGTCTGCATGGGTAGACAAGGTCGAGGGGACATGGCCTATAAGAAAAAATTGTCAACCGTCTGCCGGCTGAGAATACGTCCCGCGGTGCCATGGGGAAAGAATAGATGGGCCACGGGCGGGGAGCCCGAGGCCCTGGGGGTTTGAGGAGGGGTTAGAGGGAAATAAAGTAGGCAAGTCGAGGGGATCTCGACCTGCCTGTGGGTTGTGGAGGAGGGGTTATAGGTATTCTTGGTGAGGCGGCTCCTCGACCTCGACGGCCTTCCAATCCCCGCCGAAGTCGCGTGTCACACCGGTCGCGAGCTGGAACCGAACGCGCAGCCTTCCGTTCTCGAAGAAGATGTACGCGTTCTTGAGCTGGGACATGTAGAGGGAGATCCGCTTCCCCTTCTGGGTCAGGGCGCGCTCCGTGCACCGGACGAGGCCCGCCTTCTCGAGCGCGTGGATCCGACGGTAGCAGGCAGCGATCGGGATCCCGTATTCGCGGCTCAGGTCGATGGCCGACCGGGGCTTTTTGAACGTGGCGACGAGGATCTTCGCCGAGTACTCGTCTGTTACAAGTCTCGACGCTTCCAGGGGATCCATCAGACGCCTCCTCGGGTAAGAATCTAGCGGGCGTGAGACTATAAGAGGGTCGTTCCCTGATTATGACCCATGATTCTCAAGTACAAAATTGCACGAGTTAGCCGCCGCAGCAGCCGCCTTCTTCCTCGCCGCAGCCGCAGCCGTCGGCCCCTTCCCCTTTGTGCTCGTGTTCCTTCTTCAAGACGGGGAGAATCGTGATCTCTGAAAGCTGCGGACCCGCCTTCTTGCGGGCAAGCCGTTCCATCATCGTCTCCATGCTCGTACCGCATCCAGCCTTGCGTACTTGTATCTGACGGTCGCGGTTATCACGCGAGGTGCTTGAGGAGCCGTTGTTCAAAGGGGCCCTTCGGCATCGCGCCGATGACCTGGTCCACGAGCTTCCCGCCCCGGAAGAACAACAGGGTGGGGATGCCCATGACGCCGTACTCCTGGAACTTCACCTGGTTCTCATCGCTGTTGATCTTCGCGAAGACGACCTTGCCCGCATATTTCTTGGCGAACTCATCGATCATCGGAGCGATAGCGTGGCATGGCCGGCACCACTCCGCCCAAAAATCGACGATGACGTATGGGTTCTCCTTCATGACTCTGTCGAAGTCCGTGTCGGTGATATGGATGGGAGTTTCTTGCACCATCGGTCTACGCACCTTGGCCCATTTACAACCGGCCCGCGCGATATAAACCTAAGCTCAATCGTCCGGCGGCAGCGCCCGGCGCCATCCTAAATATCACCGCCGCCCTTCGCGGGCCGGATTCGGCGGATCCACGGCGGGCCCCGAGTTCTCGTGTAAGGTGATCCCTTGGTCGTCTCCAGCGCGACGATCGACAACCTGTTGCGTGAGCGGGAGCAGTACCCCGTTCCCGATGTGTTTCGGGAGCACGCTCTCGTCCGCGATGACCGCCTCTGGGAGGGCGCAGAGCGCGACCCCGAAGGCTTTTGGGCGGCGGAGGCCGAGAAGCTCCACTGGATCAAGCACTGGGACAAGGTCCTCGAGTGGAACCTGCCCTTCGCGAAATGGTTCGTCGGTGGCAGGCTGAACGTCTCCGAGAACTGCCTAGACAGGCACCTCCGCTCGCCCCGACGAAACAAGGTCGCAATCCAGTGGGAGGGGGAGCCCGGGGAGCGACGGTCTCTGACGTATCACCAGCTCTGGCGCGAGGTGAATCGGTTCGCGAACGTCCTGAAGGGCCTCGGAGTGAGGCGGGGAGACCGCGTGACAATCTACATGCCCATGGTGCCGGAGCTTCCCATCGCGATGCTTGCCTGTTCACGAATCGGCGCGATCCACAGCGTGATCTTCGGCGGCTTTAGCGCTCAATCCATTAAGGACCGAGTCGAGGACGCCGACTCTCATGTCCTTGTGACGGCAGATGCAGGCATCCGCCGAGGCAACCTGATCCCGCTCAAGCAGACCGTGGACGAGGCCCTCTCCGGGTCCGAGATCGTCCAGCACGTCATCGTGTACCGTCGCGCGGGGATCGATGTCCCGATGTACCCTGGCCGCGACCGGTGGTGGCACGAGCTCGCCGCGGTGGCAGACCGCACCTGCGACCCCGAGCCCATGCTCGCAACGGACCCGCTCTTCATCCTGTACACATCGGGGACGACGGGGAGGCCGAAAGGAATCCAGCACTCCACGGGCGGTTACCTCGTTGGCGTCGCAACGACGTCCCGCTATATCTTCGACTTGAAAGACGACGACCTCTTCTGGTGCACCGCGGACATCGGCTGGGTGACCGGGCACTCGTACCTTGTGTACGGCCCCCTTGCAAACGGCGCGAGCGTCTTCATGTACGAGGGCGCGCCTGACTGGCCGCAGCCGGATCGATGGTGGTCCATGATCGAGGAGAACCAGATCACGATCCTGTACACGGCTCCAACGGCAATCCGCGCCTTCATGCGGTCGGGGGAGGAATTCCCGAAGCGCCACGACCTCTCGAGCCTTCGCCTCCTCGGCACCGTGGGCGAGCCGATCAACCCGGAGGCATGGCGGTGGTACCACCGCACGATCGGCGGAGGACGATGCCCCATTGTCGATACGTGGTGGCAGACGGAGACGGGGATGATTCTGATCACGCCCCTTCCCGGGTCGACGATGACGAAACCCGGATCCGCGACCCGGACATTCCCCGGCGTCAGCGCGGAGGTCGTGGACGAGCACGGCCGCCCCGTCCCTGTCAACAAGGGCGGGTACCTCGTGATCACGAAGCCATGGCCCGCGATGCTCCAGACGATCTTCAAGGACCCGGGCCGGTACAACGAGGTCTACTGGTCGAAGGTCCCGGGCACGTACTTCACGGGAGACGGTGCCCGGACAGACGAGGACGGCTACTTCTGGTTGATGGGGCGCATCGACGACGTGATCAATGTCGCGGGCCACCGAATCGGCACGATGGAGGTGGAGTCCGCGCTCGTGAGCCACCCGAAGGTCGCCGAGGCCGCCGTCGTCGGGAAGCCGCATCCGATCAAGGGCCAGGCCCTTGTGGCCTACGTGGTCCTGAAGACCGGGGTGGCGCGCTCCAGCGAATTGTCAAAGGAGCTCCAGAGACATGTTCGAGCCGCCATCGGTGCCATCGCGGTCCCGGACGATATCTTCGTCACGGACAAGGTCCCGAAGACCCGGAGCGGGAAGATCATGCGGCGCGTCATCCGCGCCCTCGTTTCGGGGCAGGATATCGGGGACACGACGACCCTCGAGGATGCGGGTGCGGTGGAAGAGGTCCGCCGGTGGCTCAAGGAGGTCGAGGGCGACCGTCCCTCGGCCTGAGAGGGAGGGCCCATGCCATCTGCGGGTGCATCAAGTCCATCGATTTCGGGCGGGTCAAGGGCTAAGTAGCCCGTTTCGATGCAACCGCTGGGGAGGAGAATCCAATGAAAGCCATTGTCCGGTACAAGTACGGCGGACCTGATGTCCTCCAGCTCCGAGAAATTGAGAAGCCGGTCATCAAGGACGACCAGGTGCTCGTTCGCGTTCGCGCGGCCTCGATCAATCTGGGCGACTGGCACTTCATGAGGGGACGGCCGTACATCATCCGCATGATGGGGTACGGTCTGTTGAAACCCAAACTCAAGAGTAGTGTTCCGGGAGGAGACTTGGCAGGGCGCGTTGAAGCCGTCGGCAAGAACGTCACCGAGTTTCACCCAGGCGATGAGGTCTTCGGGATGAGCATACGGACGTTTGCCGAGTACGTCGCTGTGAAGGACGTCGGTCTCGTCCCGAAGCCGGCCAACGTGACGTTCGAGCAAGCTGCCGCGGTACCTGTGGCGGCAATCACTGCCCTCCAGGGTCTTCGTGACAAAGGAGAGATCCGGCCCGGGCGGGAGGTGCTGATCAACGGCGCATCGGGGGGCGTGGGGACGTTCGGGGTGCAGATCGCGAAGGCGCTCGGAGCGCACGTGACGGGCGTTTGCAGGACCAGGAACCTCGACATGGTCCGATCGATCGGCGCCGACAAGGTCATTGATTACACCCAAGAAGATTTCACAGCGAGCGGACATCGCTACGACTTGATCCTCGACGTCGCCGGGAACCATCCATGGTCGGAGTGCCGGCGGGCACTAACCCGGGACGGAATTCTCGTGCTGACCGGGCAATCCGGCCGCAAGGAACACTCGGTCCTTCCGTTTATCAAGGTAGCCGTCGTGGGACCATTCCTTCGCCATCGGGTGCGGACGTTCATCGCAAAGAGGGACAAGAAGGACCTGAACATCCTGAGGGAGTTCCTTGAGACTGGGAAGATCAGGCCGGTCATTGACGGAACGTACCCGCTGGGCGAGGCGGCCGAGGCGATGCGGTATGTCCAGGAGGAACATGCTCGCGGAAAGGTCGTCCTCACAGTTGCCAGGGCCTAACCCACGCGCGATGAATCAGAATCGGGCAAGGTAACGCTTATATAGAAGTCCTCACTTAGAACCGCCGGATTCTTATGATGCAGGGCCAGCCAATCATCATCCTCAAAGAGGGCACGGAGCGGTCGAAGGGGAAAGGGGCGCAGTCGAACAACATCGCGGCGGCCCGGGCCGTTGCGGATGCGGTCCGCTCCACACTGGGTCCGAAGGGCATGGACAAGATGCTCGTCGACTCGATGGGCGACGTGACGATTACGAACGACGGCGTGACGATCCTCAAGGAGATCGAGGTCGAGCACCCCGCCGCGAAGATGATTGTCGAAGTTGCGAAGACGCAAGACGATGAGGTCGGGGACGGGACGACGACCGCGGTCATCGTGGCGGGCGAGCTCCTGAAGAAGGCGGAGACCCTCGTCGAGCAGAACGTCCACCCGACGATCATCGTGAACGGGTACAAGATCGCCGCGGCGAAAGCAATCGAACTCCTCGAAGAGCTTGCGTTCCCCGTGAAGGCCACGGACACGCAGCTCCTCAAAGACATCGCGTCGACCGCAATGAGCGGTCGGAGCGTCGGATCCTCCCGTGATTTCCTTGCGGGCATCGCCGTCAACGCGGTGAAGGCCATCGTCGAGGAGATTGCGGGGAAGCTCGTCGCGGACGTCGACAATGTGCTCGTCGTGAAGAAGCACGGTGGGTCTCTCACCGACACACAGCTCGTCGATGGCATCATCCTGGACAAGGAGCGGGTCCATCCGCGGATGCCTGCCTTCATCCGCGACGCGAAGATCGCCCTGTTGAATCGAGCACTGGAAATCAAGAAGACAGAGTTCTCCTCCGAGATCCGGATCCACGAAGCCGGGAAGATGCAGGCGTTCCTCTCCCAAGAGGAGTCCACGCTGAAGGGCTACGTCGACGCGATCAAGAAGGCGGGCGCCAACGTCGTCGTGTGCCAGAAGGGAATCGACGACCTCGTCCAGCATTATCTGGCGAAGGCGGAGATCTACGCGGTCCGGCGGGCGAAGGAGAGCGACATGAAGAAGCTCGCAAAGGCAACGGGCGGGAAAATCGTGGTCGATCTCAACGACCTCAGCACGAAGGACCTCGGCCACGCGGACCTCGTCGAGGAGCGGAAGATCGGCGAGGACGAGATGACGTTCATCACGGGCTGCAAGAACGCCAAGGCGGTGTCGATCCTGATCCGCGGCGGCACGGAGCATGTCGTCGACGAGGTCGAACGGGTCATGCACGACGCCCTCCGGGTTGTCGGGGTCGCCATCGAGGACGGCAAGGCCCTCCCTGGCGGGGGCGCCGCAGACATCGAGCTCTCCCTCCGGTTGAAGGACTTCGCGCCCACCGTTGGCGGCCGGGAGCAACTCGCAATCGAGGCCTTCTCGGAGGCGCTCGAAATCGTCCCGTGGACCCTCGCCGAGAATGCGGGCCTTGACGCAATCGACCTCCTCATCGCCCTGCGGACGAAGCACGAGGGAAAGAGGGGGAAGAACTTCGGCGTCGACCTGAACAAGGCGGGACCCGCCGACATGATCGAGACGAAGGTCATCGAGCCGCTCCGGGTGAAGCGGCAGGCGATCGAGTCCGCCTCGGAGGTCGCGAACATGATCCTTCGAATCGACGATGTCATCGCCGCGAAGAAGATGAGCGGTGGCGAGGGCGGAGGCGGAGGCCACGAGCACGGCGGTGGCATGGGCGGGATGGGCGGCATGCCCCCTGGCATGGGGATGTAGGCACCAATCACTCGGGTAGCAGTGCGCCAAACTTACCTCGGCCGACCTCCAGCCCGAAGTTCGTCCGGCGGACGAAGCAGTCCAGGCAGCGGAGGAATCCCCCGATCTTGAGGCGTCCTCCTGTCACGAGGCCGACGTCATCGTCCCATAGCACGACCCGACATGCACCGGTCCCATCCTTGATCGTCGCATTCACGACACGGCCCTTTGAACCGTCCTGGCGCGAAAACTCCCGCACCGGCGTGAGGGCGACGACCTCGCCGCGAATCGAGACCTCCGCGTTCCCCTCCAAGTTCGCGATCGGGGTCCAATCCGCCACGTCCATCCCCATTGCCTCGAGAACGAGGAGCGACGCCGCCTCGGAGTCGAGAAGGCCGCCCCACTCAGCGATCTTCGACTGTACTTTCGCCTCGAACGCGTCGGAGGACATCCGATCCTGCACGCGACGATAATGGCGGGAGACCATTGACGAAGGAAGGACCAGCCACTCCGTAAAGCATTCGCGCTTGCGTGCCTCCGGTTGGCAGGAGTGCCGACGACGAGATGAGGCATCGGAAGGTTTATCGAAGTCCAGGCTCGTTTTTGGTCAGCGTGGCAATGAAGAAGTGCCCGGTGTGCGGCGTCTCCGTCAAGGTCGAGAACCTCGAGAAGCACGTGAGAAACCAGCACCCCAGGGCGGAGATCGACGCGAGCGAGCTGCTCACGGAGACCGAGCGGGAGTTGGTCGATGAGGCTGCCGTGACCCGGACCGCCGCGCGACCTTCCCTGACCAAGCGTGGAAAGCTGGTCATAGGCATCGCGGCCATCCTTCTCGTCGTCGTCCTCGCGGTGATCATCGTCAACCCCTTCCGCGCGGGGCTTCGACCCGGCCAGGTCGCACCCGACTTCTCCGTCGTCGCGACGGACGGGAGCGGTGTGAGCCTACAGGGACTGCGCGGCAAGCCCGTTCTGCTTGAGTTCATGGATGTGGACTGCCCTCACTGCGTGAACGAGGCGCCGGTCCTGGTGAGCCTCCACTCGTCGTACTCCACCACCGTGAACTTCCTCAGCCTCGACGTGAATTTCATCCAGCCTGACGATAGCGTCGGAAAGATCGACGCCTTCGCCCGAAATTACAGGACCAACTGGACGTACGCCTTGGTCGATGCAGACCTCGTCTCGTTGTACGCGATCACCGCGACGCCCACAATATACATCCTCAACGCCAGCGGAGTCATCGTCCAGGTGTACACCGGGGAGACGAGTTTCGGGACCTTGAGCTCGGCCCTCGAACAAGCCCTGCGGGGATGACATGGGATTCCGCGGCTTGTCGAGGGGAGACCTCCTTGTCCTGGTTGCACTGCTCGCGACTGCCGGTACCGTGGACGCCGCCTATCTCACCGGGGAGTGGTATGCCGCGGCGGGGGCGTCGTTCTGTGACGTGGGTTCGTACTTCAGCTGTTCCCGCGTGCGGGAGAGCCCATTTTCCGCGGTTGGGGGTGTGCCGACGGCCCTCATTGGCGTCATCGGCTTCGGCCTCATCCTCGCGGTCTCGACCTCCCTGTTCCTGGGAAGGAGCCGCATCGGGCGCATGGATCTCAATCGTGGGCTTGCCGTTCTGGCAGGCATCGGAGCGGTGATCGGCCTCGGGCTGAGCCTGATTGAGGTCTTCGTAATCCAGGCGGTCTGTCTCCTCTGCGCGGCGGGGTTCGCTCTCGATCTCGGGATTCTGGGGCTCGCCCTCGCGATTCAGCGTCAGGCAGCTACCGAACCCCAGCTGGGCGGTAGTTGACGGCGCCCGTCGCGCCGCCCCTACTTCAGCCGGATCGTCTCCAGGTTCATCGGAGCCCGCGTTTCGACACCGAATTTCTTGTACAGGCTCGAGGCGAGGTCCGAGCACTTGTATTCCTCGCCGTGGTTCACGATGACCCGCTCGGGCCGCGGCTCCATTGTACCCACGTAGTTCAGGAGTTGGAGGCGATCCGAATGGCCCGAGAATCCGTCGATCGTCTCCACGTCCATCTTGATCTGGAGGGTCAGGGGATTCCCGCGATCGTTCAGCGTGATCTCGCGGGCCTCCCGTTGGATCCGACGGCCCAGGGACCCCTCAGACTGGAAACCGACGAAGAGGAGGGCATGGAGCGGGTTGTCCCCCCAGCCCTTGAAGTACTCTAGGACGGGCCCGCCGCTCATCATCCCGCTCGTCGCGAGGACGATGCACGGCTCCACGTCGTCGATGATGTTCGCCCTCATGTCGGAGGTCTCGACCCGCTTGAACATCGGCGAGAGGAACGGATTCTCGCCGGTCTGGAAGATCTGCGTACGGAGCTGCGAGTTCAGGTACTCCGGATACGCGGTGTGAATCGCGGTCGCCTCCCAGATCATCCCGTCCAGGTACACGGGGGCCTGGGGGATCTGACCGGTCCGCATCGCCTCCTCCAGGACGAGCATGACCTCTTGGGACCGGCCCACAGCGAACACGGGGACGAGGACCTTGCCGCCCCGGCTCAGCACGCGCCCGATGATGTTCTTGAACTGCGCCGCGGCCTCGTGCCGGGAGGGTTGGATGTCGTGGAACCCCCCATACGTGGACTCGAGGACGAGGGTCTCCAGGCGCGGGAACTTGTTCACCGCGGGGTTGAAGAGCCACGTCTTCTCGAACTTGATGTCCCCGCTCATCGCGACATTGTACAGCCCGTCCCCGATGTGGAAGTGGGCCGTCGCCGATCCAATGATATGACCCGCGTTCTGAAATGTCAGGCGCACATCCGGAGCGATGTCCGTCGTCTCGCCGTACTTCAGGGGGATCGTTTTCGCGACCTCTTGGCGGATGTTGCTCGACTCGTACGGCGACTTGCGGGCCTCGCCCATTGCGACCTTGATGAAATCGAGCTGGAGGAGGGACATCATGTCTCGAGTCGGGGGCGTGGCGTACACCGGCCCGTCGTAGCCATATTTGTATAGGGCGGGGACAAGGCCGCAGTGATCCAGGTGCGCGTGCGTGATCACGACCGCGTCAATCGAGCTGAGGGGGGTCACCTCGGGCGCGTTCAGGTATGGGGATCCGTTGTCTTCGGAGATGAGGACCCCGCAGTCGATCAGGATCTTCGATTCCCTGGTGTTCAGGAGGGTCGCGGACCGTCCGACCTGGCGATACCCGCCGAGCGACGTGATCCGGACGTAGTTTTCCCCGGGGGGGATTTCCCGAGCGAGCCTCCGGCCGATCTGCTTCAGGAACTGCTGGCGCTCATCCTGGATCGTGCGGAGGTAGGCGCGGATGTCCTCAACCGTCTTCGAGGGAATCGGGGGGGTCCGAACGACCTTCGGCGCCCACCCGATTTTCCTCTTGACCTCGTTCAACAGCGACCCGTGTTTGCCGATGACGAGTCCGGGGGACAGGGCCTCAATCTGGACCTCTCCGGTCTCCTCCTCGAAGAAGATATTCGTAATCTGGGCTTCCTTCGGAATCAGCTCCCGAATGACGAGGTCGGCATCCTCGGGCTTCATGAGGACAGACGGGTCGGGTCGGACCTGAATCCGCCGACGGAGGTTCTGCGCGAGCTGGCGGACAATATCATTGCTCTCGGCGAACGCCTCCATGTTCTTCGTGTAGATCACGATCACGGGACCTTCGAAATCGATCTGCGTGATCTCCACGTGGTCGGGGACGACCTTCTTCACAACGGCTTTCGCTTCGGCGAGAATGTCTTCGATGCTCATCTTCGATTCACTCGGCTCTGCGCCCCACCGGGGCCAGGTCGTGGTTAGGTGTTCGCGCCGTCAGCGCGTCACGTGAGCTTCATCGCCGCCTTTCGCTTCTCGACTTCAGGATCAGAGAGCTCGGCGTATCCGTCCTTTGTGATCACGGCGACATCGATCCCCTCGCCCGTCGCGGAGTCCCGCTTCATCGCGGTGTGAACCCCGCGGATCGCGAGGTCCGTGGCCGGGCCGATCTGGATATCGTCGCGGTAGTGGTCCTCCAGGACGCCGTACACGTACGGGCTTCCAGAGCCCGTGGAGACGAACTTGTCGGGAAGCGATCCGCCCGCGAGGTCGAGGGAATACACGGACCCTCCCTTCCGATCCACCCCGCCAATCACGAGCTGGACCCAGTATGGGAAGTAGCGCCGCCCCGCGAGGATGTTCGCCGTAAGCGTGGCGCACGACTCCACGGGCATTGGCGTATTGCGCTTCAGCTTGTACAGTTCCACCTCGGCGGTCACGTATCGCGCGATCTGTTGGAGGTCGCCGACGAGGCCTGCGGTCGTCAGCCCCAGGTTCGCATCGAGGCGGTAGACCTTCCGCGTCCGCTTGTGCGCAATCATCGTGCCCGCGGTTGCCCGGCGGTCCGCTGCGAGGACGACCCCTTCCTTGGCGACGATCCCCACTGTCGTCGTGCCCGTCTCGACTTCTTTGTAACTGTCAGGCATGCGAATACTCCCTCGAAAAGCGCCAAAAATGGCGAGCGGTGAAAATGGCTGCTCGTATTTAAGGGTTGACGATATGGTTTTCAGGAGCAGAACTGTCGCCCCGAGGAGGCATCACCGCCCAGCGGCCTCGCTCGACGCGACGTCGGACATGTCAATCGGGAGATCCGCCTGGTAGTATCGGACCATGCGGCCGTCCCGGCCGAAATACGAGAGCACGACCCGCAAGAGGCCGAGCTGCTCCAACAGCCCCAGGTAGTCCACGACCACGGCCCCGGGCAATCCAAAGATCCGAGTGAGCTCGCCCGCCGTCTTCGGCGAGGCCAGAGTTGCCTTGAGGATGCCCTTCGCGGTCTCGTCGAGGTCGACCGTCGCCATGGAGCTGTGTGACCTTTAGTGGTCTGGGGGGAAAGTGCTTTCGAGTCCGATATCCAACGTGATTATTAGCGAGGGGACCACGGGAGCTTTCGCCGTGCCCGGGTTCCGCGGCGCGGCACCACCGCGCTGCTACTATCCGACGGGAAGGCCTATCGGCGGAAGAAGACCCAGACTGCGGCCACGATCACGACGACCGCGACGACCGCGCCGCCGACGTACATCCACATCCGGTTCATCTTCTTTTTTTTCTTCTCGCCCGAGAGGTTCAGGACTCCAAGGTCGTACGACATCGGGCGCCACTAGGTCGCCGCTCTCATAACCCTTTCGTCTGCCTGCGTACGACATCATGCAAGCGCGTTCAGCGCACGTTCCCCAAGCGCTCGGGGTTCGACCCGTACGCGATAGCGGGAGGCTTCGTTGATCTTCCCTGGCCGCGGCCCGCGAATGACAATGTCCAGTGCCGCGCGCTCGCCTGTGGATGACTCGATGTCTTCCTTTCGGAACTGCAGGAACTCCCGGCCGCCCTGGGCGGTGAAGAAGTGCTCGATCGCCGTCAGTTGCAGGCTGAGGGAGACGTTGAAGAATGTAAACGGGGCCTTCCTGGCGAGGCCCGCTGTCGCAAGGAAGATGATGCGGGTCCCCGTCGCGGTCAGCTCCCCGTTCAGCGCATGGAGGAAGGCGATCCGCTTCGAATCGATGAGGTCGACCGAGACCGTCGCCGACCCTTGGACGGTGACCTTCTCCGGAGGTTCCGTGGCGATAACTCCGTCCTCATCGGTCAGGGAAAGCCGCAGGGTCCGGAAGCTCACATCGTACGCACGGCCCCGCCCATCGACGAAGCCCAGGAGCATCCGTTCACGCCACCCCGAACCCCTTCCGGAACTGTTCCGCGATCTCCCCGAGGTCGACCTGGGAGTACGCGTCAAAGTCGGAGACGGCCCCGTACTCGTCGATCTGCTCCGCACGGTAGATATTCGGGAGAACGGAGGAGACGGTTTCCTCCGACAGGATGAACTTCAGAGCGGCTTGGGCCAGCGTCATCCCACGGCCCTCGTAGATCCACCGGAGGCCCTCGGCCTGTTTCATCCCGCGGGCGACGAATTCCGGCCCCTTCACGCGGAGGTCCTCGTCCTCCGGGAGGCTCGCGGCCGCCGCAGCGTTCGTTTCGAGGACTCCGCCTGCGTGGGACCCGCGGATCACCATCCCTTGGTTAATCTCGAGAGCGACCGGGAAGAACTTGCGGGACGGCTCTTGCTCGAGGATGTTGTAGTAGACTTGGATGCACCCGATGTCGCGCTTCCGCATCGCCACCCGTCCTTCCTCCAACCCCGCGGGCCCGGGTCCGAACACGAGCCCGTAATAGCGGATCTTTCCCTCGGACTTCAGATCCTCGAGAGCCCGCCACATCGCCTCGTTGGTCACTGCCGCCATGTCGGGGTGGTGGAGCTGCAAGACATCGATGTAGCTCGACCCCAGGCGGGTGAGGCTCTGCTCCACGGCCCGCCGCAGATGTTCAGGTGAGAAATCCTTGCGGCCGCCTTCTCCGGTATATCCGACCTTCGTCGTGATGACGACGAGGTCCCGCTGGTCCTTGAACGCCTTCTCGAGCAACACCTCGCCAAGCCCACCCGCGTGAACGGCCGAGGTGTCGAAGTACACAATCCCCTGGGAATACGCGTACCGGAGGAGCTCCACCGCCTTGTCCATCGGGAACGCGCCCCACTTCCCGCTCGTCAGCGTCCAGGTGCCGAATCCGATCTCGGAGACCTCGATTTCCGTCTTCCCAAGCGGCCGGTAATTCACCACTCCGCGGCGCCCCGGGCGGCGAAGGGACATGCGGTATTTAGCGGCGCCGTTGAACGTTGCCTATTCCCGCTTTCCTCGTCTACCGCGAATGGGCGCGATGCGGTTATGCATCAGCGAGTTTCGCGCGACCGAACCCTCCATTTGACGAACAGTTTCAACATTGAGAATTCTTGCCATGCAAGAATTTATCACACCTGAAGGCGCTCAGGCGGCGGGGAGGTTGCTATCGTGAGGACGTTGCTCCTACTTGCAGTCAGCGCAGCTCTCGTACTGGTCATGCCGCCCTTTGCGCGATCGACGACAGACGTTTCGCTATCGGATACGCCGGATCCCTTCACGTGCGTCGGATACCCCGAACCTCGATGGTATCTTGGATCCCAGGGTTGGTGGCGACAGAACCTGCCGGGGGAGGCGCCGGAGGGCCGGCACGTTCACGCGGAAACGTGCTTCCCGCTGCACCAGGTGGTGAGCGGGATTCTCCATCTCGATGTCGTCGTCAAGCTCCACAATCAGCCCGGAAAGGTCTCGATGGTCCGGATTCAGGCGTTCAACGTGTACACGCTCATCCAGCCCGTGTCCCTCGAGTGCCCGACGAACGACTGCACATTCATCGTGCCCATGGACGTCGATACGACGAAAATCCCGAATGGCAACCGTGAGTTCCGGATCACGGCGAACATCCGCGCGGGTGATGCCACGTTCGGGGAGCGATTCTACCAAACGACCCGTTGGCACGCGGTCATTGACAACTCCGGGAGCGGCGGTTCGAGCGGGAAGGAGTCCCGATCCCGCTCCCCCGGGGCGGCGGGCTGGTATCAAGGCCTTTCGTACGCGAACCTCTATTGCGGCCCGGATGACGGATTCAAGCTCATTTCCAAGCCAGTTGCGGGAGTCGTAACAATTACGTGTCGCTTTACCCGCTCGACGGCCTTCGCGACGATCGACCCCGACTTCCATCACGGGAGTTCCGGCACGGTGCTGCTGAACGCGCGGGCGGGGACCTGGACGATTACGATCGACTCGACGACCCTGACGAACGGGCCGCACCGGCTCTTCCTCTCGACCTCGGCGAGCAATGGGAGCGGGACGTTGACGGGCGCGCTCGTGCTGACATTCAATGTTCAAAACTCATAGCCCGACACGGTCCGATTGCCTGCCGAGCGGCGTCAGTCCCAGGTGATTGCCACGAGGGCCACGAGAGCCCCGACCTCGGTGACATTCAGGAACAGCATCGGGACCGCCACGTTCGCCCCCAAGCCCTCGTTGTTCATCGCCAGGTAGATCCACATCCCCGCTACATTCTGAAGAAGGAACAGGACCCCAAACAAAACGAGACCCACGGTGAACTTTGATTTGATCTGCGTTGCGTTGCGACCGTACACGTAGAGGAGAGCCACGAGGATGGCCGCGCTGACTGCGGCGAACGCAATGTTCAGGGCCCAGAACGTGCCGAGAGCCATTGGGGGTACCTAGGGATTGGGGGACGGGCGGCTATCTAGTTTTCCCCGAAAGCGGGTCCAGATCTCAAGGAACTCCTCGAAATGCGTCTGCAGGCGGGGGGTGAGGGAGTACATCGTGGCGTAGCCGTTGTCCGCCCCCGTCGACATCACGACGTCGTTCGCCCGGAGGACGTCGAGGTGGTGCCGGACCGTCTTGTAATCCAAACCAAGATGTCCCGCGATCGCGTTCGCGTTCGAGGGACGCTCGCGGAGGTACCAGATGATCTTCGCTCGGTTGACACCGCCCCGGGTGCCTGCGATCAAGTGCCACAGCCGCTTGTTCACCATCGCCCTGGCCCTCACACCCCCCGATCAGGTGATTGGACTACCTATTGCCGAACCATCTAATATTACTATCTCGATAGTTTCCCCCGTGGCTGGAGGAGGGCGGAAGAAGGCCCTCGGGTGGTTCCTCGAGTTCCGGATGATCCCAGTCCTCCTGTGGTCGTACACGGCGGTCGCCCTCGGGACCGCCCTCGCCGTTTTGGGGACGGGTCGATTCGACGTGCTCTGGTTCGTCGTCGCGCTGGCCCTCGCGGGGCTCATCCAGGGTTGGGAGACGCACGCGGTGAACGAAATCTTCGACTGGCGGAGCGGAACGGACCGCGATCGATCCCCCCGTGCGCTCTCGGGCGGGAGCAAAGTCCTGGCGATGGGGCTTCTCACGGAGCGGGACCTGTGGGTCATCTTCTTGATCTCGTCGATCGGCGTCGCCGGCCTCGCGGCGATTGTCGGTCTCCTTCGCGCAGGATGGCTCGTCCTTGACCGCCATCGTTGCTCTCTCCGCGCATGCACTCGTGTGCACCGCGATGCTTGTCGTTCACCACTACCTCGATGCGGGAGCGGATCGCACGGCCGTCCCCAAGAAACGGACGACGGTTGTCGCTCTCGGGCCGAGGCTCGCGGTGGCGTACGCGACAATCCTCGCTGCCGCGGGAGCTGGCCTCTATCTAATGCTCGGGCTCGTGGTCCACCCTGCCTTCCTCGTCGCGGGGTTCATCACCGCAGCCGCCGCCGTGCTGCATCGCCGCTTAGACCCGACGGACCTGAAAGCCGTGACCCGCAACGAGCTCAGGGTGATTCAGCTTGGGATCGGCGCGGGACTTTCGACCGCCATCATCCTCGCGCCGGTGTTGTGGCCGCTCCTCCCGCTCGCGGTCGTCGGGTACCTCGCGCACCTCGCCGCCGTCGCCCCTCCCGCGGATCTTGCCCGCGCGTGGCGTGGCTCTCCGCTGATGTCCGCCCGCGCAAGGACGAAATAGGTCCGCGCAGGTCGTCCGTCCGTGCGGCGGGTCGGCTTCGTCGTGAACCCCATTGCGGGGATGGGCGGGCGCGTCGGGCTGAAGGGGACGGATGGCCGCGCCTCGGAGGCGCGTGCACGCGGGGCCGAGCCGGTAGCGCCGAGGCGAGCAGGGGAGATGCTTGAATCCCTCCGGCGGCTCCGGGCCGCTTCCGAGATCCACTGGATTACATGTCAAGGACCCATGGGCTCCGATTCCCTCGCCTCCAGTGGTTTCCCTCCGTCGACCATAGAGATTGCAACGTCGCCTCCCGAAGTAACAAGCTCGGAAGATACGAAGGTCGCGTGTCGTGAATTCGAGAAGCGAGGAAGCGAGCTGATCGTTTTCTGCGGCGGGGATGGCACATGCCGCGACGTCTTCGACGCGGTCGGCCGGCGGATCCCGATTCTCGGTGTACCCGCGGGGGTGAAGATGCACTCCGGGGTCTTCGGGGTCCACCCCGCGACGGTCGCGGCGGCTCTCGATGCGTGGCTCCAGGGCTTCCTCCGCATCGGGGACGCCGAGGTCCTCGACGTCGACGAGGAGGCGTACCGCCGCGGGGATTGGGAGGTCCGGTTGTACGGGACGGCGAAGACCCTCGTGGAACCCGCCCTCGTCCAGACGGGGAAGATGCTGTTCGCGGAACTCAGCGACGAGGCGATGAAGGACGAGATAGCGGAGCACGTGAAGGAGACTGCAGAGAAGGAGCCGGACTCCCTACTCTTCCTAGGACCGGGATCGACGGTCGAACACATCGCGACGCGGCTGGGGGTGGGGAAGACCCTCCTGGGTGTCGATGCGTACCGCGGGGGAAAGATCGTCGGTACGGACCTCGACGAAGTCGGAATTCTCAAGCTTCTTGAAGAGCAGAAGAACTCGAAATTGATCGTGTCCCCAATCGGCGCCCAAGGGTTCATTCTCGGGAGAGGGAACCTCCAGGTGAGTCCCTCGGTGATCCGGAGAATCGGGGTGTCGAACGTGATTGTCGTGGCGACCCCCTCAAAGCTGAACGCGACCCCGGTCCTCCGTGTCGACACGGGGGACGCCGACCTCGATCGCGAGTTCGCGAAAAAGGAATACCTGTTCGTCGTGATCGGTTACCGGACGAGCAAGCTCCACCCGATCCGGTCGTGAGCCCTTCCGGCCCTTCGGGCGCTGACACCGCGAACTCGTGGGCACGTTTGCGCAACACAAGGTTGAAACGCCCTCGCCGCATCCGCGCCCCCGCGCAGCGTTGGGGGACGCCTATGCCCGCGAGGATGACAGCCGCTGTAAAACTGAAACCTGCCCCGAAGAGCACGGAGGTCCAGCAGGTCCCGGTGCCAGAGCCCACCGCGGACGAAGTCCTCATCCGCGTCAAGATCGCCTCGATCTGCGGGACCGATGTTCACATCTATGACTGGGACGCCTGGGCCGCAGCGCGGATTAAGCCCCCGCTGATCCAGGGCCACGAGTTCGCGGGGGAGATCGAGAAGATTGGGTCGAACGTGAAGGGCTTCCGGAAGGGGGACTACGTCAGCGCAGAGGGGCACATCGCGTGCGGTCGGTGCTACATGTGCCGCACCGGGAACGCGCACGTCTGCAAGTCCGTGTCAATCCTCGGCATCGACCGCGGCGGGTCCTTCGCGGGATACTTGACCGTGCCTGCCTCGAACGTCATCGTGAACGATGACGACCTCCCGCTCGAGCTCGCGACGATGCAGGACCCCCTCGGGAATGCGGTGTACACAACGACGAACGCGAACGTCCCGAGCAAGACGGTCGCGATCTTCGGCCTGGGGCCCATCGGCCTGATGGCCGTGGCCTTGTGTCGCGCCATGGCGGCCCGCAAGGTGATCGCGATCGGTCACAAGAACAAGTACCGAATGGACCTCGCGAAGAAGGTCGGCGCGAATCTCGTCCTCAAGTCGGGAGACGGCCTCGCGGATGAGGTCATGGACGCCACCGCGGGCGAGGGCGTGGATGAGTCGCTCGAGTTCTCCGGAAGCGAGGCGGCGGTCCAGCAGGCGATCAAGATTACCCGGCCGGCGGGAGGAATCCACATCCTCGGACTCTTCCCTAGGCCCCTGAACCTCGACATCTCGGACTTCGTGACGAAGGGGCTCTCGATGTACGGAATCCACGGTCGGCTGATGTACAGGACGTGGATGCAGATGGGCGGCCTGCTGAAGAGCGGGAACGTGAACCTCAAGCCGATCCTCACGCACCGGTTCCCGCTGGATGATTACAACGAGGCGATGGAAGTGATGCGGACCGGGGACTGCGGGAAGGTCGCGTTCCCAATGGAGGGGTGAGGATGGAGAAGCGGGACCCTGAGGGCTGGATGCGGACAGAGTACGAGAACCTCGTGGCGCAGAGCCTGGACTGGAAGCTCCGGACGCTCCAAGGGCCAAACGCCCGGCGGAGCATCGTCGACGGAAAGGAGGTCGTCATGCTCTGCTCGAACAACTATCTCAATCTCTCCACGCATGTGAAGGTGAAGCGCGCGGCACGCGAGGCGATCCGGACCCATGGAGCGGGCAGCGGGAGCGTCCGGCCGATCGCGGGCAACATGGACCTCCACGAGGAGCTCGAACGGCGCATCGCGCGGTTCAAGCGTCGGGATGCCGCCCTCTACTTCATGAGCGGCTTCGCGGGCAACGCAGGCCTGATCCCCCAACTCGCGGGGGAGGGGGACGCGCTCTTCACGGATGAGCTGAACCACGGCTCGATCATTGACGGCGTCCGGCTCACGAAGGCCCAGCGGTTCATCTACAAACACAACGACGTCGCGGACCTGGAGCGGGCGCTGACGGACGCCGACTCGAAGTTCAAGAAGCTGCTGGTCATCAGCGACGGGGTCTTCTCCATGGACGGGGACATCGCACCCGTCGGGGACATCGCCAAGCTCGCGGAGGGGTTCGGCGCGATGGTCTACATCGACGACGCCCACGGTGAGGGCGTCCTCGGAGAGGGTGGGCGGGGGGTCGCCTCGCACTTCCACGTCGAAGACAAGATTCACGTCGAGCTGGGGACGTTCTCCAAGGCCCTTGGCGTCGTCGGAGGGTACGTCGCGGGGTCCAACGTGTTGAGAAACTATGCGTTGAACAAGTCCCGCACGTGGCTCCTGAGCGGGTCGCACCCGCCCGCGACGACGGCGGCGTGTATCGCGGCGATCGACGTGCTCGAGACGGAACCCCGCCATGTGAAGAAGCTGTGGCGGAACACGCGATACTTCAAGAAGCAGCTCGTCTCCATGGGCTTCGACATCGGGCACAGTGCGACCCCCATCACCCCGGTGATGCTCGGGGACTCAGCGGTCGCGAAGCGGTTCAGCGAGCGGCTCTTCGACGAGGGCGTGTTCGCGCTGCCAATCGTGTTTCCGATGGTCGCGAAGGACCGCGCGCGCATCCGAAACATCGTCACCGCGGGCCTGCGGCGCAAGGACCTCGATGACGCCCTCTCGGCCTACGAGAAGATCGGGAAGGAGCTGAAGGTCATCCCCTAGGCGTCCGCCTGAAGTTTCTTGCGGACATGCACGACATCGGGCACCCGCTCGTATCCGCTCCGGCGAAACAGGTTCATCGACGGGTCGTTCCCATCCACGACGAAGGCCGAGATCACCTTCATCCCCTTGCGGGCCAGGGCCTTCTCACACGCCCGGAGGAGGCGCGTGCCGACCCCCCGTCGTTGGTGGGCGGGGTCCACCGCGAGACGGTTGATCCATCCTTTGCGGGTGTCGTGGGTGCCGAGGACCGTGCCGACGAGGACATCTCCTTCATATGCGCCGAGGTACAAGCCCGGGTTCAGTCGTAGCTGGCGGGCGAAGGCCCGTCGCGAGTCGCGCCCGTTCACGCGGCTCATGAGGCCCGCCCGCCGCCACAATTTGATCATCGCCTCATAGTCCGGGAGCCGGAGCGGGGCAATTCGTACCTTCATCGCCTCACGCCACCCGCGCGCCGAGCGCCTTCTCCCGGTCCGGCCGCAGGAGCACGACCTCGCCGTCCGGCTGCACGGCCCCCAGGACGAGGACCTCGGACACGAAGTTCGCGATCTGCTTCGGCGGGAAGTTCATGACGGCGAGGACGTGACGGCCGATGAGGTCCTCCTTCGTGTACCACCGGCGGATCGCCGCCGAGGACCTCTTCACGCCCACGGGTCCGAAATCCAAGGTGAGGCGGTAGGAGGGGTTCCGAGCCTCAGGAAAGTCCTTCGCATCGACGATTTCTCCCACGCGAATCTCCATCTTCCGGAACTCCTCCCACGTCAGCGTCATTCGTTTGTGCCAGACCAACGCCGCTCGGACTCGACCAGCGCGTCGAGAAGGGTCCGTCTGCCTTAATTCCTATCGACGGAACTCGACGCGATTCGGAACCACGCCGCGAGGATTGTCCTCAGTGTGCATGGCTCTCGATGATCCGGAGCCCCAACCGGCGGCACAGCTGTTCGTGCTCCTTGCGGCTCACCCACTCGACGCGCAGGTAGTCGCAGATCTCCCGTTCCGGGATCCCTAGCTCCTTTGCCCGTTCGACCGCGACCTTGTATGCCTCGACCTCCGTTGGACGATCCACGTATGTGTACCTCCGGTCCCAGAGGGGCTTACCCTCCCGCCACTGGCGGATGTGCGTGAGCTCGTGGATCACATCGAGGTAAAGGACCCAGGGCTCGCCCGTCTTCAGGTAATCAAGGCCCGCCACGACGTGGCCGTCGGAGTCGTCGATGTACATGTACATGTCCTCCGCGACGGCCTCGATGTAACACTTCTCGAGGACCTCGCGGTGGATCCCATCGGGGAAGATCCCGACGAACGCGGGATCGGTATCGAGACCGGGGAAGACCTTCGTCAAAGAGTGTTTCCCTGCGCCGATGCGCCGATTCACCCGAGGGAATTCCATCGCGGCTCGTCAAATCCGTCGTCCGAATAACCCTTTCGCTGGTCAGCGGGGATTGGCTTCCCGCGGGCGGGAGGGAGGGAGCGACGGCGCGGTCGTAGCAGCACGAGCTCGGGCCCCCGGCCTGAAAAAGAGCCGGAAGAGGATCATCACGACCCCCGCGGTGAGGGTAGCGACGAGAACCCACCACAGCATGAACGGGACCGGATTCGTAGAGGGATCCGCGTGGAGGAAGACGTCGGGGAGCCACAGGAATGGATTGAATTCGAATGTGATGGACTTGCTCGGCGTGTCGACGTGCTCAGAGTACCCGATCCCGCGAAGTCCCGCGAGGAGGGCGAGCGTCAAGTACGACAGAATAAGGACGGTCCAGAACGCGAGCGTCTCCCTCGGAGACTGGGACCGGAGGAGCCGCATCGTCCGTACCCCCCTTGCGGCAGTCGCTGCCATCTCCGGCCCCGAATGAAGGACAGCCCCGCGGGTATATTTGGAGTCTTGTACACGGCTTTGTGGCCAGCTTGAATTCATGGGTGACTCTCGTGCACGCGCAGAGACGAGAATAAGTGAAGGCGAACAGGGCTCTCCGGAGGATGCATGGCCATGGAGCGGGAGCTTCGCACTTGCCCCTAGGACCTACCGCTTCTTCAGGACCTTCTCGACCTGCGACTCGAGCTTCGCGACCCGCGCCTTCAGGTCTTTGTTCTCTTCCTTCAGCTTGTCGAGCTCCTGCTGCTGCTCGACCTTCTTCGACCGCTCCGCCACCTTCTCCTGGATCTGCTTGATGGCGCGGCGTGCCCCTCGGCGGACGAACCCGAGGGGGTCGCTCTCCTGGACCTTCCTTAGCTCGCCGACGGCCTTCGGGTCGCCCATGGCCGCGAGGGCTTGAATTGCCCCAAAGCGCGCGCGGTAGTTAGCGTCGCGAACCAGCGGCACGAGGAGGTCTCGGATGTCGTCGCGCTTGTCCTCGAGAAGGTCGCCGATCTTCCCCAGGGCCATGCACGCGGACTGGCGCACGAACTCCGCCCGGCCCGGCTCCGTGTACGGTCGGATCGCGTCAATCGCCTTCGGATCCCGGAGGTCGGCGAGGCCGAGGAGGCCGTTCCGCGTGATGATGCTTCCATGGGCGGGCCTGTCGAGGCCCTTCGCGATTGTTTCGAAGGCCCTCGCGTGTCGCGACGCCCCCATCGCCAGGGCGGCCGCGCCCGCGGCGTAATACATCTTCTCCTCCCGCCACGCCTTCGCCAGGACCTCGAACGCCTCATCATCCGCCCGCCACTGGCCGAGGGCCTCATAGGCCGCCCGGCGGACGCGGGAGTCCTTGTCCGCGACGCCCGTCCGGAGCGCGGCCTTCGCCTCGTCCGTCCGAATCTCCCCAAGGGCCTTCGCGGCGGCGCGCCGCACCGCGAAGTACGAGTCCTTCTCGAGGGCGCGCCTCAGCCCCTCGATGACATCCTCGTCCTTGAGAATCTTGGAGAGGCCCTCGCACGCCTGGATTCTGGGAACGACGTTCTTCGCGTTCTTGAGCTGGTGCAACAGTTCGTCCTTTTGCTTCTCGAAAGTAAGTTTCTTCAGGATCCAGTTGTTCGGGTCGAAGAGCACGGCATCCGGCTTCGACGGGCTGCCGATGAAGAACGTCTGCTCGGGGCGGGAGATGTCGATCCGTTCCTGCCAGATTTTGTCCTTCGCGTGCAGCTCGATCTCCACGAGGGTCGAGAAGAGCGGGGTGAGGTCCTTGACCTCCTGCTTCTGTTTCACCGTGAGGGCAACGAGCTTTGTCTTGTCGTCGTACTTCCAGGAGACGTCGAACTCCGGGTGGCCCCCCTTGAAGAACCATTGATCGAAGAACTTGTCGAGGTTTCGGCCGGTGGCCTCCGCGATCGCTTCCTTGAGGTCGTTCGTCTCCACATTCCCCAGCGCGTGGCGCTTGACGTAGTGGCGAATCCCCTTCCACCACAGCTCATCGCCGAGGACGAACCGCATCATGTGGAGCACACAGGCGGCCTTGTTGTACGTGTGCGCGTCCAGCATGTCTTCGTTGTCGTGGTACTTCGAGGTGACGATCGGGCGGCGGTACGACCTCGCGTCCTCCTCGAAATACCCGTTCGCCGTTTCGTACATGACCCATTGGAACTCATCCTTGCCGAATTCAGCCTCGAACCACAGCGGATCGAAGTACGAGGCGAACCCCTCGTTCAGCCAGAGGTCGTTCCACGACTTCGTCGTGATGAAGTCGCCGAACCACTGGTGCGCGAGCTCGTGCGCGAACAGGCCTTCGGGTCGGTAGTCCGGACGAGTGTACGGGTCCACGAGGCAGTTGTCGATGAGCACCGTGAGGGTCGTGTTCTCCATTCCTCCGAAGGTGAAGTCCCGCACGACCGCCTGCGCGTACTTCGCCCACGGGTACTTCACGCCGGTGGCCTTCGAGAAGAACGTCATCATGGAGGGCAAGTACCGGAACGTGTCGTCAATCTTCGCGCCCTCCCCCTTCGGGACGTAGTACTGGAGGGGGACTCCCTCCCACGCCGTCTCTGCGCGGTCGAACTCCCCGCTCACGATCGTGATCAGATAATTCACGTGAGGGATGTCCTGAAGCCAGTGGAACGTTCGGGTCTTGCGCGCCGCATCGCGCTTCTCGTTCACGAGGCGGCCGTTCGAGATCGCGAGCTGCGCCTCATCGACGGTAACGACCACCTCGGAGGTCATCCTCTGGTTCGGGGAATCGTACGATGGAAACCACGAACGGTTGTCCTCCTGCTCGCCCTGCGTCCACACCATGAAGGGGTGCTTCGGGTACGCCTTCGTGGGATGTACGAAGAACATCCCTTTGCGCGGCTTGCAGTCGTACGCAATTCTCAGGAAGAACTCGGAGTCCGCCTTGACCGCTCGGGCGAGGCGCACCGAGAGCCTCGCGCCGTCGTAATCGAATTCGAGGACCCGCCCTTCGCCGTCCGTGACCTTCCGGATATGGAGGCTATCCCCGTCCAGCTCGATCTCGCGCAGTCCGTCGTTCAGCGGGCTCAGCGTCAGGGTCGCGGTCCCGCGGACCTCCCCCTTGACCTGGTCGAGAGCGACATCCAGCCGGATGTGGCGGACGCGGAACGTGCGATCCCTAGGGAAGTGTTCCGGAGCGGATTCCTCAGCGAAGACGCGGTCGGCCGCTCCGATGTGGTATGCCCGGCAGAAGAGAAAGGACTCCGTCGAACTCCCCCGGCGAGTCGCTCTTCGATTGAATCGGGGCGTGTTATTTAGGGTTATCCCTCGATGCCCGCTCCCGCCGCCATGCGAGGACTCCTTCGAAGACGAGGAACACGCCGACAAGGAGGAGGGGGGTGGAAACCAGTTCCAAGTCTGTGGGTTGCGTCTCCTCCCAGACGAACGCGGCGAGACCCGCAAGGAGGATGGGCAGGCCCAGGAGAAAGAACCTGCGGCTTCGCCATCCGCCCGCCACGGGGCAGGATTCCCGATATTGTATAAAGCGTGTGCCGGCCTCGTCGATGCCCCGGTTCTGCGCGGGATCCCCGCCGCGAAAACTAGATGAGTCGCTACACTCTCGACGGCGCCGATGGAGCCATCTCCCGCGCGGGGTGGGGTGGAGCTACGCGCCCTCGAGCGGGCGATGCGACGGATGCAGATCCCGCTCCGTCGGATCCGACAGAACTTCGATTCACGAGACGTGAAGAGCGGAGGCCTCTATGGCAAACTGTGGTGGCGTTCCGTCGACGGCGCCCGCATCGGCGGGTTCGTCGGCTTCATCACGAACTCGGCGCGCTGGGCACACATCCGGCCGACTGTGCCGGAGGCCATCGTGTTCGCGTTCGTCCGTCCCCGCGGCCATGCGCTCCACCGTCGGCTCATCGGCCGCAATGGCTCCCTCTTTCATACCGTCGCCCGCCGCAGCCGGTACGAGGGAGTGCCCTTCGAGCTGTTCCGCGAGCGAGAGGACGCCCTCCTGCGGCACCGGTCGATGGCGGGTCGGCCGGACGAGATCCTTGCGTTGAGCGCCTGCGACTTCTTCATGACCTCGCTGCGAGCCTTCTGGGCCTCCGACTTCCTCCAGGAACTTCAGAAAGTCAAGAAGGACCGCAGGGGCAAGCCTTCCGCCTAGGGACCGGCGAGAACGCCCGCCGCGCTCGTGGCCTGAGCATCCGGTTCGACGTCCGACACGAGCTCGTAGATCTTCGTCCAGTGATCCCGCTCGCTTCGTGCCCACCGGAGGATGCCAATCCCCGCGAGGCGCATCGCGCGGCGGCGGGTCGTCTTGTTCCCCCAGCGGTACCGCTCGGCCATGAAGGCCGTCAGGTCCTTCTCGCGTTCCACGCGTCCACGGAAGTCGACCTCAATCACCCGCGCAAGGAGAGCGAGGTTCTCCTGATCCTCCGGCGTCGCAACCTTGTCCACAATCCACTGCCATCGATCCATGGATCCGAGCTAGTCGAGGGAAGGGGATGAAGGCGGGTATTGCATGTACACTACCCTCGGTCTTTTTGGACCGACCGCGATACCGCGACCGTGGACTGGTTCACCCACATCTTCACCGCCGTCGCGCTCGCGCTGGTCCTCCGGGCGAATCGAAAGGTCGCCCTTGCCATGGCGTTCGGAGCCATGGCGCCGGACCTCGATGCCCTCTTGACGCCGGTCACGATCCTCGCCCCGCAGTTGTGGTTCCTCGACCACCGCACGTTCTCTCATTCCCTGCTCCTGGGGCTTCCGTGGGCCCTCGGCGCGACCTGGGTCTTCCAGCGGCCGGTCCTCCTCCGGGCATGGCGCCGGATCTTCCGCGTCGATATCTCCCTCCGAATCGACCGGACCATCGTCCTCCCGATGTTCGCGGGCGTCCTCCTGCACATCCTGATGGACATGCTGACAATCCAGGGTCCCGCCCTCTTCGCTCCGATCTCTGCGACCCGGTTCCAGCTTGATTGGTTCTATTTCATCGATGTCGCCCCCCTGGCCGTCTCCAGCCCCTTGCTCGTCCTCAGCCTGTGGCGCGTGGGGACGGTGCGCCAGAGGCGAGCCCTGCTCGTCGTCCTCCTGGCCGCGGTCGTCGCCACAGGTGCCTGGAGGGGGCTTACGAAGGCCTCGGTCCAGGGCGCGAACCCGAACGACGTCGCCGTCCCGACGTGGAACCCGCAGACGTGGTGGACGTGGACGAACCTCCCGAACGGGAGCGTGCGGGTCTCCCTTGCGGAATCCGGGGCGGCGGCGCCCGTGTTCCGGGCGTATTTTCCGGCTCTGCAGGTGAACGGCTCGGCCCAAGACCTGCCGCGAGCGCGAGGGGTCGCGGAGTCGTCCCTCGACTACACGGCGTTTGCGATGAACACGTACACAATCGCGCTGAACGCGACCCTCGGGACCTCCGGCACATGGCGCCTCGGCTACTTCGACCCGGTCCGGCGGGCGCAGGCGTTGTACTCGGGAACGGAGAACGTCTTTTCGCCGGAGGACCTCGTGATCCGTGTGGCCCAGGATGGTTCGATGCGCGCCGAATGGCCGTGACCCCGCGGAAGCTTTAACATCGCCGTCCCGGTTCGCAGCGCGATGCTCCGGGGGAAGCGGGTCGTGGTCACCGGCGGCGCCGGGTTCATCGGCTCCCACATCGTCGACCGCCTCGCCGAAGCGAACGACGTCGTCGTGTTCGACAGTCTCACCGTGGGGCGTCTCCAGAACCTGGCGGGGGCGAAGGACCGTATCGAAATCGTGCGGGGCTCGATCCTGGATCCAAAGGCCCTCTCACGGGGATTCCGGGACGCGGACGCGGTCTTCCACCTCGCTGCCCTGACGTCCGTGCCGGAGAGTCGGGAGAAGCCCATTGCGTACGCGGAAGCGAATGTAATGGGCACCCTGAACGTTCTCACCGCCGCTGGGGTGGCCGGTGCATCGCGTGTCGTCTTCGCCTCGACGTGCGCGGTGTATGGCCGGGCCGGTGGGCCCCTCCGGGAGGACCGCCCGCCGGATCCCCTGTCCCCGTACGCGGTCACCAAGCTCGCGTGCGAGTACTTCTGCCGGTCCGCCGGGGGCGAGGGAGACGTCGAGGCGGTCGCCCTCCGGCTCTTCAACGTGTACGGCCCCCGCCAGGCGGCCGACTCGCCGTATGCGAGCGTCGTCGCGAAGTTCTCGGAGGCCGCCACCGCGGGGACGCCGGTCGACATGTACGGGGACGGATCGCAGACGCGGGATTTCGTGTACGCCGCGGATGTGGCGGAGGCGTTCGACCGCGCCGCGACGGCGAAGCGGGTCGGAGGGGAGGTCATCAATGTGGGATCCGGCCGCGAGACCTCCATCGCGAAACTTCTCGGGCTCATCGGGGAGATCCGAGGCCGACCTCTGAAGGTGGTCCAGCGCCCACCGCGGGAGGGCGAGGTGATGCGATCACGGGCAGACCCGTCGAAGGCCCGCACCCTCCTCGGATTTGAGGCCAAGGTCCCCCTTCGCGAAGGCCTCCGCAGGACCCTCGACACATGGGCGCGGAACCGGTGACCCCGTGCCGTGGAAGCTGAACATGGGCAGCGGGCGGGACATCCGACAAGGGTATGTGAACGCGGACCGCAAACCCCTCAAGGGCGTCGATGTCCTGTGCGACTTCTCGCGCTTCCCGTGGCCGTTTCGGGACGACGCCTTCGACGAGGTCATCGCGGTCCACGTGATCGAGCACCTCCCGGACACGATCCGGGCGATGGAGGAGCTCCACCGCGTGACGCGGTCCGGCGCGCGCACGATGATCGAGGTCCCCCACTACAAACACTCGAACGCGTACAAGGACCCCACGCACGTCCGATTTTTCACCGAGGAGACGTTCGACTACTTCGGGCGGGACGACCGCTCGTACTACACGGACGCGCGCTTCGACGTCGCGTCCGTCGAGAAGGTCCACGAGTACCACATTGACAAGTACGTGAAGCGCTGGTTCCCGCGGATCCTCCCGTGGGTCGAGCGGTACCTCGACAACACCGTGGAGAAGCTGATCTTCACCCTCGTCACGCGGAAGTAGCTACCCGCCGACCCGCTCGAGGTCCGCCTCGACCATGATCTTCACAAGCTCAGGGAGCTTCGTCTTCGCCTCCCAGCCGAGGACCCGCCGTGCTTTCGAGGCATCCCCGCACAGGGTGTACACCTCCGCGGGCCGGAGATGCTTCGCATCCGTCCTCACATGCTTCTCCCAGTCCTTGATCCCCACCTCGCGGAACGCGAGCTTGACGAACTCCCGCACCGTGTGGGACTCGCCCGTCGCGATCACGTAGTCGTCCGGCTTCGGCTGCTGGAGCATCCTCCACATCGCGTCCACGTACTCAGGGGCGTACCCCCAATCCCGCTTCGCGTCGAGGTTGCCGAGCTCGATGTGCTTCGCCTTCCCCTTCGCGATCATTGCGACGCCGTGGGTGACCTTCCGGGTCAGGAACTCGAGTCCTCTCCGCTCCGACTCGTGGTTGAACAGGATCCCATTGGAAACGTGCATCCCGTACGCCTCGCGATAGTTAACGCAGGCCCAGTACGCGAAGAGCTTCGCGACGCCGTAGGGCGATCGCGGGTGGAACGGGGTGTTCTCGTTCTGCGGGCTCTCCTTGACCAGGCCGAACAGTTCGGACGTGGAGGCCTGGTAGATTCTGGCATCATGCACGACTTCCTTCGCGGCTTCCAGCAGGCGGACCAAGCCGAGACCGTCGACGTCCGCTGTCAGAACAGGTTGGCGGAACGACGTCTGAACGAAGGACTGTGCGGCGAGGTTGTAGATCTCGTCTGGTCTCGACTCCTTAAGCGCGGTGAGAATCGAACTCTGGTCTGTCATGTCGCCATCGAGCAGTTGAACCTGGTCCATGAGATGCCGGATGTTCGCGACGTTCGGGGAGCTCAGGCGCCTGACCAGTCCGTAGACCGTGTAACCCTTTGCGAGGAGAAGCTCAGCAAGGAACGATCCGTCCTGCCCGGTCACTCCCGTGATGCAGGCGGCCTTCGCCATCACGCGGCAATTCCAATTGTTGCTTATCTCTGTATCTGCGGGCGGGAACCCTTAAGGGATGAGGGAATGTCCCCGCATGTCCGGAGGCCCCGCACGAAGATTCTCCATATCAACAACATAGCGAACGTGGCGCGGACACTCGCCGCTGCTCAAACCGCCTTGGGCCACGACGCGAAGGTCCTAGTTCGATGGGGGTCCGAATGGCCCGGCGATCTACAACTCCCGACTCGCGGCGACCCGGTCACGTGGAACATTGCAATCCTCCGCCGCTGGCGAGCGCTTGCGGACGCAGACGTCGTCCATATCCATGGAGGGATTTGGAGGAGCCAAATCGCCTACGGCGTCCTCCGGAGAATCCTTCGGGACACGGTGTTCGTTGTTCACCTCCACGGGACGGATGCTCGGACGGGTCGAGGGCTTCACCATATGAACTGGGCCAATGTCGTTCTCGTGTCGACGCCCGACCTTGCCCGTCTCGTTCCGAGTGCTCGGTACATTCCGAACCCCGTTGCATTCCAAGAAAGGACCCAACCGCCAACGGTGTCCGGGGTCGCCATCTTTGGCCACTTCCCCACGCATCGAGAGCTGAAGGGGACGGCCATTATTGAGAAGGCGTTCCGAACCCTCGCAGGATCCACCAATGTAGCCGTGTCGCGAGGTCAAGGGATTGAGAAACTCATGACCGATCAAGCGGAGCTATGGATCGTGGAGGGTGTGATGCACGACCGCGCGTTGGAGCTGATGCAGCAGTGCGACGTCGTTGTCGATTCGATCACCCAGCACGGGGCGCACGGCATCGTCTCAATCGAAGGCATGGCATCGGGGAAGGTCGTTGTCTGCTCATACGATCCCCCGCTCCTGCCTGGTGTGCCCGTCGTGCGGGCCTCAGAGGATGACCTTGCGGCCGTCTTCCGCGAAACCGGGGGAGGACGTACATTGACGAGTTCGCGAGAGAGCACACGCCCTCAGATGCGGAACGGTTTCGGTTGCAGAAGGCGGGGCTGAGACGAGTCCTCGAACAGCTGCCATTCCAAGATTTCGTGGAGGTCGGGTCCGGATTCGGACGGATCACGAAGATCCTCCTCGGTCGGCCCGGTGTGCGCGGCTGGGCTAGCGACGTAAGTCTCGACCAGTTGCGGGCTGCAAGAACGTACCTTGGAGGAATCGCATCTCCGTTGATTCGATCGTCCGCGGCCTCCCTGCCATTCAAGAGCCACAGCGTGGACCTCGTCATCGCTTCAGAGGTCTTGATGCACCTGCCTCCGAAGGACATGCAAATGGCTCTCGCCGAGATGGCACGTGTGGCCCGGCGTCACATCGTAAATCTAGATTGGTACGAGCCCTACGCAGTTGGCGCAGCGATTCCCTGGTGTTGGAATCATGATTACCCCGGGGCGTACCGCGAGCTGCGCCTCGACGCCAAGGAGACCCGGCCGTATGATCGGAGTCTCCAGAGGATCTTCGTTGCGTCGCTCTAACCTCCTCCGCGATACCTACTAATAGCTCTCCTCCGGTAGACAGCGGAGGGCCATGGCGAAGCGCTCCCTGATGACCCAGCTATGGCGAATCCAGCAGAGCTACACCCTGCTGAGTTTGTTTCTGTGGGGTGCCGTCATTAGCCTCACGGCCACGACGTATATCCTTCCGTTCGAGCAAAGACAGCTCGGCATCGACCCGAGCATGCCCGGAGTCGTGGCAGCAACCCTGATCCTTCTTTTCCTCGCCGTTTTCGCCGCTCTTTTCCTCTTTGGCGTTGTGTATGACAGATATCTCCGGTTGTGGCGGGATCAGCTCGACGTGGCCTACGACCGAAACCCATACGCTCGCGAGAAGCTGATGGTCAAGGAGATTCTGATGTGGCGACACATGTTTCTTCCGGCCATGCGGGCCACGACCTCGACGAACCCCGAGGGCCGCCGGGAAATCGAGTTCATGGAAATGTGGATCGCGAAGTCCTTGGCGAACGACTCGCACATCAAGAGGTCGGTAGAGGAAGCTGAGCGCTGGATCGAGGCTCGAACGGAACCGGGTAGGAAGTAATGCGCCGTACCGGATTCTATCGGGCAGGCGGGGGCGAGAGGGGCGGCGTCTCCCCCTTTTTCCGTCGCTTCCGCATGACTACACCCGCTGCGAGAACGGCGATGACGATGACCAGGATGAGGGCTATCCAGGCGAACGGCGCCACGGAGACGGCTTCCTTAATCTGAATTGATACAATCCGGGTGTTCATCTCCGTGTTCCCGGCTGCGTCTGTTGCACGGACCAAGATGTAGTATGTCCTTCCCGGGCGCAGCCCGCCGATTTCAAGGGACGTCTCGCTCGTACTGCCGTTTGCTGGACCCGATCCGAGACCAGACGCTCTGTCGGAAACGTAAATAGAGTACATAGAGTCAAACGGGTGAGTCGGCGTGGCCGATCGAATCACCGTATTGCTCTCCGCGTTGCCGCGACTGTCCATTGCGCGGACAATGAAATCGTATGACTTTCCGTCAACGAGCCCTGTGACCCAGGCGGTGCGATTCGATGTGGTTTGGTCGGGGCCACCGAAGTCGAACGAGGTCCCGCTCCGTGTCACGTACACCAAGTACGTGATCGGTAAGGATGGGTCTGCGTTCGAGGCAGGCGTATCTGGGTCCACGGCATCCGACCAGGCCAGCCTCACCGCGCCGCCGGTCCTCTCGTCTGCCGCAGAGGTGAGACCCGCGAAGGTCGGTGCGTTTCGATCGAACGGGTTGGTCGGTATCGCGGAGAGAGATACAGTGTTCGTATCCTGATTCGCCCAAGCGTCCTCAGCCCGCACCACGAACCGGTAGAGACGGCCATCGACGAGCGCCGTCACGTCGTAAGCCGTCGTTGTCGCGGTGTAGCTCGGCGTTGAGAAGTCGAAAGCGTCCGAGCCACTCGACTGGTACACAGAGTACAAGATCGGCGCACTCGGGTCTGAGGCGGCCGACCATGATAGCCGAATCGACCCGCCGGTCCGTAGGTCATCCGCGGTCTCAAGGCCCGCGAACGTGGGCGGCGACCGGTCGAGCCAGATCACCTCCCAGGAATCGAGGACGGGCGTGTCCGAAGGGTCCCTGGTAAGCCAACCCTCGAGAACAATCCCTGGATGAATACTCGAGTCAACACCCGTGAGGTCGACAGCACCTACTGTCCGGTTCTCCATGCCCGCAAGTATTGCCATTGTCATCGCGTCGCGAACCGTGACATTCAACCACGTGCCTGCGGGGACCGATGCGCTCTGGTTGAACCATGACCATTCGAGTCCCGCTGGAATTGTGATAGGAATTGAGCGAAGCCACCCGGACGGGCCCCCCGGAAGCGGTCGGATCGCGAGGAAAATCTGGAGCGACGCGCCGCGAGCGTGGTAATACACCTTCCAACTCCCGTCCGACTCGGGAAGAAGGAAGGGGTTGTCGAGGACCGTGCTCTCATAGGGGCTCATGAGGTCGAGGATGATCCCCATCTTTTGCCAGGATCTGCCGTCAGGAGAAACCGCCCTTGCGAGGCGCGCGCGAATCGCGCTATCCACGGCCCCGTACAACATTTCGTATTGACCGCCAACGACCCGGACCGAGGGCGTGTCCACCCCGACTTCGTCGATCGATCCCGATGGGCCGGGGGTCAAGACGACGCCCTGCTTCGTCCAGGAAACCCCATCCGTGCTCGACGCGAGAAGAACCGAACGCCGGCCGGGGTTTGGACTCCCGAACGCGCCATACCACATGTAAAACGTCCCGGAACGGATCAGGACCGATGGGGCATACGTGTGTTGGTCGTCCGGTGACCCTGGAGGACCGACGCCAACCACCACTCCCCTTTTGGTCCATACCAGGCCGTCGCTGCTCGTGGCCAGGAGTATCTGGTAGCGGGAACCGTCACTCCCTGAGTACCACATCCAATACTCGCTCCCGACCTTGATCACCTCTGGATACGCCGCTGAGGCGGAGTCCGCGGGAATGGAGGAGGAGAGAACGCGTCCTTGCTTGGTCCAGACCTGCCCGTCGGCGGATGTCGCGTACCCGATGCTCCACATCCCCGCTCCCGGGCTCCCGAAGTACCACATATGGTAGATCCCCTGATCGAACACGACCGTCGGGTCTCCGAGCTCACCCGCGTCAAAGTCTCCGGGAGGGCCCCTTCCTAACACGAGGCCCTGGCGGGTAAGGGTGGCGACACCGCCGGGGGGGACCCGGACATCCGAGCCACTGAAGGCAACGTTCGAGGACGCGCCTACCCTCGAGACGTCATCGAAATTGTCGCGCCAGCCGACAAAGGATCCCGCGGTGGGGCCTACGGCCGGTGGGGCACGCGCGAGGAATGAGGCAGGGAGAGTTGACGCAATCCCAGGAGCGATTGCACAGAAGAACAAGATTCCAATGAGAGACACGACAGCGACGCGGGACACTTGGCTCCCCTCCAACCGTTCGCGGACCAGTCGCCACGCTCATAAATCTTTGCTCCGAGGATGTGACGGGGGTTCGCCGCCTCTGGCATAGACGATTCCTGAATGAGTCCATCAAGGCCTCTTCTGCTAACCAGCCGGGACGCTAGAG
>VBML01000096.1:10979-15338 GCA_005878915.1 Methanobacteriota archaeon | reverse complement strand
CCGTCGGCGACTTGATTGCTTCCGGCCTCCCGGGATTCTACGCGTACCACATGGCCATCGTGCAGCGGTTCTACCTCGACCGTCTTCGCATTCCCCGCGACCGGTTCCGATTCGCGGAGCTCGACGAGCACGAGCGGGCGTTCTACAACAAGGTGCATTTTGACATCCAGGTCCGCCAGGACAGTTTGGGCGGGTTCAAGGAGGTCGGCGGGGTCCACTATCGGACGGACCACGATCTGACGGGCCACGCGGCGGGCTCGAAGAAGGATCTCGCCGTCCTCGTCGGTGGTCGCAAGGTCCTGCCCCACGTGATCGAACTCAGCTTCGGCGTGGACCGGAACCTGTGGGCCCTCCTGGACGCGGGGTACGAGATTGCGAAGGAACGTGCGGTCCTCCGCCTTCCCCCCGCCCTCGCGCCGATCGACCTCGGCGTCTTCCCACTCCTCTCGAAGGGTGGCATGCCGGAGCGCGCGGAGACGCTGCACCGCGAGCTTCGAACGGACTTCGATACGTTCTACGATGACGCGGGGTCGATTGGGAAGCGGTATGCGCGCATGGACGAGATTGGCACTCCGTTTTGCGCCACCGTCGACCACACGACGCTCGACGATGGGACGGTGACCCTCCGCGAACGGGACACGATGGCCCAGGTCCGGATCCCCGCGCAATCCCTCGCCGCGACGTTGCGGGGATTGATCCACGGCCACGCGAACTTCAAGGACCTTGGCCCCGCGGTTGCGCGGAGTTGACAATCGATTCACCGCTCGAAAAAATTGCGCGATTTTGCGTAATTACGCAGGCAGAGCGGGGCTTCGAGTATCACGCTTAAATAGAACGCGCACGAATGTCTCTCACGACTTTGGGGGCAGAGGCTGTCCTCGGGTTCCAACCTCGACGGGCAGGAACAACTGTGCGTCAACCATTCGTGCGGCTAGCAAGGCCGCTCGCGGGCGTCTCGCTCGCCCTCCTCGTCATCGCGCTCGTCCTGAGCCTCCCGGCCGCCCACGGAGCCGGCGTCCCGCCCCCGCAGCTCCGCGCGACCCTCTCCGGCGTGCAGGTCGGCGAGCGGATCTCCTACGCGCTCCTCTTGGAGAACATCGGTCAGCTCCCCGCTGTGAACGGCCAAGTCCAGTTTGCGCTTCCGGCGGGCCTCACCGCGGAAGGTGGCGGGGGTGCGCTCCCGATCCGCTTCCCGCCCCTCAACATCGGTGAACGAATCGAGCTTGCCTTCGTCGCCGTGATCGACAACAGCGTCGCCACGGGGACCGTGGCGGTCGTCGCCGCGCACGTCGGATACGAGGCCCCCGGCGGGTCGCAGGTGTACGAGACGATCGCGCAGTCGCAGATCTCCGTCGCACCCCGCGGTGGAATCATCGGGTCGACCGCCCTGTGGGCGCTGATCGGTATCCTGGCGGCCGGCGTGCTTCTCGTCCTCGGCTACGCGTGGGACGCCCGCGTTCACGGCGTCCGGATCGACCAACTGTACCTCCTCCACGACAGCGGGATGCTGATCACCCACTACGCGAGGGCGGGCGGGATTCAACGGGACAGCGATATCATGAGCGGGATGTTGGTCGTCCTGCAGGACTTTGTCCGGGACTCCTTCAACGATCCTCGAGGCTCTCTCGAGGAGATGCGATTCGGTGACCGGCGCTTCCTGATGGCCCGTGGAGAGCACTTGATCATGGCCGCGCTCGTCACGGGGAAACGGCTGAACCGGCTCCCCGCCCGCCTCCGGCGGGCGATCGAGAAATTTGAAGGGGCGCACGGGGCGACGCTTCGCGAGTGGAACGGAAACCTCGAGACCCTGGGATCCGCGGACGCCGCCCTGCGCTCTGTCCTGTCTCCGAAGGACCGCAGCCTCCCTCCGACGTGACAACCGCGCTCGTGATAACCACGTGAAAGGTATTTAGCCGCCGCTCCAGCGATAGCGGTTGGCCCCTCATGGTTGATTCCGATACGGCAGAAGCCATCCTCGTTGGCGTCGTCGGCGTCATGCTGATCCAGGGGCTCTGGCTCACCTTCCTCACGTTCACCCTCAACCGGAAGAAGGCGGAGGCGAAGGCCCAGAAGGAGGCGGACGAGAAGGAGAAGGCGGACGCGGAGCGGAACACCGCGATCGAGGATATCTTCCTCCTTCACCGCAGCGGTCTCCTCCTGAAGCACTACACCCGCCGTCTCCGGCCGAACGTCGACTCCGATGTCCTCAGTGGCATGCTCGTCGCGGTCCAGGACTTCATCAAGGACTCGTTCCGCGGGGAGAAGGGCGGGCTGAACGAGATCCGGTTCGGTGAAATCCGCATCGTCGTCATCGAGGGGAAGTGGACGATCCTCGCCGCGGTCGTCCGAGGCTCACGGCCCTTCGACATCCAGCCCGAGCTGAGGGCGGCGCTCACGGAACTCGAGGTGAAGTACGAGGATCCGCTGACGGACTGGGACGGCACGATGGAGCAGATCGCGGACGTCGACCTGATCATGGATGCGCTGATCGAGGGGAAGTACCGCGGGCGACCGCCCGCCACCCCGCCACCGCTCTCGATCCCGCAGTAGGGCGGAAGAGCCAACTCGTTGCACCGCCCGCTCGAAGGACCGTTGCGCGATGGAACTCCCACGAGGGAAGGATTAAAGCCGACCGTCGGGCTATCAGCGGCGGCCCCGCCCGCCGGGGGTCCGCGATGCAGGATGTCCCCCGATTTCATCAAGAGGAAAATCCTCCTCCTCGGCGACGCGAGCGTCGGGAAGACCTCGCTCATCCGCCGCTTCGTCGTTGACAAGTTCTCCGACGACTACATCACAACGATCGGCACGAAGGTCACGAAGCGGGACCTCCGCCTCGAGCTCGGGAACCGGACCGTCGACCTCTCGATGATGATCTGGGACGTGCTGGGCCAGAAGGGGTACAAGGGGATCCAAGAGTCGGCGGCGCGGGGAGCCCGCGGCGTGATCCTCGTGTTCGACCTCACCCGCCCGGAGACGAAGCGGAGCTTCGAGGAGTACTGGCTCCCTCGGGTGCGCGCGGTCGCGGGTTCGATCCCGATGGTCATCGTGGGGAACAAGGTCGACATTGTCGAGCGGAGGGAAGACGCCCTCGCCCAGGTGACCGACCTCGGGAAGAAGCACGGCACGCCCGCATTCGTATCGAGCGCGAAGACCGGGGAGAACGCGGAGGCGGCGTTCCTCGCGATCGGGACGCTTGTCGTCCAGCAGCCCGAGGCGGCGGAGGGGGAGGGCAAGGGGACCACGGAAGAGGGCCCCCTCACCCTCGTCGGCGCCACGGACCAGGTCATCGTGGACTTCTGCCGGGAGTTCGGGGACATGGAGACGGGGATGCCCCTCGTCCGTCAGCAGCTCACCCGCGCGGGCGTGGACATCAACGCGCCGTCCAAGGAGGGCCTGCGGCTTGCCCTGGAGTATCTCGCGGAGGTCGAAGCGGGTTTCAAGGGCGCGGAAGAGGTGGAGGCGAACAAGCTCCGCCGGCTGGCGTGGATCAAAGAGGCGAAGTGACGAGCGCCCGCCCGTCGATCACGCCAGGGCCTTCGCCATATAAGGACCCCCTCGCTGGTACCCGAACCGTCGGTAATAATCGCGGACCCCGATCCCGCTCGTCACTCGCAGCTCCCGCCGTCCCTCCTCCTCCAAGGAGATTCGCTCGCACTCCCGAAGGAGCCGCGCCCCGTACCCGCGGTGCTGCCACCGATCGCGGGGGTCTGTATCGATCGGGACGACTGGCCCGAAGACTCGAAGCTCCCTCAGGAACGCACCCGCCTCGCACAGCCGGAGCCTCGCATAGCCGATGAGCACCGTCCCCGCCGGGTCCTCCCATGATAGGAAGATTTCCTCCCCGCAGGACGCTTCGTACTCCATGCGGTGGAGCGTCACGTCCTGCGGCCGAACCGGACTTCTCTGGAGGCCGACCTCGCGGCAGCGAATGCAGTGGCACGTGCCCCCGAGGTCTCGGAGTCGACGTTGCGCCCGAACGCGGAGGTCTCCCTTCGTGGGCCCGCCGAGGATTTCCTCCGCCCCGATTTCCCGCTGGATTCTATGGATGCGGACCCAAGGGGGAACGATGGACTTGACCTTCGCGACAAGGTCGATCGCCTCTTCCGTCGACATGGGATGATATCGGCCGTGCGTCCACATCGTGTAGAGGCCCGTACCCTCGACGACGAGCGTCGGGTACACCTTCAGCATGTCCGGCCGGTAGTCCGGGTCCTCGAAGATCGCCCGGAACGATTCGAGGTCGCGGTCTATGTCGCTCCCCGGGAGGCCTGGCATCATGTGGTAGCCGAGCTTGAGGCCCGCGTCCTTCGCTCGACGCGTCGACGCGCGGGTGTCCGCGTCCGTGTGCCCGCGGTTCAC
>VBML01000096.1:0-10963 GCA_005878915.1 Methanobacteriota archaeon | reverse complement strand
GCGTCCTCGAGGCTCGCGCTGACGACCCCGTTCAGCCCGTCGAAGCATCCCTTCACGAAAGACTCGCGGAACCCGATGTCGAAGGAACTGAACGTGCCTCCGAGGATGATGAGGTCGACCTTGTCCGTCGCGTGGCCGGTGCGGCGCAGCTGGTCGAGTCGGGCTTCCGCTTGCAACCGCGGATCGAATCGGTGGAACGCGGCCCGGCGTGCCGCGGGCTCGGAGCCGACATACGACTGCGGGGTGCCGACGCGCGGACCCCCGGGGCAGAAGATGCACGTGCCGTGCGGGCAGGGGTGCGGTGGTGTCATCACGGAGACGACGGCGACCCCTGAGGCGGACCGCGTCGGCTTCACTCGGAGGAGGTCCGCGAACGCGCCGCGCACGGCGGGCGGTGCGCGCCCGAGGATCTCGGCGTCCGGGGGGATCGCCCGCAGGCCGTGGACCCGCACGAGGTGTGCTTTCACGCGCTGCAGGTCCGCTTTCCCGCGGACGTCCCCGCGTGCGAGGCGGTCCCACATCTCCCGGAGGAACGGCTCCGACGCGATCATCCGAACATCGGCCCCTCGACGTCCGATTTCCCCTTGGGACGTCCGCCCGAGCGCTTGAACCGCTTTCGCTGGGACTCCTTGTACCCGAAGAACGAGAAGTCGTGTCGGAGGAGCCGGACGTACGTCTTGTCCGGCAGCTCCTCGAGCTCGATGACCCCGCGGAGGGCGAGAGCTTTCAGCTGGCGATTGATGCGGGAGGGCGCGACGTGCAGGTCCCTGGCGATCTGCGCGGTGGTGACCGGATACACGTCGAGGAGGTACCGCAGGATTCTCTCGTCGAGTGATCCGTGGAGCACCTCAACGGGCATCGCCCCGCGAAAGGATTGCGGAAGGTTAAGCCTTTCACGGTCGCCCGCTGGCCGCAACGATGGCCCTCATGCCCGCATGGGCCCGAGCCCCTAGCCGTACATCGTGCCGGGCTTTTCCTTCTCCTTCTTCTCCTCGGCTTGCTCGACGACGTCGATCGCGATGATCATGTGGCACGGGATGATCCGGATCTTGTGCGCCATCTCCGCATGGGAGGCGTCGAGCTCTATGCAGATTCCATCGTCCGGCCCAATCGCTGAGTAGCCGCGGAACGTGCCGTGCGTGATCAGCGGCTTGTCGCGGGTCTCCATCGAGGTGATGCGGTACCGCGATCCTTTCGTGAGCACAATCAGGTCGTTCTCCGGCATCTCGTTACCTCCGTTGTTCGGAAAGCTTCTGCACGTGGTCCACGGTCTTCCGGTAATTCTCCATCGCGATCTCCACGTTCGACTCCACGAAGTTCCACGCCTTCGAGAGGTTCCCGTACCGGATTCGGTAGCCCTTCTTCGGCCCTCCCCTCTCCAGAACCTCCGCCTCGTCGAGGAGGTCCATGTCCTTCAGCTTGTTGATGTGGCGGTAGATTGTGGCTTTCGTCGTGCGCAGCTTCGTCGCGAGCTGTTCGACCGTCCACCCTTTGTCCGCCCGCCCGAGCAGGCACTCCACGAAGAGCCGGTACGGGACGCTCTCCCGGACCGTCCTTGCGTCCGTTTTCGGGTCGTACCCCTTTGGAATATAGCCGATTTGTGTGAGCAGCATGAGCGAGACCTCGTCGAGGTCCTTCAGCGGGGTGAGAGGAGTGTTGCTGACCACGACGAGCTCGAACGGCAAGGGAGGGGCCTCGCCGGGGATACGGAGGTCGTCAGTTAAGCCTTCCGCTCTACTATTATCTCGAATCCGAATAAAAGTAAACGTCAAACGTCTAGCACGCCACCGAAACAATCCACGGACACGCCGCGTGTCCTCATCTCGCGGACGAGGACGTTGATGCCGATGCTGTCGGAAGCGATGTGGCCCGTGACGACGAGGCTCCTGCGTCCGTCGCGGCCGTACTCCTCCCGGAGCCTCCGCAGGTGACCCGCATCGACGTGGATGTAGAAAACGGTGTCGATGCCATGGTCGAACGCAGCCTTGGCCACCGGATACCCGCCGTTCGTCCCCGCGCCGTGAATGACGACCCACTTCCCGAGCGGGTTCGCGTCCTTCCCCATCCGGACGACAATTTTCGTGAGTGCTTTGTTGAACTCGGGGATGCGATTCAGGACCGCGATCGAGTCGCGCACCGTCGGGTTCGACGGAAGGTGCGCCCGGAGCGTCTCGTCCATGACCCGCCGCCCGATCTCGTCGCACGGGTTGTGGATCGCCATCAGCGGCATCGCGAGCAACCTCGCCTCGCTCGGAAGCTTGTCGTAGTTCCGTGCGTGTGCGGCGGACTCGTGCTCCTCGAGCAAGCTCTGCACCGCGCGTTCGGCGGCGTCGGGAGGGACTCCCGCCAGCTCGAGAAGAACTCTGTGTCGCCTCAAGACCTCTGGGAAGCGGACCTGAGAGGTCCCGCCGGTCGGATGGTGATTGATGAGCACGTCGTACCCGAGCTGCTTTGCAATGAGGAGGTCCCCGGAATCCGCGTCGATCCCGAAGAGCGCCCGGCGGACCGAAGGCGCCGGCACATCAATCCCCGAATCCGCAGGAATCTCCGCCTGGTGGGCCAGCTCCAGGGCGAGGGCCATGATCCCCTGCGTGTCCATCGGCCCGCAAACCGCCTGCGACGATATAAGCGCTGCCGGAATTCCAATTGCCAGGTTTGACCATGACCCACGTCGGGTCACGGATTCCTGTCGAAAAGTTAATCTCGCCCGCCTGTCCCATTAGGGGGGCAGGCGGCGACGACATACGATGCCTCGTTCCCAGGCGTTGCGATGAGAGTCCGGACGAGGGACGCAGTTGCTGTCATAGGGTCGGTCACCGCGCTGTTCGCCGTGATCCTCGCCTTCATTCTCCTGAACCCGAGGATCGTCCAAACTCCAGAACCCGGATACGGCATCGAGACGGGGCAGTACGCACCGAGATTCACGATTCGGGACGTGAACATGACGGAGTGGGACTTGTCCGCACACCGTGGCGAGGTTGTCCTTCTAGACTTCATGGGAGTCTATTGCGATCCATGCATGCGCGAAATGAGGGACGGCGGCATGCAGTCCTTCTACGAAACGTACACCTCGCAGGGGTTCACGATCCTTTCGGTCGACGTCGGCGGGATTTCCGGAACGGAGAATCCCATAGAGGCGTGGCGGTTCGTTCGCGGCCTGAATCCGGACGGGACTCGGCGATGGGACCCCGGGAACTGGCCCATCGCCCTCGACAACCAAGGTCTAGCAACGACGTTCAGGGTCGGACCAATCCCGATGGCGTACCTGCTCGACAGGTCCGGGAAGATCGTTTGGAACCACGTCGGTTATGCGACTCCGACGGAGTTCCGCGACCAGATCCTCTCCGTACTGTAGGCGAGAGCCGTCATCAAAAATGATCAGCGGCGAGAAGGAGTTCTCCCCCTCCAGTCCGGATCACGGTGAGTCGAAGAATCGCACCGTGTCTGTTCCGAAAAGTGCCCTGCCGTCTTCCCGCTCGCCGCCGATGTTGATCGTGACTTTCGAGAGTTGAAGGCGGGAATGGATGCTCCCAGAGACCCGAATCCCCGCGGCGTTCCTCACCTTCGACTCTCCCCCTCGCTCCGCCCCCAGGACGGATCTGCTCGGAAAACATTCGGGAGGTTCGTATAAATACGTAACTCAAGGGTGGTGAGAACTTGGTAGATGGGACGCATGGTCACAATGGATGCTGCCTCCGGGTGGGCGGCGCTCGGCCGGATCACTTCGACTTCTCGAGAACCCAACCGGCTCGATTTTCCTCCCTCGGCACCCACACGAGATCGGCCGCTCGCTGAGTTAGCAGGGTCTTGGCCTCCGAGTGCAGGGGTCGAAGGTTCTCCGCGTTCACCTTCCATCCTTGCCTGAGCTGGCCCACGAGGAGCTGACTATCCGTGAAGATGGTGGCGCGCTCCGTCCGCGCGTCCGACAGCGCGGACAGGAGGGCTCGGTACTCCATCTCGTTGTTCGTTCCGCTCTCGTAGACCCCGGTCCGAACCTGTCCGTCCTCGAACACGACGCACGTTCGTGCCCGCTGCCCCGGAAGGGGTGCGCCTGACCCGTCGATCCAGACCTTCACCGTCGTGACCCCGCCGAGATGGGAGTTGGGAACGCCGCGACGGCTTTAAACGCTGTCGGGCTCACGGGGACCGCCAAGGAGGGGAACGATGGCCCTGAAAACGATTCACAAGGACTACTCCGATCCGCTGGTTCAAAAGAGCTTGTATCGGGTCCTCAGGGAGAACGTTCTCTGCTCGATGTCCACCGTTAGCACCGGGCACCGGGCGTACGTCAACACCGCGTATTTCTGCCACTCCCCGCAGCTCGAGCTCTTCTTCCTATCGGATCCGGAGTCGTTTCACTGCAGAAATCTCGCCCAGAACCCCTCGATGGCGATTGCGGTGTTCCGATCCGACCAGACGTGGGGACATCCTGACCGAGGGGTCCAGCTCTTTGGCATCTGCCGCGAGGCGAGGGGAAGCGTCGCCGAGCGGGCAGGCCGCTTGTACTCCTCCCGCTTCCCTCCGTTTTCGAAGCTCCTATCCGGGACGTCCGCGGTGGCGAGGAAGCAGGCCCGATTGCTTCTCTCGTACCGATTCTATCGGTTCGTGGCGAATAGGGTCAAGATCCTGGACGAACGCGAGTTCGGCGGGGGAGTTTTCGTCCTCACCAACGTCCCGCGAAGTGCTCAACCGGTTCGAGAGCGGTAGTTCGAGGCTGCCGGATCCCGGGCGACGCAAAACGTAATCGAGATAGGTGCGGTGTCGCGTTCGCTAGTTGGGACAGGACCATGTGCAGGAACATCAGGACCCTCTTCAACTTCGAGCCTCGCGCGACCGATAAAGAAATTCGGGGAGCTTCGGTGCAATTCGTCAGGAAGATCTCAGGCTTTACCCAGCCTTCGAGCGCCAACGAGCGAGCGTTCAATCACGCGGTCGACGCCGTGACCGCGGCCGCCCGGGAGCTCCTGGACTCGCTCGTCACCGCCGCGGGTCCGCGAAGCCGCGAGGTCGAAGCCGCCCGCGCCCGCGCGCGGGCAGAGAAGAGGTTCGGCACCTCCTGAGGAGGCCGAACTGCGGAAGCCCTCAGTAGATTCGCGTATCGTCGGAGGGGTCCTTCGCGCGCTCCGGAGGCTCGGACGCGGAGTCGAGTGCGGGAGATCCGCCGCGCCAGGACCAGACGCTCATCATGAGTGAGGCCCCCAAGAGCGTGAGACCCCCGGCAAGCACGATGATCGCAAGGATCGTTTCGCCCGTTTTCAGGCCGGTCACAACGATCTCGAGGTGGAGTTGGAGCGCCCCACGTGCCGGAAAGTCGACAAGGACCATGTGATATTCCCCGGAGCCCGGGAGGTCGAAGCCGAAGAGGACGTTGCTCCCGTTCTGCGTAAAGAGGGGAGGCACGGAATTGGAAGCGTCGACAAACGATGAAAAGCCGCGATCGTCGAAGACGAAGAGATCAAACGACCGTCCCTGAAGTTCCGTGAGATTACCGGCGAGACGCCCCGCTCCCAGGATTCCGAACTGGAGGTGGTGGAAGCCGCCGGTCGAGATGCGGACGTCCTGGGACATCTGGACCGGCACCGCCGCCCCGTAAATCGTAATCGATCCGACCACGAGCTGCAGCACCGCGATGGCGATGAGAAAGTACGTGCGCTTCACGGGCTCGCTTCCTCAGATACTGCGGACCCGCCCGCCGCTGCTCGATCGCGTCGGTCGACCATGATCTTCACGTCATGCCGAGGTGTTGGGGACCGGCGCGATGACGACCGAGATGTTGTCGGTCCCTCCGCCCTTGTTCGCCAATGCCACGAGGACATCGCACGCTCTCTGCGTGTCGCTGGTCTCGACGACGACCCTGCGGATGTCTTCATCCTCCACATGGTTGATGAGGCCGTCGCAGCACACCAAGATGATATCGCCAGGCTCGACCGTGAGGACCCCGATGTCCGGCGTCACCTCCTCCGTGACTCCGAGGGCCATCGTGATCACGTTCTTCCTGGGATGGTGCCTCGCCTCCTCGGGCTTGATCTCCCCTCGATCGACGAGCTCTTGGACGAGGGAGTGGTCCCGTGTCACCTGGTAAATTTCCCGCTGGTTGATGACGTACACCCTGGAATCGCCCACGTTCGCGACGTGGAGGGTGCGACCATCGGCGATCGCCATGCTGAGCGTGGTCCCCATGCCTTGGCACTCGGGGTGCCGATCGACCTCGGCGAAGATCGCCTGGTTCGCGAGGGCGACGGCGCTTCGGAGCGCGCGGTGGTACGTGGCTCGCGGGATCTCCTGTTCCGTCGTGAGGAGCGGGAGGAGCGTGCTCGCGACCGTCTGGGATGCGATCCTGCTCGCAACATCCCCCCTGCGATGTCCCCCCATCCCGTCCGCCACCATCAGGAGGAGTCGGGTGCGTACTTCGGACAAGAACGCCGTCCGGATTTCAACCGCAACCATGCTGTCCTCGTCGACGGGCCGAACTCTCCCTACGTTCGTGGCAAAGCCGACCTTCCCTCGGGGCGATCGAATGATCGTGTCGGACATCCCCGCAAACCTCTCTCTTCCCGTGACATTTCGCGCCAACTTGACCACCAGCTGCACCTCTAACTAGCTTTGAATGCGATTGTCATGTACGGTCCCTTCCCCGCCTTGTACACAAGCGCGACGATGTCACCGTCCGATAACGGCTGGCGCTTGTACTCGGGAATCGGCCGGAAGCTCTTCCCGCCATCGTGGGACATCGCCGTCCCATTGAGGCTCCCGAGGTCCTCGATCCAACACTGGCCCGTCCCGTCCTTCGAGAGCTTCGCGTGATGCTTCGAGAGGTACAGCTCGGAGTCGACGATCCCGATCTCGGGGGGATGCTTGTAGCCGTTCTTCGAGCATCGCTTGTCGCAGGACTTGTGCTCGCGGCCGATCTGCATGTCCTTCTTGACCCTGCACTTCTTGCCGAGCACGACGACGTGCGGGTATCCGACCTGCTTCGAAGGTCCTCCAATGATCGCCGCGGACATGTCCTGTGTCGTCTGATACCGTTGCTTCGGATCGAACGACATCGCCTTCATGACGGCGTCGGACAGCCCTTGCGGAACGCTCGGCTCGAGATCGTGTGGGGATTGGAAGAGCTCCTCCCCTCCCTGCTGCAGCTTTCGGATGGAGGCTTGCGGGTCCTTCGCCGTCAAGAGGAAGAAGAGGACCGCTGTCGATCAGGACCACCTCCCGGTGGGAGTCGAGGATGATGTTCTTCGGCTTGACGTCCCGGTGGATGACATTGCGCTTGTGAAGGTACGCCAACGCCTCCAGGAGCTGGAGGATGTGCCTCCGGGCGGTCGGTTCGTCGGCTGGCTTGTCATGGTACCGTTCCGCAAGGGTCTCCCCGTCGAGCTTCTCCTCGACGAGACAGAAGGGTCCAAGGTTCGTCCCCTCGTCGACATACCGCACGATCCGCGGATGGCCGGGAGAGCTGATCGTCCGCAGGATGTCGGCCTCGATGTGGAGTCGTTCCTCGGCCTGCGTGAGGTCGGGGCCACTGGCCTCCTTGACGACGATGTCCTTACCGCGGTTGGACTTGCCGACATAGACGGCCGCCATCCCGCCCTGGCCCAGCTTGCCGACGATTTCATAGCGACCCTTCCGGCCTTTCAAAGTGCACGGAATCGGGAGGGTCATGCGATCCGGACGCCTATTTCATCACGAACTGTATCGTCACCAACTCTGCAACGTCGATCTCATCGGCATCTTGGAGCTCGTTGCGGCCCGTGCCGGTGACGAGGATCCGGGTACCCCCTCGGACCACCCACGTCTTGTTCGAGCTGGCCTTCTCTTGCACCATCGTCTTCCCGTCTTCGATGAAGAACTTCTCGCCGTCCTGGAAGACCGTGAGGTGCCCCCGCGAAATCTCGTTCGCCATCTTGGGGTCCCGCAGGAATTTCGTCAGGTCCGCGCGGCCGATCAACCACTGCGACTCGGGAATCGGCTGCTCGGTGAAATCGGGGAATACGAGGTACCCTGACTTGGGCGGCTCGATCTCGGGAGCGTCCTCCGGCATGGAATCGGCGCCGCTCTCGCCTTCGTCCTCTGCGGGCGGATCGGTATCGGACGCGCCCTCATCCTCGGGCTCCATCGAACCGAGCCCGCCTTCGTCCTCACCGGTCGAATCGGCGTCGCCCGCCTCACTGGCCTTGGATTCGGCGGGCTCTTCGCCCTCCGGTTCAGGGCTGGACGCGGCGGGGCCCGTATCCTCGGACCCCATCGGTTCCGGCTCGTCCTCGCCCCATCGACCCGTAGATCCTTCGTCTTCGGTCTCGAGCCGGGCGAATAGAAGCCCCCCTTTCGAGCTCCCGGGCTCAATCCTCCGGCCGCATGCCTCGCAGAAGTGACCTCCTTCCCGATCGTCGCTCTCGCAGTCCGAACACCTTGCCACGTTGTTCACCGCCTCGGCTTCTTCTTCCCGATGATCGTTGTCGATTGCAGGAAATCTTTCTTCGCCGCGTCGCTCAGCTGGAGACCGCTCCGGGCGACGGTCGCTTGCGCGTCCTTCATCGTCGTCACCACGTCGTTCAGGGCGGGGTTCGCGCGCGCGGCCGCGGCGGCCCCGGCGTCCGCGGCGACTGATTTCATGATCGTCTCCGCCCTCTGCATGGCCCCCGCGTCCTTCGTCTGCACCGCCTTCTGCATGAGGACGGTGGCCTCCGCGGAGCTCAGGAGGGTGCGTGGATACGGATTCGTCTCGGCATTCCAGAGCCTCTGGTCATCGGTGAACGATACGGGGACATCCTGCACGACCTCTACGAGGCCGAATCGGAGGAGCGTGCCGTTCCCGGCGGCCCTCGGCGGCACCCCGATGCGGAACACGAGGGTCTGGTCCTGCCCCGCGATAAGGTCTCGCAGGGGAATCGTGAAGGTGCTCCCCTCGAGCCGCGGTCGCGGCAATCGGTTCAGGACGGGCCTCACGCTGTACGCATCCGCCAGCTCCGCGCCTGGCATCATCGAGATCCTCAGCTCTGGATTCGAAACGATGGTCCCGGCCATCTGGGCCGCCTGCTCCTGGAAGATCTCGGGGAGGTCCTTCGTCCCATCCTTGATGTGGTGCCACAGCCCCCCGCCGGACTCGGCGACCTTCTGGAGCAGCCCCTCGTTGTAGTCGGTTCCAATACCGATCGCTGTGAGCGTGATCCCCGCTTCCCGCATGCCCTGCACCAGGCTCACGAAGTCGCGGTCGTCCGTCTTTCCCACGGTCGGATTTCCATCGGTGAGGAGGAGGACGCGATTCACCGACCCGGGCTCCTGACTGGCCGACCGCGCCTGCTTGGAGGCAGCCTCGAGGCCCTGGTACATCGCGGTGAGCCCGCTGACCGCGATCGCCTTCACCGCGGACTCGGCTTCCCGGTGGTTCCCCACCTTGGACATGGGGAGGTGGATCTTCACCGCGTCGGAGAAGGAGACGATGGAGAGCTGGTCCGTCGGGCGGAGCTGTTTTACGAGCCCCATTGCCGCGGCCTTCGCTTGATCCATCTTCTCGCCGTCCATCGACCCGCTCGAATCGATCGCCAGCGAGATGCTTCGGTTTCGTCCTGCGACGCTGGCCGCGGACGGCGTCAGGTCCACGGCGACGTACACGGACGTGCCCAAGTTCGTCTTTAGCTGGGCGCGGTTGACCGTGCACCGCATCGCAAGGGGGGATCGCTTTTGGGCGCTCTTTTGGGGCTCTGCCGTCGGTGTCATGTGGCCACCTGGGTGCGCGCGATGGTGGCGGGTGTTTCATATCTCTTCCGCCCTCGTTCTCACGAATCGAACTTGACGCCGGCGCGGCGCTTGAGGGCTCTTGGCATGATTTCGAGCGAGAGGGAGGACCCGTTTTCGTGGCCATGCACCCGTTTGTCGGCAGGTTCTTTGGGGCTCCTTCCCCTCGGGTGAGGGTCTTGGTCGTCGAGTGCCTGGCTGGCTTACTTGGAGCGCCGGGCCGCGTTTTCCGCAACACGCAATTTGACGATTCGGGCGACCAACCCGGCGGGGATCGGCCGGTCGGGGGTGAAGCGGAGCGTCCCCTTCCCCGCCCTGAAGGGTTTCAATTCGGCGGAAAACTGGCGGCGGATCTTCTCGCTCGCCACGAACAGGCTGCAGTGGTCTTCGAACGCGGCAAAGTAGACGAGCATCCCGTTCTGACGGAATGCGGGCATTGAATAGCTGATGACCTCCTCGGCCTCCGGTGCCGCGGCCTTGATCGTGTTGCGTAGCCGCTCGAGGGCAGGGCGGAACTTCGGAGGGACGCGGGCCAAGTATTCATCGATCGTCTTCGGCGGCGGTGCGGCTTCCGGTTTCATCTTCCTCGGACAGATGCGCTGCGACTTAAGGACTGCGCGTCAGGGTCATGGGAGGAACCAGGATCCAGGGAGAGACCCACAGAGTCCCCGGCCAGGGGATGCCCGCCGACTCCTACGCCGATGCCTGGGTGAGGCGCTCCGACTCCTGCCACAAGCGCCTTCGAGCCCCGGGGTCCGACCCCTGCCCCGGAGTCTTGATCGGCTTGCGCCGGAACCACATCTTCCCCGTTTCCGTGGCCGTCGCCGGTGCGGTAGCGAGCCAAACCGCGGTGTCTGCGCCGACCTCCGGGCTCTTGCCGAACGTATTCGTGATCCACCGGAGGAAGCCCCCCACGTTTCCTAGCAGTTGCGTGTTTTTCACAAGCCCGGGGTGGAGTGCATTGACGACGACGCCCGTCCCCCGCAGCTGCTCGGCGAGCTCCTGGGTAAAGAGGACCCGCGCGAGCATTGTGGGGGCCGTCGCACGGAAATAGGTGTACTTGCGCGAGGTCATCATGAGGTCGTCAAAGTGGAGCCTCGTCGGGCCATACTTGGACGCCACATTCACGATGCGTGAGGGCGCCGCGCGTTTGAGTGCGGGGAGCAACTGCGTCGTTAGGAGGTAATAGGCGAGGTAGTTCGTCGCGAACGTCCGCTCGATGCCGTCCTCC
>VBML01000095.1 GCA_005878915.1 Methanobacteriota archaeon | reverse complement strand
AGGGTGAGGTCCTCGAGGACGATCGCCGCCCGGCGACTGTCGGCGGCCTGGACGAGTCTCTTCGAAAGCACATGGAGCCTTTGACGGATGCGATTCCTCTCCCTCCGTCCCTCCCGGTTCAGAAAGGCGCGCATGACCCTCCGGTCCCTCGCCTTCTTCCGCGCGAGCCTCCTCCGCCGCCGGAAGTGGGTCTCCTGGATCCGCCGGACTCCGTGGAACGGAAGGACCGTCGGCAGCACTAGCTCGCCGGAGGCCACGACTCCGTCCAACGAATCCTCGTTCGTATCGAGGGCGATTGCGCCTTCGGGTTCGTACGTCCGAGGGGCGTCCTTGCGGACGACGAGGACAATCTTGCCCGGTATCACAGTGAGGGAACCGAGGCCCCACGTCGAATCCGCGAGGAAGGACCGGTGCCACTCGACGAGGGGCAGGTAGAGCTGCACACCCTCCGTCCCTCGTATGGGGATCCGGAGGCGTCCCGTCTCCCGATCGAGGCGGTACGATTGGTTCTCCGCCTTCAGCATCAGCCGACGCATGAATGGGACGGAGGACCGCTTCCCCTTCCTCATTCGGCGTCGATACACCTTCAGCACGCCGAGGGCGACCTCGAAAGCGCTCGGGATGTACTGTTTGTACACATCGTGCTCCGCGGAGAGGCCGCCGTAAGCCACCCGCGCGAGCCGGACCCGGGACCGGATGTCCTCGCGGAGGGCGATGCGGATGGACTTGTTCACGATGAGCCGGAACTCTCCGAGGAGTCCGAGGAGCGGGGGTGGTACTTTCCCCACGAGGAATGAGAGGCTTCGGATGATCCGCGAGGCGCCCATTGGCGTCACTCACGGCCGTCCGCCAGATGAAGGCGCCTCCCGGGGTGGAGTGAAAGTACTCACGCTCATCGCCCAGTTGTCAGAACCACAGTCCGGAAAGGGTGAAATAACGGCGGTCCCTACGCGCGACCAGTGACGGAGAGGCGTCTCCTCGCGGTTCTCGGATTCCTCCTCGCCCTGATTGGCGGCATCCTCGTCCTCGCGGGCGCGCTGAGCGGGGTCCGGGGGACCACGAGTCTCGACGAGATCGCTCGACTCGCCGTCCGCGTGATCCTCGGCATCGCGGCGATCCTTGGCGGCGTGTTCATTTACAAGGGCCGGATGAGCACGGGTGGACTCCTCACGATCATCATCGGGGTACTGATCTTCATCCTGGGGGCGGGAAGCCTCCTCGAAACGATCCTCGTCATCATCGGGGGCATTCTCGGAGTCGTGGGCGCCGAGGCCCGCGCGACATAGACCCTTCGTTCCCATCCAGAGAACCATGCGAGAATCTTTATCTTCAACGTTCGAAATCGAAGCGCGAGGCTTTCCGTGCCCGCGACTCGGCTCCGGACATACATCCGCGGTCTCGACGAGCAGCTCCAAGGAGGCGTTCCGAAATCCCACATCATCCTCCTCGCCGGCAAGCCAGGGACGATGAAATCCTCCGTCGCGTTCAGCATGCTGTACAACAACGCGAAGCATGAGGGCAACGGTGGCGTCTACGTGACCTTGGAGCAGTCCCGCGAAAGCCTGCTGGAGAACATGGCGGGATTGGGGATGGACGCGAAGGGCATGGAGTCGAAGGTCAGCGTCCTCGACCTCGGGCTTATCCGAAAGAAGCTGACGCAGCTCGCGAACAAGCCCTGGCTCGAGGTGTTCAAGATGTACATCGACAACCTCGACAAGACGATGGACCCCTCGATCCTCATCATCGACTCCCTCCCCGTCCTCGAGGTGATGGCGAAATTCGAGGATCCGCGGGACGACCTGTTCCGGCTCTTCGAGTGGCTGCGAGAGCTCGAGATCACAACCATCCTCATCGCGGAGATGGAGCAGGACTCCGACAAGTTCTGTGAGAACGGCGAGGACTTCCTCTCCGACGGGATCGTCCACCTCGACCTGCGGCGAGATGACCGGCAGGTGAACCTCTTCCTCAGCGTCGTGAAGATGCGGAAGACCGCGCACCGCCGCGGCTACTACCCGCTGATCTTCGACGAGGGCGGGTTCGAGGTCGTCACCCACTAGAACCTCAAGCGGGGCCCGATCAGCTGCCACATGATCAGAGCGAGAATCATGAGTGCGAACGCGTAGCTCACGCTTCGCACGATTCGCTCCCGCCGTTCCGGCTCAAGTCCGCGACGCACCCTCTCCAGGATCGCCTCGATGCCGTCCTTGAAGACGAAGCCCCCGTCGAGGGGCACCGCAGGGAGCGCGTTCGTCGCGCCGAGCATCAGGTTCAGCCAGAAGAGCCAGTAGAAGGTGTTCGCGATCAGGAAGAAGGCGGAGGCGGGGAGCGCGGCCCATGGGCCCGTTAGCCGATAGAAGTCCGTCGCGGGGGCCTGGAGCGGGATGTACCCCGTGAAGGGGAGAGATACGAACAGGAGGACTGCTCCGGGACCGCCCCCGAACCTCCCCGAATCCGTGAACGGATGGTAGAACGCCGTCGTCGTCTCTACAGTTCGGATTCCCAGGATCGGCGTCCCCGAGTCATTCCCGAGAACGACCCAGTACGTGCGTGTGGCGCCCGCCTTCCACGCTTCCACACTCACGTTCTTGAGCGGCTGGGTTTTTGCCCTCGCCGCCTGAAACGCCGGGAGGGTAGGCGTTGGTGTGTTGTTCAGTGCCGTGATCACACTCCCGATCTCCATCGGCTGGGGCCACGCGAGCTTGGCCGGGGCCGTGTCGGATGTGAAATCCACGATTCCGATTCCCTGTTGCACCGGCTCCACCCCGTACAGCATCATCGTGCTAAACAGGAAACCAAAGAGGAGGGCAAGCAGGATGTTGATCCCCGCCCCCACAGAGTAGATGCGGGCCCGGTCCCGCCGCGGAAGGGCCTTCATCTCCGCCTCTGACGGTTCGACGAACGCCCCAATCGGGAGGATGAGGAAGAGGAGGCCGAGGCTCTCGATCTTCACCTTCGCGACCCGCGCGAGGATCCCGTGCATGAACTCGTGGAGGCCCACCGCGATTGCCAGGGCAAACACCCCATAGCCGATGGGGATGATCGGGTTGATGCCAGGAATTCCCAGGAGCATCTCGGGGCCCGGCGCGCGTTCGGGCGGGATGTTCCGCACGAGCGCCGCCTCCCAAATCAGGAGCGCGGTGATTCCCACCATCGTGAGCCCGACAATCGCGATGCTGAGATCCCCGAACACCCGCCACACCCGCCGGAACCGCGCTGCTCGGTCGATGAACGACCTCCCCCGTCGGGTCTTCACCATCAGGAACGGGCCCGCGGGCACGAGGTTCCACCTCGCCAAGTACCCCCGCCGGTCAAGGGCGTACAACGCCGCGGTCCACGCCGCGACGACCCCCAGAAAAACGAAGAAATCGAGAAGGGTGACCATCGTCGCGTCGAACTAGTCCGCGCCCTATAAAGACCTATTCCGCATGTTCGAACGCTCGGTAACGAACGCGCGGACGCGAGGTCCTACTTCGGGAGGGCACGCGCCCAGGCCTCCGCCGGGAGGTCGGTGTACGCGAAAACGCCCGCCTCTTCCGCGGGCTTCGTCCCCGCCGCAAGTTCCTTGATCCGCTTCGTGCGCAGGATCCAGTAGTGGATCCGCCAGAGCTTCCCCTTCTTGATGTGGATCTCCTCCTGCCGCGTGCCGAGGAGTCCCGCCTCTTCGAGCATGTAGAACACGTCCCGGTCGTCCATGTCGAGACGATTGTCGATGACCTCGGAGTCAAAGCCGAAAAACGAAATCAGATAGTCCGCGAGCGCGCAGACGTCCTCCTCGGTCATCCCTCGCTTCCCAACGGTCGCACGAAGAGCGGCCCGCAACTCCGACATCGCGACAACCGGCATGGCCGACGGGCGGTTTCAATGATGGAACCGGTATGAGAGTATCCCCGCGATTATTTCCGATGAGAATCACGCCCGCCGTGGCTCGACGTGAACACAAATCGACCGAGCGTCAACGTCGCATCGCAATGGCGCCGTACCCGACGACATCCTCCATCGGGGCGACGTCTCCGGAGGACGCGTACTTCAGGAGCTCCGGCTTCGCGGGCCCGATCGCGGTCATCATCGCCATCACCGGGCCGAACCCGCACATCGACACGTCCTCCTCTTGCACCGTACGATAGAACCCCTTGACGTCGAACGCGAGGATCTTGTCGATCGCCATCCGGTCCCGACGCGCGGCCTCCGCCTTCGGGATGTAGTGGGAGAAGTCCGTGGACGCGAGGACGACGACGTCCTCGCCCTTGATCGCGTCCCCCACGATCCCCCCGACCTCGACGGCGGCGGGCAGGTCCTGGAGGCCCATGCAGATCGGGACGAACGCAACCTCGCCCACGAGGTCTTGCAGGAACGGGAGCTGGACCTCGATGCTGTGCTCGCGGCGGTGGGCGACGATGTCCTCCGTGATCGGCGCCTTCCGGAGGCGGGCGCCCAGGGCGCGGTCGAACATCGCGACCCCGAGCGGCGTCTCCCAGTCATGCTCGCCGAGGGCCATCGCGGCACCGAGGCCCGTGTGGTTCGGCCCTAGGATGACGAACGTCTTCGGCACACCGTCCCGCGCGAGGGCGGCGTACGCATGCGCCGCGACGGGGCCCGAATACATGTATCCCGCATGGGGGACGACCAACCCCTTCAGGGTCCGCGGGCCGTCCTTCGCCACCGGCGGCTTGGCCCCGGGTCCGACCTTGTGGCGATAGCACCCTTCGATCTGCTTTCTCAGTGCGCCGGGGTCCCGTTCGTAGAACTGACCGGCGACGGCCGGGTACCGCATCCGCCCACCCTACAACGACGCCTCGTAGTCGTCGATCGTCGGCGTGAAGTCCTCGTCGGATTTCACTTGCCCGCGCTCCCTCAGGACCTCGCGCGTCAGCAGCCAGTACACGGTGGCAAGAGCCCGGCGGCCCTTGTTGTTCGTGGGCACGACGAGGTCCACATCCCGCGTCTCGTTGTTCGCGTCGCACAAGCCCATCACGGGAATCCCGATGTTCAGCGCCTCCCGGAGGGCCTGCTGGTCCGCGGCGGGGTCCGTCACGAGGAGCACCTCGGGCTCGACATACTCGTCGACCTGAGGGTTCGTCAGGGTCCCGGGGACGAAGCGCCCCGCGATGACCGTGAAGCCGCACGCCTTTCCGAAGAGCCGCGCGGGCTTCTGCCCGTACTGGCGCGCGGCGACGACGAGCACCTTCTCCGGGGTGAAGTGGGAGAGGAACTTCGAGGCAAGGCGGATCCGCGTGTCCGTCTTCTTGATGTCGAGGACGTACAGTCCGTCGCTGCGGACCTTGTAGATGAACGGCATCATGTCCGCGGATTTCTGCTGCGTCCCGATGTGGACTCCGCTCGTCAGGTACGTGTCCTCGGGGACAAGGAGCCCTTCCGCGCCGACCCGTTCCTCTTCCTGCATGCTACCCCTCGACGAGCTCTTCCTCGATGCGGATGAGCTCGTTCAATTTCGCGACCCGTTCACCGCCAACCGCGCCCGCCTTGATCGCGAGGCAGCCGAAGGCCACGGCGAGGTGGGCGATCGTGTCGTCCGTCGTCTCCCCGCTGCGGTGCGACATCACCGTCGCGTACCCGTGCCGATGGGCAAGGTCCACCGCGGCCTTCGCACCGGATAACGTGCCAATTTGATTCGGCTTAATAAGGATAGCGTTCGCCGCCTTCGCCTCGATCCCCCTCTGGAGTCTCGCGGTGTCCGTGGCGAACAGATCGTCCCCGATCACATGACATTTCGACCCCACGAGCTCCGTGAGCCGCGTGTATCCGTCGAAGTCATCCTGCTCGAGGGGGTCTTCCACACTGAACAGATCATGGCGCTCGACGAGGTCCGCAATGAACTCGACCTGCTGGTCCGGGGTCAGGGCGCGGTCCCGATAGGTATACGTCCCGTCCTTGTAGAACTCCGAGGCGGCGAGGTCAAGGGCGGGCAGGATCTCGAATCCCACCTCGTGGGAGACCGTCAGACAGGCTTCCGCGAGGACGGCGAGGGCCGCCTCATCGTCGATCGACGCGACCCACGCGCCTTCGTCCCCCCGCCCCAGCGGGGCGGAGGGGCTTTTTGCCTCCAAAAGCTCTCGCACGACTCGGTGCACCCGGCCGTTCGCGAATACGGACGCGGTAATCGTAGGGCCCTTCGCGACGGCGAGGAATTCCTGGATCGTCGTCCCGCCGATCGCGTGGCGGCCGCCACCAATCACGTTGCCCATCGGATGCGGGAGGTGGTGCGCGAACGTACCCCCGACGTACTTGTACAGCGGGAGATGCAGGGAGTTCGCCCCTGCCTTTGCAATGGCGAGGGAGACCGCGATGGCGACGTTCCCACCGAGGCGGGAGAAGCTCTGGGTGCCGTCGATCTCGATCAGCAGGCGGTCCGCTTCCTTCTGCGAAGTGACGTCGAGGCCGATGAGTCGCGGCTCCACCTCCTCGTGGAAGCGCTCGATACCGACATCCGGCCCTCCGTCGGGAAACGCCTGGGCTTCGTAAGCACTCGTGCTTGCACCGCTCGGCGCCGCCGCGCGCCCGCGCGCTTCACCGGCGACGACATCAACCTCTACCGTTGGCTCCCCGCGGCTGTCGAGGATCTTGCGGACCTCGAACGCCTCAAGGGACGGCATCGAGGAGCCTCTTCACGGTGATCGGCACGATCCCGTGTTCAAACTCCAGCATCGACAGCGCCATGGGGTCAGCGGAGCTATCGACGTCATCGAGGAGGATCGGCGCGCCCATCGCGATCTGAAGCGCCCTAGCGCCGATAATCCGAGCTCTCTCAAAACGAGTGTAGGCCATGCGATCGCCCGGGTCCTCCGGCCGAGCTGACCGGCTGATATAAAGGTTTCCGCCAGCCTCGATCAGCGTCGCTCCTTCCTACATCCCCGTGGGTCCAGCCGGCTTGGGGCTGCCCATTCCAAAGTGTCGCCGCACGATGACGAGGTAGATCAAGATGATGATCCAGAGGATGATCCCGAATGGGAAACCACCCACAGGGTACACGGCATAGGTCCCGATTGAGACGACGATGTTTAGAATCGAAACGATGATCGTCAGCCACCAGGCCCACTTGCGGAGCCGGAGCAAGCCGACCCCGGCAACGATGGAGATAATCGAGACCAGAGTCAGGATCGCAGCGAAGGCGACGATGAGGCCGACGACGCCGGCATATTGCGGGAACACAGTGGCGATTAGCGCGGCTCCAACAAGGAGAAGAAGCCCACCGAGGAGGCCGAGAACGCCGAACAAGATGG
>VBML01000094.1 GCA_005878915.1 Methanobacteriota archaeon | reverse complement strand
AGACCCTGGGCATGTCCACGGGAATGCTCTCGTACCACCTCGGCGTCATGGAGCGCCAGGGGCTCCTGAAGTCGGAGGCCGCCCGCCATCGGCGGCGGTACTACCTCGCACAGGCGTACCGGCCAGAACAGCGGCTCGTCCTCGCCCTCCTGCGGGAGCGGGTCCCCCGCACGATCATGATCGAACTCGCGACTCACGGCGACCGGACCTTCGCGGACCTCCTGCGGGTCACTCGGGTCACGAAATCCACCCTCTCGTATCACCTCGCGAAGGTCGTCGCCACGGGCGTTGTCGCGCGGACGCGGCGGGAGCGGGAGAGCGTGTTCAGCCTCTGCGATTGCCCCGCCGTCGCGGACCTGATCCTGACGTGCGCCCCGAGCATCCCCGACGAGGCGGTCGGCCGGTTCGTGATGATCTGGCCGCGGCTCCAAGCGTTGCGGGAGCGACAGGCTGGTGCCCTAGCTGTCGCGGTCCCGCCCGCGTGATCCCTCTGACCTCCCGTCTCTTTTCACGGGGGCGGGCTGCGAGCTGTAGGGTTCCGCAGAGTGCCGTCAGACTTGCATGATGGCGTACACGTTGTCGTCCGGGTCCAGGAACCGCGCGAGCCAGCCGCCCCAGTCCCGCTTCTCCGCCTTCATGCTGAATCGCACTCCCTTCGCGAGGAGGGCCTCTTGAGCCCCCATGATGTCCCGCGTCACGAACCCGATCGACGTGTTCTCCCCGATGTGGGCCATGTCCGCGTCGTAGTCCGACGGGTTGGTGTACTGCATCTTGGCGGGCGTGAACGGCATGATCGAGGTCCCCTTTGAGGTCAGCGTGTAATTCGTAAAGTCCTGACCCTCGTCGCCCGTCATCTTGTGGCGCTTCATCCCGAGGGACTTCACGAAGAACTCCCCCGTCTTCTTCGCGTCCCGCGACGCGACCGTGATGAAGTCGAGGCGGCTGAGGCCCACACGGCGCACCTTCGGCCGCGGAGGCTGGGAGATGAAAATGACGTTCCCGTCCGGGTCGACGAAGTTACCGAAGTCGCCCATGGACTCCTGGATTTCCGCCGTCACGCCGCGTCGCTTCAGCGCGTCGACGGTCCCCTTCAGGTTCGTCGTGGAAAAGCCGATCCCCGCGACCCCGCCGATCGACTTCAGGTCCGCCTCGTACCGCTCCTGCCCCCACTTCGGGTTGGGCTCCCAGAGGTTCAGGCTCGCGTCCTCCCCGCCCTTCGTCGCTCCCAGGGCGACGTACCCCGACTTCTTGTGTTCCTCCCGCAGCTTCAGGCCGATCGTGCGGATGTAGAACTGTTTCGATTTCTTCAGGTCTTTCGTGTAGACGCCGACGCCCGCCAATGATTCCAGTTTCGCCATGCGAACTCCCCCGTGCGCGGGCCAATGCGCTCGCGGGCATAAAGAGGACGGATTCTCACGCGACGGGGACCTTGAGGAACTCCCGCAGCAGGCTGGTCCCGTAGCATCCGGGCGTGAGGGCGAACCGAAGCTCGAGCGTCCCGTCCGCGGCGTCCCACTCCAGGTCCCGGAGGGGAGCGAGGAGCTCCCGCCGGGCGCCCCTGGACGAGAGCCTCGGGATCGCGGGGATCACAAAGTCCTCCCGCCGGAGGCCTTCTGAAAGGACGACGCGCTTCTCAATCTCCCCTGGCCTCCCGGCGGCGAACTCGGATTCCGAGCCGAAGAGCACGCCGCTGACGAACGCCTTGCCCGCGCGACACTGGGCCGCCGCCTTCTCGATGTTCGTGCAGTCCACGGCAATCTCCCGGGTGCGGTCGGGTCGGCCGTCCGGGCGGGTCGCGAGGACGATGTCCCCCTCCACGGGCTCGTGGATCGGCAGGCCGCCGGCCATCCGCTCGCTCAGGATCCGGTTGAACACGTACGACTGGTATCCGTGGACGAACAGGATCAGGAGGTTCAGCGGGAGCTGCTGGAGCGCGCCGACGAAGTCCTCGGGCCGCACGGCGAGGCGATTGAGGATCGCCTTCTCGAATCCCCACTCCCGCGGGTACGCCCTCAGCGCCGCCGCGACGTCGCCCGTTGCCTCCAACGCCTCTCGCACCTCGAAGGATTCCGGATTCTCTCCCTCGATCGGGTTTGCGACGTACGCCATCGCGGCCTCCCGCAGTTCCCCGCGCACGAGATGACGTCCCACGACGTGCGTGATCGGCCGGACGGAGCCGAACCGCTGCAGTCCGAAGAAGTTCGGGAACCCGCTGAGGATGCGGAGCTCTCTCTCCGTCGCCTCCGCACGTTCGCGAATTTCAGACTCCGAGCGCGGGACATCCCGCACGACGATTCGAAACCGGTTCCCGAGGAGGTCGCCGATCTCCAGCTTCCGGTCTGTGCGGAAGGTCTCGAGGACCTCCACGTCCTTGAGGCGGATCCGGTCCAACCTCTCTGGAGAGCCATCGAATTGGAAGAGCTGGGTCGTCACCGCGCGGCGGTCCTTCGTGCCCGCGAACGAAATCCGCCGGCGGCTGATTCGCAGTGCGCGGGACATCTCTCGCACGAAGCGGTTCGTCTCCCAGTTCCGAGTCCGGATCCGCGCCACCGTGTACCGGCCGGCCGGCGACCGCGGGAGGTCGACCGAGATCTCGTCAACGACGAAGTCCTCTGGAGAGTCCTTGATCCTCCCGCCAAGGCCCTGGCCTCTCGTCGCGTAACCGGAGATCCCGACGACGCTCTCGTCCATTCTCCCTGAGGAAGGCGGGGATGATATTTGAGGAAGCGAGCTATCGGAAGCCCTCGTTCCTCAGGGTTTGCGTGAGGCGGGCCGCGAGCGCGATGTCCATCCCAAGGGCCCTCGCGACATCCGTCGCCGGGGCCCATGGCCTCGTACGGAGATACTTCTCGATGGCGACCCGCGCCCGCAGGTCCGTCCAGGACCCGATCTTGGGGATGGCGAGGTTGGACGTCTGGTGGCGCACCTCATCGAGATTCAGACCCACCGGTGGATCGTGAAGTTCCTCCGCGACCTCAACGGTCCATTGCGAGATGCTCGCGGAGATGCCCTTGAGCCAGACGAGGAGATCGGGGAGTTCGTCGCCCGTGTCTGTCTCAACGACAGCGGCCGCGGGGAGGGCGGGGATGGCGGGTGGAGCAAAGATGGTCTCGGTTGCGACCTCCGGCGCGGGCTCCGGTTCGTCCAGCGCATTGGGCCGCAGCTGGGGTTCCTCCTCGAGGTTCGGTCCGGCGGGGGCGTCACGCCGGGCACGCGCGCGGGCGCGCTCCCGTCGCGCCACGTGGGCGACGAGGCCGATGGAGCCGAGTGCAAGCAGGGACAACCAGAACAGCGGCGGCAGCGCGAAGAGGAGGGCGAACGGAAGGGACGTGGGCAGGAGCCCGTAACGGATCACGACGAAAAGGAGAACGAGTCCGAGGGCAGCGACAACGACGCCGAGCCCTGTATGCGACCTGCGGGGATGGGCCCCCGCCGGGTCCCCTATCATTGCTGACATCTATGCAGGTAGGGGGGGTGGCGTTTCCACTCCGCCTATCATTCGAGATTATCAGGGATGCGACCAGGTCACGGCGCAAAGGCCTTTTCGAGCAGCCCCTTGGTCTCGCGGTACCGGTCGGAGAGCCCCTGCGCCGCCCGGGTCAGGGCCGCCTGGGCCTCGCCCTTCTTCGTCTTCACGAAGAGGACGGGCTTGTCGAGCTGCGGGTGGCCGGTGACGTACTGGGCGTCCGCCACGTCCTCGTCCTTCAGGAGGGCGGTGACGAGCGGGTAGATCAGGGTCTCGTCCGGGTGGACGATCTCGACCTTGATCGAGGTCTTTTGCTTCTCGAGGAGTTTTAGGTCCATGACGACGTCGCATCACGGGCCGAGGCTATTTAGGCTTTGTGCGCGAGGCGTCGAGAACATGGATCCGCGGCTAGAGACGGACCGCTACCGAGAGAACCGTTTCGACATGGAGTCCGGGGAGGTCGCGTCGAGCCAGTTCATGAGCCGATTGAGGAGGGTCTCCGGCCGGGCCGAGGCCCCTACGGCGGTGTCCGCCGAGGGAGCGCCTGACGAGTCTGGAGTGGAATCGAGCTCCGGGATCGGGCTCGGCTCGCCGGCGGGAGGGGCGCGCGGGGCGTTGTCCTGGCCCTCCCAGGGGTATGATCGTGCGACGGGGGCGAACTCGGGAAGCACCCGGTCCGATGTGGAGATGGGCCCCTCGGGCATCGTCTCGGGGGTGTCGTCCGGAGTCCCAGCGTCCACGGGCTCCTCCGCGGTCCCAGCATCGCTCGGTGTCAACGGGCTACTTGCTTCCTCCCTCGCTCGCATCGCCGCCACGAACGCGGCTCCTGCGATCACGAGGACGACATAGAACCAGAGGGGGGCGTTGAGCAGTTGAACCGGGATCGCGGTGAGGGGGATCGAGTCCCGCCAGGCCACATACAGGACGAAGAACACTAGAAGTCCGAAGACGACGGCCAGTCCCTTGATTGGCCTGGCGCCGCGGCCGTGTTCCGGGCGGCTCACGAGACGAACCTAGGGGTCCGTCGGTAGATAGTGCTTGCATCCTAATTATCGCCAAAGATTCTCTGAGAGCATACTGTCCCGTTGGACCGTCTTCGTGCCTCTCGCCTCCCCGTCGAGGTCGCGGGGCTGCGGTTCCGGAGGGATTAAGGCGGCCCTCACCTTCCGTGTGCTCCGAGGCCGGGGGGCATGATCGAGGCCGAGGTGCTGACGCAGGTCCCCACCGCGGGTCGCGGGAGGCTCCGCCTCGTGGAGTACACGGACCCGTACAGCATCTGGTGCTGGGGGTGCGAGCCTGCGATCCGGAGGGTCGAGTGGGTCTACGCGGGGTCCGTCGACCTCGAGATCCGCATGGGCGGGCTCTTCGAGGACTTCACGCCGATGCGGGAGCAGTTCTCGCGGATGTCCGGCGGGCGGTGGAAGGACTCCGTCCTCGCGTTCATGGAGGCGGTCGCGGAGCACCACCGGATGCCGATGAACGCGCGGGCGATGATGGAGACCATCGAGGATTTCCGGTCGACGTGGCCCGCGTGCGAGGCGGTGAAGGCCGCGGAGCAGCAGGGGACCCCCCTCGGCCGGCGGTTCCTCCGACGGATGCGGGAGGCGGCCCTCTTGGACGGGCGGGCGATCCACCGCGCGAGCGTCCAGCAGCAGATCGCGTCGGAGGTGGGGCTCCACATCGGGAAGTTCGCGAAGGCCCTCGAGGACGGGTCGGCCCACCGGGCGTTCGAGGCGGACCTGGCGGAATGCCGCGCCCGCGGGGTCACGGGATTTCCGACGTTCGATTGCGGGAGGAGCGACGTCTCCCTGCGGATCGAGGGCTGGCAGCCCTGGGAGGCCCTCGACGACACCCTCCGGAAGGCGGACCCCACCCTGCGGCCGAAGGAGATGCCGGCGACGCCAGCGAACGCGATCGCGCTGCTCCGGCACTACGGCCGTTGCGCGACCCTGGAGGTCGCCGCCGCGTTCGGCGCGACGGACGACGAGGCGGAGTTGCTGCTGGAGGATCTCGATGCCGTCGGGAAGGTGTTTCGGCGGGAGGTTGGGAAAGGGGTGATGTGGGAATTGCCGCCCACAAAGGGCGGTCTTGGCTAGCGTGGCGTTGATGTGAATGTCGGAGGAGCTTTCGAACCGTCCGAGAGAATGTTGACTCGAGAGTACCTTTACCAGGTATCGAGATTTCTCATGAGAGGCGGTTCCGGATCGAAAGAGAGGTGCAAGCGCCGTTCGTTCTTGCGTCGGTGATGCCACGGCTCGTCGCCCCGGCCGGGAAGGCCTCCGCGAACTCGTCGTCCAGGATATCATTGATGTCCATGACGAGGTAGCCCGGGTCGGCGACACATGGCACTTCGGAGTACGAGACATCGGGAGCCTGGACCTTCTCGTCGATCGCGTTAGACGCATGCTCGACGGCGCGTTTCCTCCGGGCGAGATCGCCGCAGCGGCCCTCTGCTCCGTTGTTGCCCAACATCCATTCTGGGACGCGAATCACCGGACGGGATTCGAGATGGCCCAACTCGTTCTCCGTGCATTTGGCCTGAAGATCGTGGCCACGAGGGAGGAGATCGAGCGGTATGTCCGGGGAATCGATCGCGAAGGGCTCACGGAATCCCAAATCGCCGCTTGGATTCGTCGACGCGCGGAACCTCTCCGCTAGTCGAGGGACTCGAGGATTTCGCGATCCTCCTTCGTGGACTTCTTCAGTTCCTTTCGGAACCAGGATTCGAAGTCGCGGCGTGCCTTCGTCTTCTTCGTGCTCTTCTTCGCTGCCGCCATCTGCATCTCTTGCATGTCCGACGCGGGTATATAAATGCATATCGGAGGGTGCCGTGAACCCACGTTCACGTCTCGTGAGCGGCAGCCTTGAAAACCCCCGGGCAATACCGCCGGTGAGGTGCCTTGTGGTCCAAAAGGTGATTGATGTCGTGGGCGTGTCGCCGAAGAGCTTTGCGGATGCGGCGAAGAACGCCGTCAGCGTGGCCGCGCAAACGGTCCGGGACTTGCGGTGGGCTCGCGTCTCGGAGTTCGAGCTGGATCTGAAGGATAACGAAGTCGAAACGTATCGGGCGACCGTGCGGATCTACTTCGACGTCGAGCGAAATGGAAAACCGTCCGCGGTTCCGGCCGAACCCGATGAACCTCCCGCCGAAGACGAGGAAGAGCCCAAGCCCGCCCCGAAGCGAAGGCGGCGGCGAAAGTCGGGTGGGCCGAAGGCCTCGGAACCGAAGGAGGACGAGTAGGGAATCTCGGACCTCCCACGGCGCGACCTTGAATCGGGTCGTCAGAGGCCTTGGTCATCCGTTGTCG
>VBML01000093.1 GCA_005878915.1 Methanobacteriota archaeon | reverse complement strand
TGCTGACCCGCACTGAGCTCCGAGGGCTTGTGGCGTCCAAAGTCGGCGAGGCCGACGGCGGCGAGGAACTCCCCCGCTCGCACGCGGGCGTCCTTCGGCACGACGCCGGCCACCAGGAGGGGGAGTTCGATGTTCTCCGCCGCGCTGAGGACCGGGAGCAGGTTGTACGATTGGAAGATGAAGCCCATCCGGAGCGCGCGGTACTTCGTCTTCGCCCGGTCGCTCATCTTGTTCAATGGGACGTCCTCGATGTACACCTCGCCCTCCGTGAGGTCGTCGAGCCCGCTAAGGCAGTTCAGGAGGGTCGTCTTCCCGCAGCCGGACGGCCCCATCACCGCGACCATCTCGCCCTGTCGGATCTGGAGGTCGACGCCGCGGAGGGCGTGGACCCGGACGGCGCCCGAGTTGTACACTTTGTGTGCGCGCACCGCTCGGACAAGGAAGCCATCGCCGGGCATGGCGATTCGATTCGAGCCGCAGCGGCGTATTTAGGGTTTTGGCGCTGACAATCATTGGGCCCCGGAGATGCGCGCGCACGCGCTCGCCCGGCACCCCGGTCAACGTGGTAAACATGTTTACCGTGCTGGCTCAGGCGATGGCATCTTGATCGCCGGACTCCGGGACTCCACGGGAGTTCCGACGGAACGGAGCACTTTCGGCTACCTGGAGCATAAGCTATTATACAGCTATGCTTATCCAAATCCGGTGGAATCGGATGACATTCGAAGGATACTACGGCGACCAACGGACTTTGCTCTCGTACGACGTATCGGGCCTCGCCCGTGCGCGGGCGGCCCGCGTCTGTCACATCGTGTTCGGCCGTGTGCGCAAGGGCGCAGACGGAAAGGAAATCTTGGAGCGGGGCTTCATCCACCGGCGTGGGGTCGTATGGATCGGACAGTCCGTCCTGGTGCTCCCACCGCGGGACGCCGAGGAACTCGCGGGCAAGCTCCAGACCCTCAACGTGCGCGTCGCCTCATGCCCCGTGGGGATCTCGATGGTCGGCCTCAGGGCGTTGCGGCGACCGCGGTAGTCGCTCTGCCTCCGGTAAACATGTTTACCGTGGACGGTGGGGTCCAGTCGGTTGATGGTAAACTTGTTTACCCGGGGTCGTTCGACCGGCCGCGAGGCTTGGTAAACTTGTTTACCACGTCGCCGACAGCGGGCTACTCCGCCCTCGCCGAGTACAGGTAGAGGAGCCAATCTGCCTCAAGGGGCTTCCCTTTCGCAAGGGAGCGGAGCTCGCGGACCATTTCCTTCGTGAACGCGTCCCGTGATCCGGGCACCATCCCCGCGACTTCCGCCTCGAAGACGCCCCAGGACAGGCGGAAGTCCAGGTACGACTCGGGCGGATCAAACGTGGCGCGATGCCGCAGGGGCTCGAAGGCCACCCGCCGAAATCCGGCCGCTCGCAAGAGGGACTCGACCCTCTTCGGATCCCGGAGGCCCCTGAACGCGTCGCTCGTTCGCGCGAACTCCGAGGCCGCTCGGACCTCCGCGAGCTTTCTCGGCGGATCCGGATTCCGATGGCGGTTCAAGGCAGCCATCAGCGCCTCCTGGGGCGGGTCCGGGAACTCGCCCCACTCCGAAAACACGAAGCGTCCCGTGGGCTTCAGGACCCGAGCGGTCTCCCGGAAGCAGCGGTCGGTGCCGAAGTACGGGATCCCCAGGTTGCTCACCACGGCGTCGAAGAGGCCCCCGCGGTAGACGATGTTCCGGACGTCCATCATCTCGAACCGGATCGACTTGATTCCAAGACCCGCGGCGCGGTACGTGGCAGCGGCTATCGCGCCATCGGCGAGGTCGATCGCGACGACGCTCTGCGGCGCAACCTTCGGCGCGACGAGGCATGCGAGGAGGCCCGTGCCCGTGCCGAGGTCGAGGAACAGCTCCCCTGGCTTCGGGTCCGCGGCGTGGAGCACCCGCTCGGCGATCGGCGCGAAGTGCGGGGTCACGTTTCGGTCGTATGTCTCCGCCATGCGGGAGTACTCGTCCGCAAGCAGGAGGACGACCTCCTCTGGGTTCACGACCCCGTACGATGGTGCCCGAGACCTTCAAGGTTCAGGCTTGCTCCACGATAGGTTGCCGACGAACAAAGTTTACGAGACGACTCGGTGTGCGCGTCGTCATGGCGCCACGGACTCAGCGCGACTGTGTGATCTGCCGGGGGAGAGAGGGCGACGGCGACCTCCACCGCGTGGAGGTGTGGGAAGACCCGCTGTGGAGGCTGACGACGAGCCTCGAGTCCGAGGTGCCCGGGTTCTCGTACCTTGAGCCGAAGCGCCACATTCCGCACATCACGGACTTGGATGGCCGGGAGGCGACGACCCTCGGAACCGTCCTCGGACGCGTTGCGGGAGGCCTCAGGGAGGCGACGAAGGCCGATCTCGTGTACCTGTACGTGTTTGGCGGCGGAATCCCGCACCTCCACATCCACCTCGCTCCGCATCGGGAGGGGGACGCCCTCAACGCCCAGATGATCCGCGGCGTTGTCGTGGAGGAGAAGCTCCCGAGCGGGGCGACACGAATCGTGAGCAAAGAGTTCCCGCCCTTGGGCGAGCGCGACCTCGGGGACCTTGCGGACCGAATTCGTGCGCGGCTGTCCCGCAAACCCCGCGTCCGCCGCTAATCTCCCGCGGAAAAGGTTGTTAAGGGGGCGGGCGAGTCTCCCGCCGGATGGCCTCCCTCCAACCGAAGTTCCGCGAGGAGCAGGTCGCGATCATCACCTCATTCATCCGCCACCACCTGAAGGATTCGCGCGCGAACGGCCTTGTCGTCGGGATGAGCGGGGGCGTCGACTCCTCCCTCGTCGCGAAACTGTGCGTCGGGGCCGCCGGCCGCGACAAGGTCGTCGGCGTCTGGTCCGGCGAGGGGGCCGCGGAGGGCCAAGACTACGGGGACGCGAGGGACTGGGCGAAGGCCCTCGGGATTCCCCTCCGAACGGTCGACATCACCCCGCTCGTTGCCTCGTTCGGCCACGCCCTAGAGATCAAGGAGACATCGCGGGTGCCCCTCGGGAACGTGAAGGCCCGCGTCCGGATGATCATCCTATACTACATCGCGAATACGGAGGGCCGCCTTGTCATGGGCACCGGGAACAAGTCGGAGCTCGCGATGGGGTACTTCACCGTCTTCGGCGATGGTGGCGCGGACTTCCTCCCCATCGGCGACCTGTACAAGACTCAGGTGCGGGAGATGGCTGCCTTCTTAGGTGTCCCGAAGCGGATCATCGACAAGGTCCCCACGGCAGGGCTGTGGCCTGGTCAAACGGACGAGGGCGAGCTCGGCATCGCGTACGCGGACCTGGACCGCGTTCTCCTTGGAATCGAGATCCACCTCTCCCCGGAGGAGATCGCCGCGCAGGCAGGTGTACCGCTCGCGAAGGTCCGCGACGTCGAGGCGCTTCTAGCTCAGAGTGTGCATAAACGGAAGCCGCCGCTAGTCCCGAAGATAGGGATCCGGACGTTTGGGCTCGACTGGCGCGAGTGACGCCTGCCTCCCGCTGAGCGCCTCCAAGAACTGGTCCGGGGACTCGACATCGAACACGATCTCGTCGACCTCCACCCCGAGGACGGCCCAGAACCGCCGAGGCTGGTGCAGTTTCAGCGAGAGGAGCCCGACCTTCGACCCCGTCGCGTAGAGCCGGCGTTGACCCAGCGGGGCCCGGAGCCCGAGGGGCGCGTCCCCCTCGAACCTCGACACCGACTCGATCTCCCGCATCGGGATCGCAGCGCGGAAGTACCATCCCTGGCGGAGGATGAGGCGGGTCGTCGTTAGCCAGTGCGTCGTGAGGAGCGGCGAGATCCCCCAGACGACGATGAAGACGCCGAACAGAACACCGAATGCGGCGATCCAGGCGCCGGGCGCCGCGAACTGGAGGCCGAGGACGACGAGGACCCCGGCGACGAGGACCGAGAACAGGAGGAGCCGCTGAAGGAAGAACGAGCGGCCGAACGCGAACTCCCTCCGCCTTGGCAGGGTCGACAGACCGTCCACCTCAGCCGCTCCGGCTCGTGCTGATGAACTTGATCGCCCGCACTCCCTTCACCCGCCGGAGCGACTGGACGAACTCCTTCAGTCGCCCGCTGGGCCCCTCCGCCACGAAGATCTCGAGGCAGTTCGTCGCGTCGATCTCCGTGTGGAGCATCGTCCGGATCTCCGCGAACCGGTGCTGGATCACCGCGAGGTCCGTCTTCGTGGACTCCTTGTCCACGAGCGCGGAGAGGATCAACATGCTCGTCCCGGATTCCTTCTCCCACTCCGCCTCGTCGATGAAGTCCCGCAGCGCCTCCCGGAACGCCTCGGACCTGCTGGGATATCTCCGCTTCTTCACGACCTCTTCGAGCTTTCTCAAGGTCTGGGGATCGAGGGACATCGACACGATCGTCATCGCGTTATTAAGGAACGCGCGCCAGGTATTTGGACATTATTAAGCGCAGGGCATGTTTTAAATAAGGCCCCCTCGTGCGATGTCCACGATGGCCGACCACGCCCACCGGACACGGACCGAAACGGAGTCCCTGGGGCCGAACGCCCTCCGCGTCTCGAACCTCACCGTCCGGCTCGATGGCCGCACCGTCCTCCAAGACGTCTCGTTCGACGTGCGGCGCGGCACGACGCTGGCGATCCTCGGGCCGAACGGGGCGGGGAAGACGGTCCTCCTCCGCACGCTCCTCGGCCTCGTCCCCCACGAAGGCACGATCGCGTGGCGGGAGGGGACGAAGATCGGATACGTCCCCCAGAACCTCTTCGTCGCGGACATGCCGATCACCGTCCGGGAGTTCCTGGGGATCAAGCGGGGGACGGACCTCCAGGAAAGCCTCGCCTCCGTGGGCCTCGACCCGGCATCGATCCTGGACGAACGCCTCGGGACCCTCTCCGGCGGGCAGATGCAGCGCGTCCTGATCGCGTGGGCGATCGCGGACCGGCCCGACGTCCTGCTCTTCGACGAGCCGTTGTCGAACGTGGACCTCGGTGGCGAGGACCTCATCCTCGAGACACTGAACCGCATCGAGAAGGCGTTCGGCATCACCGTCCTCCTCGTGTCCCACGATGTGCACAACGTGATCGAGTACTCGGACACGGCCCTCGCGCTGAACCGGACCGTCGTGTACTTCGGTCCCTCGAAGAACCTCTCCGACCCCGCCCTCCTCGCCCGTGTGTACGGGAGCGGGACCCTTCTGTCGAAGCACGCGCACTAGGGGTGGACCAGACGGCCGAACCCGTCGCCTACGCGGTCCTGGCGGGCGTCTTTGCAGGCCTCGCCTCCGGGTACATGGGGTCCCTGATGGTCGCGAAGAGGATGGCCCTCGTCGGAGACGTACTCTCCCACGTCGCCCTCCCGGGGATTGCCCTCGGAATCTTGCTGGACTTCAACCCGTTCCTCGGCGCGTTCGCCTTTCTGCTCGCCGCGGTCGGAGCGACCTGGTACATCGAGCGGTCCACGCGGCTGCCCCTCGATGCAGTGATCGGGGTGATGTTCGTGTTTGCCCTGGCGCTAGGTGTGCTTCTTACTCCAGCGCCGGACCTCCTCGAAGCGCTGTTCGGTGACATCGCCAACGTCGCATGGCTCGACGCCGCGATCGCCGTCGGGATCTCGACGCTCGTCGTCCTGGGCGTGCGCGCGATCTATCCCGGCGTCGTCCTGAGCCACATCTCGGAGGAACTCGCCGTGTCCGCGAAGGTACGCGTCGGCTGGGTGACCTTCATCTATCTCTTCCTCGTCGCCGTCGTCGTCGCCACGGGAATCAAGGTCGTGGGGACCCTTCTCGTCGGTGCGCTGGTGATTCTTCCCGCCGCCGCGGCGAAGAACGTGAGCGCGAGCCTGGCGCGGTATGGAGCTCTCAGCGCGGCGTTTGGGGGAGTCAGCGCCGTGGCGGGGATCTTGCTCTCGAGCGCGACCGGCGTGCCCCCCGGACCCCTCGTCGTCCTCGTCGGGACCGGGATGTTCCTGGCGTCGGTCGTCACGAAACGCATCATGGGCCCTCGAGGATGACGGTCGGGGATTGAAATTCGCGGGGCGTAGCTCTTCACGCACCGACCGATAACTTTCAACGTGAACAAGTCGCGGTGTTGGATAATTTCCCCCGGATAATAATCGGGGATTTCGCCGGATGTCGATTTGATTGGTGTGCGATGAGAAACCCATTTATAGACCCGGGGTTATCCGCGCGCGCTTCGTTTCATCCGCGCCATTTGCGCGGAATCTTAGCATTCTAGGGGGAGCCGAACCACATGGAAGAAAGCATCTTCCAACCGTACATCGGATCACGTCCGATTTTCAAGATGGACCGGGACATCCTGCGGCCGGCCTTCGTCCCGGATCGCCTGCCGCACCGCGAGGACCAGGTGGACCAGCTCGCGCAGATTCTCGCCACCGCCCTCCGCGGGGAACGTCCGAGCAACGTCCTTATTTTCGGGAAGACGGGGACGGGGAAGACCGCGGTCGTGAAGTACATCGAGAACGAGCTGAAGAAGCTCGATGGCGGGCGGACCGTCCACTATGTGTACATGAACTGTGAGATCGTCGACACGCCGTACGGCGTGCTGCAGAACGTCGCGAACCGCTTCGTCGAGAACCTGAGCCAACGAATCCCCTTCACGGGGCTCTCGACGGACCGCGTCTACCAGATGCTCGTCGAGAAGCTGGACGAGGAGAAGCGCATCGTGATCCTGGTGCTCGACGAGATCGACAAGATTGTGACGAAGAACGGGGACGACCTCCTGTACCAGCTCCTGAAGATCAACGACGACCTCACGAAAGCGAAGGTCTCCCTCATCGGCATCAGCAACGACCTGAAGTTCACCGAGTGGCTGGACCCGCGGGTGAAGAGCCGCCTCAGCGACGAGAAGATGGTGTTCCCCCCGTACAACGCGGGGGAGCTGTTCGACATCCTGCGGGAGCGGACCCTGAAGGCGTTCGACAACGGAGTGGCGAAGGACTCCGTGCTCTCCCTCATCTCCGCCCTCGCCGCCGCGGAGCACGGCGACGCCCGGCGCGCGCTCGACCTCCTCCGGGTCGCGGCGGAGCTCGCGGAACGGGCGGCGGAGGACCACATCACCGAAGAACACGTCCAGCGGG
>VBML01000092.1 GCA_005878915.1 Methanobacteriota archaeon | reverse complement strand
TCCATAACGAGAGGCCGAACGGCGCCTCGATATGCCCCAATGGCCTTCAACGAATCCGATCGAGAAGGAGACACTCGATTCAAAGCTCAATCTCATTCGAATCGCAGTCCCGAACGATCGGGCCTCGCCCTCGTGGCACGGTCGGTTCGCTTCGCGGACGAAACGGCGATGAAGGCGAAAGGGGCAGGTCTGCGGCTCTCCTCGCCCGATCCTCACGGCCCCGACATTCGGAAGGGGGCCCAGTTCCCGTCCTTGTCCAGGTTGTTGAACTTCATCCCATAGTCGCTGAACGTGGCGCGCAACCCGATACCCATGTACATCGGGTCCATCGCCGGCGCGAACGGGTTGTTCATGACTTGGATGGGCTGCCCCTTGTCGCCGCCCTGGGTCGGTTTGAGCTGGACGTCCATGACCCCAGGGATGGATACGCTACGGGCCTTCGTATCGATTCGGATCGCCGCGGTCTTGGTGCCCTTCAGGTTCCCAATCATCCCCGCGATGACAGCGAGGGCACCGCCCGCTTTCCCCATGAAGAGGGTCTCCAGGGCTGCCCGCTGTTTCGCACTCGCCCGCTCGTCGAAGTACACGGCGGCGGTCCAGTTGCCCTTCCAGAAGTTGCCGGGGGTCTTTGACGCCACGACGACGTTGAGCCCGTCAAGGGCAACAGCGCCGTACTTCCCGTTCGCAATGTGAAACGCGTCGATGGCCTCGCACGAGCCTTGCGTCGGATTCGAGTAGAAGAGACACGGGCATCCCGAATCGCAGTTACACGAGTTGATCCAATCGCCTTCCAACTTCCACTTCTCAGCCATGGTCGCCGCCGGGGGCGGGAATCGGGGAGCTGCTCTTGAACGTTACCACTCCATCCCAGTCACTCACAGCCTCGCAGCGTTTGCGAGGTCCTGGAACGCTCAGGTCACGACGGGACAGTTCACGTAGGTGGTCGTGGTCTCGACGGTGACCTGTCCGGCGGCCTCGGCGGCGAGGATGGAGCCGGCACTTTTCAGATCGTTCGCCATGTACGTCGGTCCGACGGTGACCTTCACGACCCGCCACAGGTCGCTGTACCCAAGATCTCCGGGTCGCACGTCGATTACGTTCCTCTGGCCCGCAACGGGGCTCCCGTCGGAGTGGAAGAAGGCGTAGATTGGCGCGTCCCGGACCACGGAGCCATCGGAGGGAGAGTTCGTCCCCTGGTCGAAGTAGAAGACCTCGCGGTCCCGGTACCACCCGGACACGGGGGTCGCCGACGACCCCTGGATCGTTGCGTTGTGGTTGACGACGGGGCAGTTGACCACGATGTTCGTCACTTCGATCGCGTACCCGGACGCGACGGCCTCCTCGAAGGACCGGATCGAGTTCGGCACGTAGCCGCTAGGGACGAGGACCTTGTGGACCCGCCAGAAGTCGCTGTACCCCGGTTGACCTGGGATCGTGTCGATGATGTTCCTCTGGCCCGCGACCGCTGTGCCCGGCGAAGCCGCCTGGAAGAAGGCGAGGATCGGCACTGCGACGTTCGACTGGGGGCCATAGTCGAGGTAGCTGACGGTTGCATTCTGGTACCAGCCCTCGACCCGCGGAATCGTGTTCGACCGCGGCAGGTCGTTCACGGGCCCGGGTGCCGACACCGGCGCGGGCCTGCCCAAGACGTAACCCACCGCCAAGCCGGCAACGAGCAAGACGATGGCGGCGATCGCGAAGACGGCGTTCGAGCGGGACTTGGGCGGGGCACTCGGTGATTCCATGGAGGCGACGAGCCCTCGATGGGTTAGAAGTACGTATGCGCGAATTCGGCCAGATTCACGATGAAGCGGTTCCTTCTCCCAGCGACCCGCACCCGATGATACAGCGAGTACACGGAGACCCAGGGTGCCACCTCCTCAATCCCTGTTGGGCGGTGGCCGCCCGCCGCTTTCGCTCAGCGGGCGACCGGGCCGATTGGCGAGACTGGCGACATCGTGCCACGTGACTAGACGGTAGCCATGAGGGCGAACGACGAGGGCGGCGGGGAGACCGGGAACGGACTGAACGTGTCGATTTGCTTCTCCGCGATCACAACGAAGAGGTTGGTCCGCTTCGCCCCGAGAGATATCGGTGACCCGGCGTTGGGCCCCGATGTGAACGCCCCCGCGCTGAACCTCATCTCCGCGTCCCCGGAATCGTGGAACAGGATCGAGTCCCGGTGGACAAGGGGCCCGAGGAACGCCTTGTCGCCGGTGTCCGTCCGCACAAACCAGAGCACGTAGAACGCGTGGGATCCCTGGGCAGGCAGGTCTTCCGCCTCGATCCGTCCCGAGAGAACTCCACCGGCGACGTTGAAGTGTATCTCGCCTTCCGCCCCCGGAGCAAACGGTCCTGGTTGCAGCTCGACCTCGCGACCCTTCGCCGCGCTCAGCGGCGCCGCCGCCACCGCGACGCCGAGAACCGCGACGACAATCACAATCCCCAAAATTCCCCGAAGCCACGTCTTACGCTTCCATTCGCGCATTCGAACTCCTCCAGGAGCGCCGGAGCAGCGGGCCGTGAAAGACGCTTGGCGCGAATCAGACGCAAATCCCGCCACGATTCGAAGGGGTAGAGCCAAGATATAAACGGCCCCGCGATTGCGGGCGGGTGGAGCGGCTCATCTGGTTCCTGCTCGCGGGCACCCGCGGCGGGGCGAACCGCGCACGGATCCTGGCGGCCCTCCGAGACCGCCCGAGAAACGCGAACCAGCTCGCGGAGGGCCTCGGCCTCAATTACCGCACCGTGCTCCACCATGTCCGATTGCTGCTGGAGCATGGGTTGATTACGACGCCCGCGCAGGACGCGTATGGGGCCGTGTACTTCCTCACCTCGCAGATGGAGAAGAACATCGAGCTCCTCGACCGAATCCTCCGCAACGGGAGGTGAAGAGTTGCACGCAATTCGTGGAAAAGGATTTACGAGTGCGAACGAGTGGAGCGGAGTGCCATGGGTCTTCTGATGTGGGCCTCCATCGTCGGGGCCCTTGCGAACATCGCCCTGACCTCCCTGTTGATCTACGTGTACGTGGGGAATGCGCGGCGGACACCGACGACGTTTACTGCGGGGCTCCTCACGTTCGCCGTGCTGCTCCTCGTGGGAAATCTTGTGACGCTATGGTCGTTCGCTTCGATGATGCCGGTGTACGTGAGCGGACTCGAGCCCTACACGGCGGGATATACATGGGCCCAGTCCGCGGCCCTCATCGCCCTCACCGTCGTAACATGGAAGTGAGGCAGCTCGCGGACCTCGCGACCCCCCAGGAGACCGCTATCCTCGGACGGGGCCACCGATCCTCGGCCCCAGCTTGTCGTTCTTGCTGATGTTCACCTCTGCCGGACGTACGGAATGCCGAAGATGTTCGAGCAGTGGACGACCTTGGGGTAGAAGTTCGTGAAGTCGGAGTAGACAATCAGGCCGAGTCCGTCGGCCCCGATCGTCACTGCGGTGAAGGTCCCGACATCGCCTACGCTGTCGACCGTGGAGAGAATCGCCGCGTCACACGCGGTGTTGCTGCAATGGGCGACCTTGAGGTCTCGGTTCGACTGGTCGTAGTAGGTAATGAGGCCCCGGCCGTCCGCCCCAATCGTCATGGACGTGTCCGAGCCAACTTGTAACGCGGTGTCGACCGCCGCTGTCGTCGCAAGGCTGCAGTCAGCGACCGAACAGTGCGCGACCTTGAGGTCTCCGTTCGAGGTATCCCAGTAGCTGATCAGAGGGAGCCCGTCGGCCCCGATCGCGATAGAGTTGGACCTGCCGACGTTGTTGACACCTCCATCAAGGGTAACCGTACTCGGCGAAACGCACACGACATCCGTGCAGTGGGCGACCTTGAGGGCGTTGTTCGTGAAGTCGTAGTAACTGATCACCCCGAAGCTATCGACACCAATCGCCACCGACGAGTACCAGCCCACCGTGCCCGCGCTGTCAATCGTGAAGGAGACCGCGGTGGTGCACTGCGTATCCGAGCAGTGCGCGACCTTGAGGTCTTGATTCGTTACGTCGTAGTAGGAGACGAGCCCGAGCCCGTCGGCACCAATCGCCAACGACGTGTACTGTCCGACATCGCCGGTGCTATCAATCGTGGAGAGGGTCGCCCCCGTGCAGGAGGCGTCGGAGCAGTGGGCGACCTTGAGGTCGCCGCTCGTGACATTGTAATAGCTGATCAGAGGAAGCCCGTCGGTGCCGATCGCCACCGAGGTGTACGATCCAACGTTGTCCACACTGTCCACGGACGCGTGGGTGGCCACGGTGCACGCGATGTTCGAGCAATGGGTGATCCTGAGGTCCTCATTCACGAAGTCGTAGTAACTCACGAATGGGAGCGCATCGATGCCGATGGTCACGGACGCGTAGAAGCCTACTCCCGCGATGTCGAGCTGGGTCCGCGAGAACACGGGATGGTCGGCCCCAGGCCCCGCGGGCCCTTGAGGTCCCTGGGGACCCTGAGGACCCTGAGCCCCTTGAGGCCCCTGCGGGCCCGGATCGCCCTGTGGACCCTGCGGACCTGTCGGCCCTTGCGCTCCTTGTGGTCCCTGGGGACCCTGCGGCCCTGCCGGGCCCTGAGGCCCTTGATTTCCTTGGGGGCCTTGCAGCCCCTGGAGTCCCTGAGGTCCCTGCGATCCCTGGGGCCCCGCCGGACCGATCGGTCCGGGATCCCCCTGCGGCCCCTGGGGGCCCTGAGGGCCTTGCTGGCCGGTGGGTCCCTGCGGACCCGCGCAATCGAGAGCATTCACGACGAGGTCGCCGTTCCGGTCCTCCGACGGGAGGTCCTGGATTCCGTTCCCGTTCAGATCCCAGCAGTGTAGGCCATCCGCGCCCGCCGGCCCCAGTGGGCCCGTTGGGCCTTGGAGTCCCTGAGGTCCCGTGAGCCCCGTTGGTCCAGGACCCCCTTGCGTCCCCGAGATGCCCGCGGGGCCTGGAATCATCACAGATCCGATCAACGCGATAACGGCTAGAACAACCGCGACGAGACTCATCACGCCGCCCAAGCTTCCTCCTGAAGAGAGCCCGCGCAGCGGGCCCCCCGCTCGTTCAGATGACATGACCCGCGCACGGATGTCCCGGCGATAAAAGAGTTGTGGCGCGGACGGCGGTCCCGCTTTATCGAACGCATTTCTTGTTGCTCGCGGCAATGCGTCAGCCGGGATTCGATTCCGGTATTCTCCGTCCCTCGCCGCGGGCGGACATAGGGGCGCTAAGATGATTGTGGCGGGGATCGCTTCAGCTAGCCGGGGTAGAACGTCGCAACGAGGGAAGCGCTGTCGAATCGGTCGCCGGGATCCCAACCGGAGGGTATGATGCCGTTCACATAGAACGCGTACGCCCCGGAGGCCCGAACGGCAAACGGTCGGAGGATCGGCACCGTCTCGTAGTGGAACGGGTCAGTGGGGAGCGATTGCGGTACGGAGACGAACGCGGTGTAGTTGTCCAGCGTGCAATCCGTTGGCGACGACGCGACGAAGATTCGTGCCTCGTCGCTGACTCCGACGGTATGATTGATGCCCACGCCGACCGTCGCGCTCACGACGATGGTTCCGGGACCCGGGACGCTGATCGAAACCTCGGCCGATGGATAGTGCGTGCACGTGGCACCGATGGTCACCGGGCCTCCGCGGCGGGCTTGGGCCATCAGGGTTCTGGGACCAAGAAGCGCGGGGGCGAGGAGCGCGGCGCCGAGCGCGACGAGGGACAGGGCTACCGCGAGGATACTGAGTCCCAAGGTCACGCGCCGCTCATTCCGAGTCATCGGACGCTCGTCGCGACCCTTCGATGTACTGCCGCCCGCCTCCGGATTCATTTCGCTCTCCTCCGCGTGAATCCCTTGGGGGGGCAATCTCCCCGTCCGCACAAGTAGCTTCTGCCGCCCTCATCCACAGAGATTTCACGAGAATCGGTACGTCCGACTCTGCGGACTGATCGCCCGCCCCAACCAATACGAGATCAAGGGCAAGGACCAGATGTAGATTCGCGCCTGGAGGCCGAAGAGGCTCACCTGCCAGAACGGCGGGGCGATGGAAATCGCCATCACGACGGCGAGGATGGCGAGCCGGTTCCTCCCGTTCCGGAATAACCGCGCGCCCTCCGGGGACACCAGGCGGTTGTCCGCGACCCCGAGGATGTGTGCGAAGCTCGCCAGGATCGCTAGGATTCCGGCAAGTTCGAGCGCGAAGAGGCTCGACGAGTAGTCGCGGATTTCTGGATTGTCCCCGAGGATCACGTTGTTCAAAAGGTACGGGATGAGAGCGACGAGCAATAGGAGAACGACATTGAGAAACGTCACCGGCATCATGTCGACCGGCAGGACGGACATGTACGTTGTATAGACCATCCACGCCGTGATCAGGAAGAGGAACGTGAAGGCGAAGATGAAGATCCGGCTGTTCATGTCGGCAGGGGTCGTCGCGGCCGCAGCGGTGGGGAGCAACGCGATTGCATCGATGGCAAGAGAGAGACCAAAGATGAGGTCCGCGAGCGTTTCGATTCGGGGGCGGGGCCGACGCGCTGTCGCGACCTCCGCGGGTTCCGAGCGCCCTCCGGTGTCCGCGGGAGACATGACCAAGTGGCGGGCGACAAGGGACGAAAGTATTTCATCTTCATCCGTGGGAGGCAGCAAGGGGCTCCCCATCGTATTCCAAGTCGTCCCGGGTATCTACTCCAGTTGCAGTTGAAGTTCTCCCTTCTAGCGGGCCCGGTCCTGCCTGCGCGCCCTGTTTCGAGCTACTACGAGATACAAACCAACCGTAGTCGCTAGAATCGCCAGAGAGACGGCGAGGACGAGAGGGTAGGCAAACGTGGGCCCAGGCAGTGCACCATACGCCCACGTCTCACCGTAGGATGTGCTGCCATTGAACCCTCCGACCATGACGACGCGGCTGCTGCCGGGGTCGTATGCCACTGGGGCCGCCGCACGCGGAGACGGCGATGCAGCGGGATCGAGCTGCACCCATTCGCCATCGTGGAAGCTCCACGTGTCGTCCAGAGTAGCCCCTTGCGGGCCCCACCCTCCAAACAAGAGCACGTATCCGTTCGCGGCATCGTACGCCATGCTCGCCCACGCGCGAGGCGACGGCGAAATGAGAGGGCTACTCTTCGTCCAGCGTCCCGAAGAGAACGTCCACGTCTCGTCGAGGAACGTGCAATTCGAACGAGAGCAGTCCGTCCCGCCGAACAGGACCGTGTAGCCGTCGGCGGAATCATAAGCCATGCTCCCCGCGCTTGCGGATAGCGGGGGTGACACGCCGGGGGTCACGGGCGTCCAGGTCCCGCCTCGGTATGTCCACGTGTCATTGAGGGGCTGCAATCCCAAGGGACCGTCGTACCCTCCGAACATGACCACGTTGCCGCTGGACTCGTCGTACGCCATCAGTTCGCAACATCGGGGAGGGCCGGACGGTGTAAGTCCCACCCATTGCCCGGCGGCGAACTTGACTGTGTCACCGGTCATGTGATCCCAGTGCGGGGACCCGGTTCCGCCCTGGTACACGAC